>JALHLN010000255.1 GCA_022844545.1 Burkholderiales bacterium | reverse complement strand
AAGGCCTTCGACATGGAGAACCTGGCGCGCAACGCCTACGTGCGCCGCGTGCTCGCCGAGACCGGCCTCGCCGAGGACCTGCTCAAGACCGGCCACAAGATCGCCGAGACCATGGTCGAACTCTTCAGCGGCCTGCCGCCCGGGCACGAATTCTTCGAGCGCTTCAGCTTCATCCGCCAGGACGACCTGCCGGAGTTCAAGGCGATCCTCGGGCGCGTCGCCGAGACCGGCCTCGCCGCCATCGACGAGGCCGACCGCGACCAGCTGCTCGCGCTGCCGTTCAAGATGGTCCCGGCGCGGCATCGCCTCGGCCTCATGGACGAGGCCTACGAGGCCCGCCTGCTCAAGGCGCGCGCCTATTTCCGCGACAACCTGCCGGGAGAACTGACCAGGGAGGTCGAGTTCTTCGACCCGGAGCGCTACAACGGCTCGGCGACGCTGCAGGACAACATCCTGTTCGGCAAAATCGTCACCGGCCAGGCGGAGGCCTCGACGCGCATGGGTGCGCTGCTGCGCGAGGTGCTGGAGGAGCAGCGGCTGCGCCCGGAGGTGATCCGCGTCGGCCTCGCCTACCAGGTCGGCGTCGGCGGCGGGCGCCTCGCCTCGGCCGACCGGCAGAAGATCGCCGTCGCGCGCGCGCTGCTCAAGCGCCCGGCGCTGCTGGTGTTCGACGCCGCGATCGCGAACCTGGACCCGGCCTCGCAGAACCGGGTGGTGACCAACATCCTGGAGTACCGCAGGGGCAAGGGCGTGATCTGGGCGCTCGCCCGCCACGACCTGGGCGAGCGCTTCGCGCGCGTGCTGGTGCTCGAGCGCGGCCGGCTGATGGAGCAGGGCCGGTTCCAGGAACTGAAGAGCGCGGGCGGCGCGCTGCAGCGCATGCTGGGCGCGGGGTGAGCGTGACAACGGCAGGAGAGTCGACATGAGCCTGGAACAGGAAACCGAGCTGATCCGCAGGGTGCCGATCTTCAGCACCATCGATCCGGCGATGCAGAAGCTGCTCGCCTTCAGCAGCGACCGCCTCGCCTACGAGGCCGGCCAGCTCATGTTCAGCGCCGGCGACCCGCCGGACAGCGCCTACATCATCATGGAGGGCGAGGTCGACATCAGCGTGCCCACGCCCAAGGGCCCGCTGATCGTGAACACGCTCTCGCGCAACGACGTCATCGGCGAGATCGGCATCTTCGGCGACGTCGCCCGCACCGCCACCGCGACGGCGAAGACGAAGCTGGAGGTGCTGCGCATCTCGCGCGACGTCTTCGTCAACGTCATCCGCGGCAACCCGGACGCGGCCATCGCGCTGATCCGGATCCTGGCGGACCGGCTGGCCAAGACCACCGCCCAGCTGCGCCGCATGGCCGCCGAGACCCGCTAGCGGCCGCGATGTAACCGATCGGTTACATTTTGCCCCCGCCGCCGGCGCGTCAGTTCCGGCCGGCGGGCGCGACCAAGCCACCAGGATGCGCAAACTCGTCGATTTCGTGCTGGGCGAGGGCCCGAAGGGCTCGCCGCCGGAGCGCGTGCGCTGGCTGATCGTCGAGCAGCAGGCGAGGAGCGAGCTCCTCATCGGCTGGGTGCAGTTCGCCCTGGTCGCCTTCTTCCTGGTGCTCTACACCTTGTCGCCGAAAACCTCGGCCGGGACGCAGTTCCAGCCGGTGCCCTGGGTGCTGGGGGCGTTCTTCGCCTTCACCCTGCTGCGGCTCGCCTTCGCCTACCGCCGCTGGCTTCATCCAGCGGTGCTGGTGGTCGGCGTGTGCATCGACATGGCGCTGCTGATGGCGCTGATCTGGAGCTTCCACCTGCAATACGAGCAGCCGGCGCCGTTCTACCTAAAGGTGCCCACGCTGCTCTACGTGTTCATCTTCATCGCCCTGCGCGCGCTGCGCTTCGAGCCGCTGTACGTGATCGCGGCCGGGCTCGCGGCCGCCGCGGGCTGGCTGGTCCTGCTGGCCCTGGCCGCGATGTCCGGGGAGATGGTGGTGACGCGCGACTACGTGCGCTACATGACCTCGAATACGGTGCTGGTGGGCGCCGAGGTCGACAAGGTGATCGCGATCCTGATGGTGACCGCGATCCTCGCCTTGGCGCTGGCGCGCTCGCGCCGCATCCTCTATCGCGCGGTGCTGGACAGCGTGCTGGCCAAGGACCTGTCACGCTTCGTCGCGCCGGAGGTGGCCGACCGCATCAGCAGTTCGGAGGCGGGGCTGAAGCCGGGCGACGGCGAGGTGCGCGAGGCGAGCATCCTGTTCACCGACATCGAGGGCTTTTCGACCATCTCCGAGAAGGTGGCGCCGGAACGGCTGGTGGCCCTGCTGAACGAGTACTTCGAGGCGATGTCCGCGGCCGTCGACCGGCACGGCGGCGTCATCACCCAGTTCCAGGGCGATGCCATGCTGATCGCCTTCAACACCGTCAAGCCCGATCCCGACCACGCCGCCAACGCGGTGCGCACCGCGCTCGCCATCCTCGAGGCGACGCAGGAGCGCAGCTTCGGCGGCGGGGTGCGCATGCGCACGCGCTGCGGCATCAACACCGGGCGCATCGTCACCGGCGCGGTCGGCGCCAGGGACCGGCTCCTCTACACCGTGCACGGGGACGAGGTGAACATCGCCGCCCGCCTGGAGCAGCTCAACAAGAAGTACGGCACCTATGCGCTCGCCTCGGAGAGCACCGTGCACGCCGCCGGCGCGGGCTTCGACTTCACCCGGGTGGACGAACTGGCGGTGCGGGGGCGCAACGCGCCCACCGTGGTCTACCGCCTCAGTGGAGCACCCGCGGCACCGACAGCGTGAACTCGGGGATCGGCGCCTCGAAGCGCGTGCCGTCCTCGGCCGCCATCTGGTAGCTGCCGCGCATCGTTCCCACCGGAGTCGCGATCGCGGTGCCGCTGGTGTACTGGTGGGACTCGCCCGGCTGCAGCAGGGGCTGCGCACCCACCACGCCCAGGCCCTTCACCTCCTGCACCACGCCGGTGGCGTCGGTGATGATCCAGTGGCGGCTGATCAGCTGGGCGGCCACGGTGCCGGCGTTGCGGATGGTGATGGTGTAGGCGAACACGTAGCGACCGCCGTCCTCGTCGGATTGCTCCGGCAGGTATTTCACCGCCGCGCTCACGGCGACCTCGTAGCGCTTGTCCTGGGCCATGGGCGCATTGTAGTGCGGCGCGCTAGAATCGCGGCGCCATGGTACGCCGGTCGCCCGCCACCTTCCGCATCGCGCCCTCTCTCCTGTCCGCGGATTTCGCGCGCCTGGGAGAGGAAGTGCGCGCGGTGGCGGCGGCCGGCGCCGACCTGGTCCATTTCGACGTCATGGACAACCACTACGTGCCCAACCTGACGGTGGGGCCGCTCGTCTGCGCCGGGATCCGGCCGCACACCACGCTGCCGATCGACGTCCACCTGATGGTGCGGCCGGTGGACCGCATCGTCCCGGATTTCGCCAGGGCCGGCGCCAACATCATCAGCTTCCACCCGGAGGCGAGCGAGCACGTGGACCGCACGATCGCGCTCATCAGCGAGAACGGCTGCAAGGCGGGCCTGGTGTTCAACCCGGCCACGCCGCTGTCGCATCTCGACCACACCCTGGAGAAGCTGGACCTGGTGCTGCTGATGTCCGTGAACCCGGGTTTCGGCGGCCAGGCCTTCATCGAGTCCGTGCTGCCCAAGATCGCCGAAGTGCGCAAGCGCATCGACGCCACCGGCCGCGACATCTGGCTCGAGGTGGACGGCGGCATCAAGGCCGACAACATCGCCCGCGTGGCCGCCGCCGGCGCCGACACCTTCGTCGCCGGCTCGGCCATCTTCGGCTCGAAGGACTACGCCGCCACCATCCGCGACATGCGATCCAGGCTCGGAAAATAGGGACAGTCCACGTTTTCCACGGCCACGCGCGCAGGAAAACGTGGACTGTCCCTGGTTTCCTGTTTTTCGCGTGTGCTATATTTGCGCCGTCGTGACCAACTTCCGCACCAACACTTCCTCCCTCGGCTGGCGCAGCTGGCGCCCCTGGCGCCGCTAGAACTCCTCGCGTCCCCGCGCGGCCGGGCGGCGCGAGTACCCAAGGCCG
>JALHLN010000254.1 GCA_022844545.1 Burkholderiales bacterium | reverse complement strand
GCTCGACGGCGGCGGCAGCCGCGTCCGGCAGCTCCAGCGACAGCTTGCGGCACAGATGGTCGATGTCGGCAATCCTGAGCGCCAGCGACTCCAGCGTCTGGTCGCCGAGGTTCTCGGTCATGAAGCGCGGGAAGCGCAGGTAGGCGAACAGGCAGGCGAGCCCGCTCAGCACCACAGCGATCATCAGCGCGTAGGCGAGCGTGTGGATGTTCCAGCCGAACTCGAAGCCGCTGTGCAGCGACACCACCAGCGGGAGTCCGGCGCCGAGGTAGACGTGGGCGCTGGTCCATCCCTGCACCGTGCCGAGGCTCGAGGCGTAGCTGCGCCTGCGCAGGCCGAGCAGCAGCAGCCAGAGGATCATCGCGGCGCCGAGGATGCCGAGCGCGTAGCCGAGCGGCGTGCCGCCGTAGGGTTTGACGTGCGTCGAGGAGGGATCGTGCCATGCGTACGCGCCGATCGAAAGCGCGCAAACGATCAGCGCCAGCCTGAGATAGCGGCCGTTCCTGAACGCCAGTATCGACTGATGCAGCCGCATTGTAAGCCCGCGCCAGTATAACCATTCACCTCCGCGGCCGGAGGTCTCCGATTAGAATTCCCGCTCGCTGTCTAGAGGAGGGAATGAATCCATGCTCAGGCTTTGCGGTTTCCGCGTCAGCAACTACCACAACAAGGTGCTGCTCGCGCTGCTGGAGAAGGGCGTGCCCTACGAGGAGGACGCCACGGTGAAGCCCTCGCAGGACGAGGCCTACCTCGCGCGCAGCCCGATGGGCAAGGTGCCCTACGCCGAGATCGACGGCGTGCGCCTGTGCGAATCCTCGGCGATCCTGGAGTACCTGGAGGATGCCTACCCGGCGAAGCCCCTGCTGCCGAAGGCGCCGCTGGCGCGCGCCAAGGTGCGCGAGCTGACCACGGTGATCGAGCTGCATATGGAACTGGTGGCGCGGCGCCTGTACGGCGGCGTGTTCTTCGGCGGCACGCTGTCGGATTCGCTCAAGGCGGGGGTGGAGAAGGACCTCGCCAAGGGCGTGCGCGCCTTTGCCGCGCTGGCCAGGTTCGAGCCCTTTGCCGCCGGCGCCGAGCTCACCATCGCCGACTGCGCCGCGGCCTGCCACCTGCCGATGGTGTCGCTCGCCACCAAGCTCGCCTACGGCCGCGACGCGCTGGAGGGCATCGCGCAGGTGAAGCCGTACCTCAAGATGCTGAACGAGCGGCCGGCGTTCGCGCAGGTGAACGCCTGGCGCAAGGAAGCGCAGGCGAAGAAGTAGCGCCGTGGAAGGCCTGCTGCCGCTGTCGGGCTACCTGCGCTTCTTCGTCACGCTGGCGGCGGTGCTCGACCCGTTCCTGGCGGTGCCGATCTTCCTCGCGGTGACGACGTCCCGCAGCGACCGCGAGCGCAAGGCGCTGGTGCGGACGGTGGTGATCACCGTGTTCGCGGTGCTCGCGGTGTCCGCGCTGGTGGGCGACCGGGCGCTCACCTTCATCGGCGCCAGCCTGCCGGCGTTCCGCGTCGGCGGCGGCCTGGTGCTCCTGCTCATGGCGCTGGCGATGCTGAACGCGCAGGTGGGCGCGGTGCGCCAGTCGCGCGACGAGGCCCTGGAGATGGAGCAGGCGGCGCAGCCCGGCGTGGTGCCGCTTGCCGTGCCGCTGCTCGCCGGGCCGGGTGCGATCAGCACCACCATCCTCGCGTCGCAGTCCGGCGGCGCGCTGCACCTCGGGGCGATCCTCGCCTGCATCGCGTTGGTCTGCGTGCTCACCTGGGTGGTGCTCGCGCTGGCGCAGCCGATCGGCGCGCGCCTGGGCACCACCGGGCTCAACATCGCGACGCGGCTGCTGGGCCTGCTGCTCGCCGCGCTGGCGATCCAGACCATGGCCGAGGGGCTGAAGGGGCTGTTCCCCGGCCTGGCCTGAACCGCGCCGCGGCTACTGCCGCGCCAGCCAGCCGGACGCGTCGCGCCAGAGCGTGTCGCGGAAGCGCTCGCGGAAGAAGCCGAAGTGCCCGATGCCGCCGCCGTGCGCGGCCGCGTCCACTTCCACCAGTTCCTTCGCCGCCGCGTTCGGGTAGAGCTCGAACAGCGCCTCGGCCGCCGGACGCGGCGCGTAGCGGTCGTCGCTCACCCAGTAGCTGCGGATGGGGGCGGTGAGCCGCGCGTAGCCCTCGCTGCCGACAGCGCCGGCGGCATAGCGCGGGTTCCGGCACCAGCCGGCCCATTCGCGCGCGACGCCGCCGGGCAGGTCCTCGCCCTGGCCTAGCAGCTTCATGGGGAAGTAGCCGAGCGCGCCGGAGACCGAGGGCAGCATCAGGTGCGTGAGCAGCCACATCGCGGGCTTGCCCGCGCCCGGCCAGTGCCGCCAGTAGCCGCTCTGGGTGCCGACGAACAATGCCGCGGCGTAACGCTCGATGCCGGGCACCACGCCCAGGCCATTGCCGCCGAAGCTGTGGCCGACGCACAGCAGCTTCGCGTCCGGCGCCTGCACGGCGAGGTAGTCGAGCGCGCCCGCCGCGTCCAGCCGCGCCCAGTCGCTCATGCGCGCGGGGAACCGACGCAGCGAGCCACGGCGCGAATCGCCGATGCCGCGGTAGTCGAAGGTGAGGACGGTGAAGCCCTCTTGTGCCAGGTGCGCGGCGAACTTCGCGTAGAAGCCGCGCTTGACGCCGGTGGCGGCGTGGAGCAGCACGGCGCGGCCGTTGGCTTGTCCGGGGTTGAACAGGGTGCCGGCGAGCGCATAGCCGTCGCGCGCGGCAAACTCGACCGGCGTGGTCACTGGTCCTTCTGGATCCGCCGCGGCCGCCCCTTGAGGTCGATGGCGACGTAGGTCAGCGTGGCTTCGGTCACCTTGACCACCTTCGCCTCGGCGCGCCCGCGCTCGGCGTAGACCTCGACGTTGATCGTCACCGAGGTGTTGCCGACGCGGACCACGTCCGCGTACAGCGACAGGATGTCGCCGATCTGCACCGGCTGCTTGAAGACGAAGGAATTCACCGCCACGGTGGCGACGCGGCCGCGCGCGACCCGGCCCGCGACGATGCCGCCGGCGACGTCCACCTGCGCCATGATCCAGCCGCCGAAGATGTCGCCGTTGTGGTTCGAATCGGCCGGCATCGGCACCACGCGCAGCGCCGGCACCTTGCCCCTGGGGAGCCTGAGGCCGGGCGGCTGGTGCGAGGCCTTGCCGGTGCGCCTGGCCACCGTGCTACTTCCTGCCCTCGGCCAGGTAGTGCATCGGCCCGCCGCGGAACGGCGCGAAGCCGGTGCCGAAGATGAGGCCCGCGTCCGCGAGGTCGGCATCCGCGACCACCCCCTCGGCGAGCACCGCCTTCGCCTCCGCGAGGTACGGCTCCACCAGCGAATCGATCAGGTCCTTCTGGTACGCGCCGGGCTGGCCCTTCACCGCCTTGCCTTCATTCCACTGGTAGATGCCCTGGCCGGTCTTGCGCCCGAGCTGGCCCAGCGCGACCTTGTTGGTGAGCACCTGCGGCGCCTCGATCTCCCCTCCCGCGCCCTTCTTGGCGAGTTCCTTGCCGGCGTGCAGGCAGATGTCCAGGCCCACGGTGTCGGCCAGTTCGATCGGGCCCATGGGCATGCCGAATTCCTCCATCGCCGCGTCCATGGTCTCGGGCTTCATGCCCTCGTCCAGCATGCGGAAGGCGTTCTGCAGGTACGGCCCGAGGACGCGGTTGACCAGGAACCCGGGCGAATCCTTCACCGGCAGCGGCAGCTTGTCGATCTGGCGCACGAAGGCGGCGGCGCGCTTCGCGTGCTCCGGATTGGTGGCCGCGGCCGATACGACCTCGACCAGCATCATTTGCGGCACCGGGTTGAAGAAATGGATCCCCACCAGGCGCGACGGGTCCCTGAACCCGGCGGCGATGTCGGCGAGCTTCAGGCTGGAGGTGTTGCTCGCGATCACGGCGTCCGGTTTCGCCACCGCCTCGATCTTGGCGAACAGCTCGCGCTTGGCCTCCAGGTTCTCGAAGATGGCCTCGATGATGACGTCGGCGCGCGCCGCGCCCGCCCCGGTCACGTCCGGGATCAGGCGGTCGAGCGCGTCGCGCTCGCGCCGCGGATCGCGCAGGCGGCGCGAGAACAG
>JALHLN010000253.1 GCA_022844545.1 Burkholderiales bacterium | reverse complement strand
GCTCACAGCGAGAAGTCCTCCATGCCCTGCGGCGGCGTGCCGCTGCCGGTCAGGTTCGCCGCGGCGAGCTTGGCGCTCCAGACGCCGGCGTCCCAGAGCTCGAAGTAGTGGCTCTGGCCGACCAGCATCGCCTCGCGCTCGAGCTTGGCGTGCATGCGCAGACCGCTTGAGAGCAGCACCCGGCCGGAGGCATCGGGCGCGACGTGCTCCTCGAAACCCAGGAGCAGGCGCTTCCACCAGCTCGCCTGCGCGCTGAAGCTGGGGAATTTCGCCACCTGCTCGCGCACGCGCTCCCACTCGGTCTCGGGATACAAGAGCGCGCAGCCTTCCGGGTGCGCGGTGAGCACCAGCGTGCGGCCGCCTGCGAACAGCGCATCCCGGTGGCGCGTCGGGATCGACAAGCGACCCTTTGCGTCCAGCGTGACCAGAACCGCGCCGTGAAACGACCCGCCCATTTGCCCGTGTCTCCCGCTTTTGCGTGGCATCGGGGAAATGAACCCCTACTGCGCCACTTTTTTCTACGTTTTCCCACTTTATTCGAAAAAACCAGGAATGGTCAAGGAAATCGAGGGGGTTTTCCCAAATCCGACAACGACTTAGCAACACTTCCGAAGGCGAAAACTCAAAAGTCAAAGGGTTATGTAAATCAGATAGTTATAAAACTCAGTGAAAGTGGAATGTGAGCTATTTGGCGCGGCAGGCGATTGGTAAGGGACCGCTCACCTCGGGCGGGCACGACAGTCGGCCGGTGCGCCTGCCGACCGCTAAGATTCGCCCCCATGATCGACAAGATCCTGCAATCCCCCGCTGCGGCGCTGGCCGACGTGCCCGATGGCGCCACCATCCTCATCGGCGGCTTCGGCAACGCCGGCATGCCCTCGGCGCTGATCGACGCGCTCATCGCCCAAGGAGCACGGAACCTCACCGTGGTGAACAACAACGCGGGCAACGCCGACGCCGGGCTTGCCGCGCTCATCGCCGCCAGGCGCGTGAAGAAGGTCATCTGCTCGTTCCCGCGCCAGACCGACTCCTGGCACTTCGACAAGGCCTGGCGCGCGGGCGAACTAGAGCTGGAACTGGTGCCGCAGGGCACGCTCGCCGAGCGCATCCGCGCCGCTGGCGCGGGCGTGGGCGGCTTCTACACCCCCACTGCTTTCGGCACCAAGCTCGCCGAGGGCAAGGAAACGCGCCGCATCAACGGCCGCGACTACGTCCTCGAGATGCCCATCCACGGCGACTACGCGCTCATCAAGGCCGACCGCGGCGACCGCTGGGGCAACCTCGCCTACCGCAAGACGGCGCGCAATTTCGGCCCCATCATGGCGGCGGCGGCCAGGTGCACCGTGGCGCAGGTGCGCGAGACGGTCGCGCTTGGCGCGATCGATCCGGAACACGTGGTGACGCCCGGCATCTTCGTGCAGCGCGTGGTGAAGGTGGCAGCCCTGAGGAAGGCGGCATGAAGAAACTCGACCGCAACCAGATCGCCGCGCGCGTGGCGCGCGACATTCCCGAGGGCGCCTACGTGAATCTCGGCATCGGCCTGCCAACGCTGGTGGCCAACCATATCCCGAAGGACCGCGAGATCATCCTGCACAGCGAGAACGGCATCCTCGGCCTGGGTCCCAGGCCCGCGCCGGGGCAGGAGGACGAGGACCTGATCGACGCCGGCAAGGCGCCGGCGACCATCCTCCAGGGGGGTTCCTATTTCCACCACGCGGATTCGTTCGGCATGATCCGCGGCGGCCACATCGACATCTGCGTGCTGGGCGCGTTCCAGGTCGCGGCCAACGGCGACATCGCCAACTGGCACACCGGCGAGGCGGACGCGATTCCGGCGGTGGGCGGGGCGATGGACCTGGCGGCGGGCGCGAAGCAGGTGTTCGTCACCATGGAGCACCTGACCAAGCAGGGCGAATCCAAGATCGTCGAGCGCTGCAGCTATCCGCTGACCGGGGTGCGCTGCGTGACGCGCGTCTACACCGACCTCGCGGTGATCGACATCAAGGCCGACGGCCTGCACCTGGTGGAGATCTGCGCGGAGGGGCTTTCGTTCGAGGCGTTGCAGAAGCTCAATGGCGTCCCGCTGAAGCACAAAGCGGCCGCATAGAAGACCTCCCCTCCCCGGGGCGAAGATTGTCATTCACGACGTGAATGACTATCATGCACGGCATGAAAACCCTCCCGCGCCTCGTCGGTACCGCGCTGGCCCGGCGCTTGCAGGTCATGCCCGCGGTCGTGGTCACCGGCGCGCGGCAGACCGGCAAGAGCACCCTGGCCGCGGAGCTTGTGCCGGGCAAACGGCAGTACCGTTCCCTGGATGACCTCGACGTGCTCGACGCTGCGCGCCGCGATCCCGGGGTCTTGGTGGACGGCGTCGGACCGGTGACCCTCGACGAGGTGCAGCGCGAGCCCGCGCTGCTGCGCGCGGTCAAGCGCGCCATCGATCGCAACCGGGCCCCAGGCCGCTTCCTGCTCACCGGGTCGGCGAACCTGCTGCTCATGCGGCAGGTCTCGGAATCGCTCGCCGGCCGCGCGAGCTATCTCACGCTCTGGCCGATGACCCGGCGCGAGCAGCTTGGCCGGGGCAGCGCCGGACGCTGGGAGGACTTGCTGGCAGCGCCGGAGGCGAAGTGGCGCGACCTGCTGGCCGGCGGAGACGACGAGGCCGAGGACTGGCGCGCGCTCGCGCTCCGGGGAGGATTCCCGACCCCGGCCATCGAAATGAAGAGGCCCGCCGAGCGCCGCATCTGGTTCGAGGGCTATGCCCGTACCTATCTCGAGCGCGACCTGCAGGACCTGGCGGCGATCAGCGCCCTGCCGGATTTCCGCCGCCTGATGCGCGCCGCCTGCCTGCGGCTTGGCCAGCTCGTCAACCAGACCGAGATGGGACGCGACGCGGCGCTGCCGCAACCCACGGTGCATCGCTGGCTCAACCTGCTGGAAACGTCGTATTTGATGGTGCGCCTGCCAGCGTACGCGGTGAACCGCACCAAGCGGCTCATCAAGGCTCCGAAGATCTACTGGGGCGACACCGGCATCGCGTTGCACCTGTCCGGCGCGGAGCCCGGCGGCGCGCACCTCGAGAACCTGGTGCTGCACGACCTCCTCGCCTGGCGCGACGCCCGCGTCGAGCGCGCCGAACTGGGCTACTGGCGCACGGCCACCGGAGAGGAGGTGGACTTCGTGATCGAGGCGGGGCGCACGCTGCTGCCGATCGAAGTCAAGGCGACCGCACGACCGCGGCTTTCCGACTGCACGCACCTGCGAAGCTTTCGCGCCGAGTACGGCGCGAGGGCGCGTGCGGGGCTGCTGCTGCATACCGGCAGCGCGCTCGAGTGGCTGGCGCCGGACGTGCTGGCGGCGCCGTGGTGGAAGGTGCTGTAGCACCGCCTGGGCGCGAGTCCAGCCGCGTGGGGCCGCTTCCGGATCAGCGCTTGACCATGGTAAGGATGATCCTTACCATGGAACGAATTCCCCTTACCTCGCCCCAGCGGACCGGCCATGATCACGAGCAAGCTCACCAGCAAGGCACAGACCACCATTCCGCAGCCGGTGCGCGCCGCGCTCCAGCTCAAGGAAGGCGACGCGCTGCGCTACGAGATCGTCGATGGCCGCGTGATCCTCACCAAGGCGCGATCGCCCACGCAGACCGACGACCCGTTCCGGACGTTCCACGAATGGAACTCGGAGGCCGACGAGCGGGCCTATGGAGACCTTTAAGCGGGGCTCGGTCGTCAAGGTTCCGTTTCCCTACACGGATCGGGCGACCCGCCAGTGGCGCCCCGCGCTGGTGGTGTCGGATGCTTCCTTTGCCGAAGCGAACGGATTGCTCTGGGTCATGATGATCACGAGCGCGGAAAACCGGGGTTGGGCCGGTGACGTTGCAGTGCGCGACCTGGCGCGCGCCGGATTGCCGGTTCCCTCCGTTATCCGCACCGCGAAGATCGCCACCATCGAGGCGCGTGATGCCGCGGTCGTCGGGCGCATCCCGGCGTCGCTCCTCGGCGAGGTCGACCGGCACTTGTCCGCCACGCTTGGCCGCGCGGCGGCGAACTGATCAGCGGGTACCCGTCACCAGCGCCATCCGGCGCCTGAGCC
>JALHLN010000252.1 GCA_022844545.1 Burkholderiales bacterium | reverse complement strand
CGCCGCGCTGCACGAGAGCGTGGAGCGCCTGCGGCTCGCGGTCGATGCCGCCGACCTGGTCTACTGGGAGTGGGACCGGGACAGCGGCCGGATGCAGTTCGGGCGCAGCCCGGGCGCTTCCGGCGGCCGGGAGCGGCCGATCACCTTCGCCGACTACCTCGTGCGCGTGCACGACGAGGACCGCGAGCGCGTGCGCGAGGCCTCGCTCGCGACCCAGGAGCGCGGCGAGCCCTACGAGATCGAGTTCCGGGACATCGACGGCGCCGGGCGCGTGCGCTGGATGCACGCGCGCGGGCAAGCGATGGCGGACCGGGGCGGCCGCGTGCGCCGCGTCATCGGCGTCTCGCAGGACATCACGGACCGCAAGCGCCGCGAGGAGGAAGCGCGCTTCCTCGCCTACCACGACACGCTCACCGGCCTGCCGAACCGCCGCCTGCTCGAGGACCGGCTGCGCCAGGCGCTCCACCAGGCGCAGCGGCGCGACGAGAAGGTGGCGGTGATGATGGTGGACCTGGTCCGCTTCAAGCAGGTGAACGACGCCCTCGGCCATCGCGCCGGCGACGCGGTGCTGGTCGAGGCCGCGCAGCGCGTGGCCGCCTGTGTGCGCAAGGCCGACACCCTGGCGCGCCACGGCGGCGACGAATTCGCGATCGTCATCCCGGGCCTGCGCGCGGCGGAGGACTGCCGCGCGGTCGCCGCCAAGGTGCTGCAGGCGCTGGAGGCACCGTTCGAGGTCGAGGGCCGCAGCTTCGGCATCGGCGCCAGCATCGGCGTCTCGCTGTATCCCGCCGACGCCGGCGACGGCGAGGCGCTGCTGCGCAATGCCGACGTCGCGATGCTCCGCGCCAAGCAGCAGGGGCGCAACGCCTGCCTGTTCTACGGCGGCTAGCGGGGGTAGAGTCCGCGCATGGCCCACATCCTGCGCCTCGCCCGCTTCGTCGCCCCGTACCGGCTGCAGGTCGCCGCGGCGATGGCCGCCTTGGTGGTCGCCGCCGGCTGCGTGCTCGCCATGGGCCAGGGCCTGAAGCTGGTGGTTGACCGGGGCTTCGGCGGCTCGAGCCCGGAGATGCTGGACGCGGCGCTGGCGGCCATGATCGGCGTCGCGGCGCTGCTCGCGGCGGCGACCTTCGCGCGCTTCTACCTGATGATGACCATCGGCGAGCGCGTGGTCACCGACCTGAGGCGGAGCCTCTTCAACCACATCCTCGCGCTCGAGCCCGGCTACTTCGAGGCGACGCGCACCGGCGAGGTGATCTCGCGCCTGACCAACGACACCGCCTTGCTGCAGCAGGTGATCGGCTACGGCCTGTCCATGTTCGTGCGCAACCTGCTGATGATGATCGGCGCCGCGGCGATGATGTTCGTGGTGAGCTGGAAGCTCGCGGTTTTCGTCCTGCTCGGGATTCCCGCGACGCTGGTGCCGATCCTGCTGCTCGGGCGCCGGGTGCGGCGCCTGTCGCGGGACAACCAGGACCGGGTGGCCGACGTCTCCGCGTACGTGGACGAGGCGGTGCACGAGATCCGCACCGTGCAGGCCTATGCCCACGAGGGCGAGGACCGGCGCGCCTTCGGCGAGCACGCGGAGGCCGCGTATCGCACCGGGGTTTCGCGCATCGGCCAGAAGGCGTTCCTGATCGCCTCGGTGATGCTGATCGCGTTCTGCGCGGTGGGCGTGATCCTCTGGGTGGGCGGCCACGACGTCTTCGCCGGGCGCCTGACCGCAGGGGAGCTCTCGGCGTTCGTGTTCTACGCCTTCGTGGTCGCGACCGGCGCCGGCACCGTATCCGAGGTCTGGGGCGAATTGCAGCGGGCGGCGGGCGCCACCGAGCGGCTGATGGAAATCCTGGATACCCGGCCGAGGATCACCGCGCCGGCGCTGCCCGCCGCCCGGCCGCCGCATGTGCAGGTGGCATTCGACGCGGTGCAGTTTGCCTACCCCGCGCGTCCCGGCACGCCGGCGCTGGAAGCCTTCTCGCTCACGGTGGCCCCGGGCGAGCGCGTGGCGCTGGTCGGGCCCTCCGGGGCGGGCAAGACCACGGTGCTCGCGCTGCTGCTGCGCTTCTACGACCCGCAGGCGGGCGCGGTGCGCATCGGCGGCATCGATTTGCGCGAGTTCGACCCGTCGGCGCTGCGGCGCCTGATCGCGGTGGTGCCGCAGGACCCGGTGATCTTCGCCGCCAGCGTGCTGGAGAACGTGCGCTACGGCCGGCCGCAGGCGACGAGGGAAGAGGTCGAGCGCGCCTGCGAGCAGGCCTTCGCGCTGGAGTTCATCCACCGCCTGCCGCAGGGCCTGGACACGGTGCTGGGCGAGCGCGGCGTGACGCTCTCCGGAGGCCAGCGCCAGCGCCTGTCCATCGCACGCGCGCTGCTCGCCGACCGCCCGATCCTGCTGCTGGACGAGGCCACCAGTTCGCTGGACGCGGCGAGCGAGCGCATGGTGCAGCAGGCGCTGGAGGCGCTGGAGCGCGGCCGCACCAGCATCGTCATCGCGCACCGCCTCGCCACGGTGCAGCACGCCGACCGCATCGTGGTGATGGACCGGGGGCGCATCGTGGCGCAGGGCACGCATGCGGAGCTGATGGGGCAGGGCGGGTTGTACGCGAACCTGGCGGGGCTGCAGTTCCTCGGGACGGCAACGGGGACCGCGCGGCAGGAGCGGGCGGCATGAGGCTGGTTGCGCTCGCGCTCGCGCTGGTCGCCGGCACGACGCAGGCCCAGGCGCTGCAGGTGGGCTCCAAGCGCTTCACCGAATCCTACGTCCTCGGCGAACTGCTGATCCGTACTGCCGGAACCGGTACCCACCGCCAGGGCCTGGGCAACACCGGCATCGTGTTCGCTGCGCTGAAAGCCGGCTCCATCGACCTGTATCCGGAATACACCGGCACCATCGCGCGCGAGATCCTCAAGCTGGAGGGCAAGGCCACGCTGGAGGACTTGAACCGTGGCCTCGCGCCGATGGGCTTCGGCGTCGCGGTGCCGCTCGGCTTCAACAACAGCTACGCGCTGGCGATGCGCGAGGAGCGCGCCCAGGCGCTGGGCATCCGCAAGCTCTCGGATCTCGCGAAGCACCCGGACCTGAAGCTCGGCCTGTCGCAGGAGTTCATCGGCCGCGCCGACGGCTGGCCGGGCCTGAAGGCGGCCTACTCGCTGCCGCATGCCTCGCCGCAGGGCCTGGACCATGGACTGGCGTACGAGGCGATCGCGGCCGGGAAGATCGAGGTCATGGACATCTACACCACCGACGCCAAGATCGAGCGCTTCCAGCTGCGCGCGCTGGAGGACGACCGCGGCTTCTTCCCGCGCTACGAGGCGGTGCTGCTGTACCGGCTGGACGTGCCCAAGCGCTTTCCCGAGGCCTGGGCGAAGCTGCAGAAACTGGAGAAGCGCATCGACGAGCGCGCCATGATCCGCATGAACGCGGCGGCGGAACTGCAGGGCAAGAGCTTCGCCGAGGCGGCGGCGCTGCTGGATGGCCCCGCTTCCAGCGCGAAGCCCTCGCAGCGCTCGTTCCTGGGCGCGCTGTTCGGCCCGGACTTACTGCGACTCACCTGGCAGCACCTGGTGCTGGTGTTCGTCTCGCTGGCCGGAAGCATCGCGGTGGGAATCCCGCTCGGGATCCTTGCCGCGAAGTTGAAATGGGCGGAGCAGCCGATCCTGGGCGCGGTCGGCGTGGTGCAGACCATTCCGGCGCTCGCGCTGTTCGCCTTCCTCATCGCGCTCATGGGCGCGATCGGCACCGCGCCCGCCCTGGTGGCCCTGTTCCTGTATGCGCTGCTGCCGATCGTGCGGGGGACGCACACCGGTCTGGTCGCGGTGGGCAAGGGGATGCGGCAGGCGGCGATGGCGCTGGGGCTGCCGGCGGCGGAGCGCATGCGGCGCATCGAACTGCCGCTGGCGCTGCCCTCGATCCTCTCCGGCATCAAGGTTTCCGCCGTCATCAACGTCGGCACCGCGACGATCGCCGCCTTCGTCGGCGCCGGCGGCTACGGCGAGCGCATCGTCTCCGGCCTGGCGCTGAACGACAACGCCATGATGCTGGCCGGCGCGGTGCCCGCGGCGGCGCTGGCGCTCGCGGTGCAGTGGGGCTTCGAGCGTGGCGAGCGGCGCTGGGGCTGG
>JALHLN010000251.1 GCA_022844545.1 Burkholderiales bacterium | reverse complement strand
TGGCAGCCGCGCGCCGGGCCATTCACGGCCTCGCCCTCGCGCTCGTCTGCGCCCTGCCGGCGGCGGGCGCGGCCGCCGCCGACGCGACGCTCGATCGCGACGCCGCGCTGAAGATCAGCCAGGCGGCCCTGGGCAGGCTGCCGGCGAACCACGTGTTCACCAGTTCGGAGGGGCGGCGCGTGGACCTGGCCTCGTTCCGGGGCCGGCCGCTGGTGGTCCAGTTCGTCTATACCGGCTGCTTCCAGGTCTGCCCGGCGGGCACGCAATTCCTCAAGCTCGCCGCCGCCCAGGCCGAGCGCGCGCTCGGCCCGGACCGGTTCGCGCTCGCCACCATCGGCTTCAACCTGCCGTTCGATTCGCCCGCGGCGATGCGCGACTTCGCGCACCGCCACGGCGCGCCCGGCGCCAACTGGAACTTCCTCACGCCGGAAGCGGCCGGCCTGGAGGCGCTGCTGGCGGAGTTCGGCTTCTCCCGCGTCGCCACGCCCAGCGGCTTCGACCACGTGCTGCAGGCCACGATCCTGGACGCCGAGGGGCGCATCGTGAAGCAGGTCTACGGCGAGTCCTTCGCGCTGGAGTCGTTCGTCGAACCGCTCAAGGCGCTGATCGCGGGCACGCCGCTGCCCTCGGGCGACCTGGCCGCGATGGTCGAGCGGCTGCGCCTGCTGTGCACGGTGTACGACCCCGCCACCGGCGAGTACCGGCTGGACTACGCGCTGTTCGTGGAAATGCTGGGCGGGCTGCTGGTGATCGTCGCCACGGTGGTGTTCCTGCTGCACGACCGCCGCCCGCAACGGCGGGGTTGAATGCTCGCGGCGCTGCAGCGCGCGGGGCGCTGGTGCTTCATGCGCGTGGAGGCGCTGTTCAACCTCGCCTTCGGCGAGCGGCTCAACCCGCTCTACTACCTGGGCGCGATCGCCACCTGGATGTTCTGGATCGTGGTCGGCAGCGGGCTGTACCTGTACGTGTTCTTCGACACCGGGGTGAGCGAGGCGCATGCCTCGGTGGAGCGCATCACCCACGGCCATTTCGGGATCGGGGGCCTCGCGCGCAGCCTGCACCGCTACGCGTCCGATGGCATGGTGCTCACCATGCTGCTGCACCTGACGCGGCATTTCGTCTTCGACCGCCATCGCGGCTTCCGCTGGTTCTCCTGGATCACCGGCGTGCTGCTGCTGTGGCTGGTCTACGTCGCGGGGATCAACGGCTACATGCTGCCCTGGGACCGGCTGGCGCAGTTCGTGACCCAGGCGGCCGCGGAATGGCTCGACTGGCTGCCGCTGTTCCGCGGCTCGCTGGTGCGCAACTTCATCTTCGCCGAGAATTTCGGCGACCGCCTGTTCTCGCTGCTCGCCTTCATCCACATCGGGGTTCCGCTCGCGGTGCTGGCGCTGCTGTTCGTCCATGTGCAGCGCGTGCCGCAGGCGAAGACCATGCCGCCCCCGCCGATCCTCGCCATGACCAGCGCGGCGCTGGTCGCGCTTTCGCTCGCCCAGCCGGCGCGCAGCCTGGCGGCCGCGGACCTGTCGCGCGCGGTGACCGAAGTCGCGTTCGACTGGTTCTACCTGCCCGCCTTCGCGCTGCTGTACCGCAGCTCGCCCGCGGAGCTGTGGCTCGCGCTGGGCGGCGCCACGGCGCTGTTCGTACTGCTGCCGTGGCTGCCGCCCCGGCGCGCCTCCGCCTCGGAGGGCTTCCACGTCCTGGTGCATCCGGACAACCGCTTCGTTCCGGTGCGCGAGGGCGAGACGGTGCTGGACGCCGCGCTGCGCGGGGGCATCGCCATGCCCTTTGACTGCCGCAACGGCGGCTGCGGCGAATGCAAGGCGAAGGTGCTGCACGGCCAGGTCGATCACGGCGCCTTCCAGCCCGTCGCGCTCGATGCGGCGGCGCGGGAGCGCGGCGAAGCGCTGATGTGCTGCGCCACGCCGCTCTCGGACCTGGAGATCGAGTACGTGCCCAAGCAGGCGCTGCGCCCGGTGCAGCTGGCGGCGCGCAGCGCGCGCGTGACCGGGCTTGAGCGCCTGGCGCCGTCGGTGATGCGCGTGCGCCTCGCGGTGGAAGGCGGTCCGCTGCGCTACTACCCCGGCCAGTACGTCAACATCCTGCTCGAGGACGGCGAGCGCCGCGCCTTCTCTTTCGCCACCGCGCCCCACGCCGGCGGACCGCTGGAACTGCACATCCGCCTGGTGCCCGGCGGCCGCTTCACCACGCGCGTATTCGAGTCCATGAAGCAGGGCGACGAGCTTCGCCTGGAAGGCCCGCTGGGCAGCTTCTTCCTGCGCGAGGACGGCGACAAGCCCATGATCTTCGTAGCCGGCGCCACCGGATTCGCCCCGGTGAAGAGCATGCTGGAGCACGCCTTCCATCGCGGCGTGCGCCGCCGGATGTTCCTCTACTGGGGCGTGCGCCGGCCCGAGGAGCTGTACCTGAAGGAGCTCGCCGAGCAGTGGCAGCGCGAGCAGCCGAATTTCAGTTTCGTCCCGGTGCTCTCGGATCCGCGGCCGGAGGACGGCTGGCAGGGGCGCACGGGGATGGTGCATGCGGCGATCCTGCAGGACTTCCCGGACCTGTCGGGCCATCAGGTCTACGCCTGCGGCTCCGCGGCGATGATCGAGGCCGCGACGCCGGCCTTCCGCGAGCACGGCATGGCGCAGGAGGACTGCTTCTCGGACGCCTTCCGGCTCGCGCCCCATATCCTCGGCGCCTCGGCCGAGATGGCCAAGCTGGGCGGCCGGACATGAAGCGCGCCGCGCGCTTGCTGCTGCAGGCGGCGTTCTACCTGCCGCTGATGGCATTGATCGGTTACTTCTCGCGCGCCCCGGCGTTCACGCACCTGCGCGCGGACGAGGCGCTGCTGCGCCTGTCCATCGCCCATGCCGCCGAGCGGCGCTTCCCCTGCCGCGAGCGCGACGCGGCGGAACTGGCCAAGCTGCCGCCCAACATGCGCGCGGCGCAGGATTGCCCGCGCGAGCGCGTGCCGCTGGCGCTGGAGCTCGAGGTGGACGGCGTGGTGCGGGTGCGCGCCGAGGTGCGGCCGGCCGGGGTGCAGAAGGACGGCCTCGCGACCTACTACCACCGCATGGTCCTGCCCGCAGGGGAGCATCGCATCGTGGCGCGCCTGCGCGACCGGCCGCAGGAGGGCTTCAACCACGTGCGCGACGAGACCGTGCGCCTCGCCGGCGGGGACGCGCTGCTCATCGACTTCAACGCCTCCCGCGGCGGCCTGGAGTTCCGCCGGTGATCCGCGCCCGCCTCTGGGCGGGGTGGCAGCGGGCCGAAGCGGGGCTGGACCGGATCTTCGGGGCGGCGGCCAACCCGCTGCGGCAGCCGGGCGCGGTCGCGTTCTTCCTGTTCTGGGTGGCGGCGGCGAGCGGCATCTACCTCTATGTGTTCCTGGACACCAGCGTGGCCGGCGCCTGGCGCTCGGTGGAAGAGGTGAGCACCGGGCAATGGCCGCTGGGCACCGCGATGCGCGGCCTGCACCGCTACGCCTCCGACCTGATGGTGCTCGCGGTGCTCGCGCACCTCGCGCGCGAGTGGCTCGCCGGGCACGCCGGGGGCTTTCGCTGGTTTTCCTGGCTGAGCGGGGTGCCGCTCGTGCTGCTGCTGTACGCCTCGGGCATCGGCGGGTTCTGGCTGGTGTGGGACGAGCTGGCGCTGTTCTCGGTGACCGCGACCGCCGAGTGGCTGGACTGGATCGGCGCCATGCCCGAGCCGCTGGTGCGCAACTTCCTGTTTCCGGACCTGGTGATCGACCGCCTGTTGACGCTGTTCATCTTCCTGCACATCGGCCTGCCGCTCGCGCTGCTGGCGGGCATGTGGATCCACGTGCAGCGCGTCAGCCGGCCGCAGACGCAGCCGGCGCGCGCGCTCGCCGCCGGCCTGCTCGCCGCGCTCGCCGCGCTCGCGCTCGCGTTCCCGGTGCGCAGCCACGCGCCGGCGGACCTGGAGCGCGTCCCGGCGCGGCTGGAGCTGGACTGGTTCTTCCTGTTCCCGCATCCGCTGATGGAGGCGACCTCCCCGGGCGCGCTGTGGGCGCTGGCGGCCGCGGTGTTCGCGCTGCTCGCCGCGCTGCCCTGGCTGCAGCGCGCGCCGCGGCTGCCCGCCGCCGTGGTGAGC
>JALHLN010000250.1 GCA_022844545.1 Burkholderiales bacterium | reverse complement strand
GACCTGGAGCCCGAGGCCATCGCCGAGCTGATCGGCGAGCAGTACAAGGGCAAGGAGAAGCTGCTCAAGCCCAACCTGAACGCCCTCCAATTGGGCCTGAACTACGCCCGCGAGCACCTCAAGGACGCCATCGGCCTGAAGGCGAAGCGCGCCTACGCCGTGGGCGACCGGATCTTCATGGAAGGCAATGCCGCCACCGCCCTGGGCTGCGTCTACGGCGGCGCCACGGTCTGCGCCTGGTACCCGATCACGCCGTCCTCGTCGGTCGCCGAAGCCTTCACCAGCTATTGCGGCAAGCTGCGCGTGGACAAGGAGACGGGGAAGAACAAGTTCGCCATCGTGCAGGCCGAGGACGAGTTGGCGTCGATTGGCATCGTCACCGGCGCCGGCTGGAACGGGGCGCGGGCGTTCACCGCCACTTCGGGCCCGGGCATTTCGCTCATGTCGGAGTTCATCGGCCTCGCGTACTTCGCCGAGATCCCGGCCATGATCATCGACGTGCAGCGCGGCGGGCCTTCCACCGGGATGCCCACGCGCACGCAGCAGTCCGACGTCCTCGCCTGCGCCTACGCTTCGCACGGCGACACCAAGCACGTGCTGCTGTTCCCGGAAGACCCGCACGAGTGCTTCACCATGGCCGCGGACTGCCTGGACCTGGCCGAGCGGCTGCAGACCCCGGTGTTCCTGATGACGGACCTCGACATCGGCATGAACCACCGCCTGTGCAAGCCGCTGAAGTGGGACGACAGCCGGCAGTACGACCGCGGCAAGGTGATGACCGCGGAGATGCTGGACGCCGGCAAGGAATTCGCGCGCTACAAGGACCTGGACGGCGACGGCATCCCGTTCCGCACCTATCCGGGCACGCATGAGTCCAAGGGGGCGTATTTCACGCGGGGTACCAGCAAGAACCCCTACGCCACCTACTCCGAGGCGGGGCCGGATTACCAGTACAACATGCAGCGCCTGCTGAAGAAGCACGACTTCGCCAAGACGCTGGTGCCCAAGCCCCTGCTCACGCCCTCGCGCGAGCCGGCGCGCTTCGGCGCCATCTACTACGGCTCCACCAGCCCGTCCATGAACGAGGCGCTGGAGGCGCTCGCCGAGCGCGGCATCTTCGTCAACGCCCTGCGCGTGCGCGCGTTCCCGTTCGCCGACGAGATCCTGGACTTCGTGCAGTCGCATTCCAAGGTGTTCGTCATCGAGCAGAACCGGGACGCGCAGATGAAGACGCTGCTCGTCAACGAGGCGCACATCAACCCGGCCTCGCTGGTGTCCATCCTGCACTACGACGGCACGCCGATCACGGCGCGGTTCATCACCAAGGAAATCTCCGAGATCGTGACGGCGCTGAACGTGCGGCCGATCAAGAAGGATCGGGCGGCGTGAGATTGCTGGCCCTCGGGCTGGCGCTGGCCTCGGTCGCGGCGCTGGCCGCGCCGGACGAAGCGCTGCTGGGCAAGGACGAGGGCTATCCCGCCTGCAGCCTGGCCTCCCGGCAAACCCAGCGCTGCCTGGTCGGGAACTTCAGCCGCTACGACGAACTGGTGCCGGCGCGCAAGGTGGCGCACGGGCAGGCGCGGGAACTGAAGCGCAGCATGGAGCCGAAGGAACTCGAGGTGGAGGCCTACCTCGAGGCCAACCGCAACACCGGCCTGCTCATCCTCAAGGGCGACAGCATCCTGGCCGAGCGCTACCAGTACGACCGCAAGGCCAGCGACCGCTTCACCTCGATGTCCATGGCGAAGACGGTGGTGGCGATGCTTGTGGGGGTCGCGCTGCACGAGGGCCGGATCCGGTCCATCGACCAGCTGGCCGGGGAGTTCGTGCCCGAGCTGAAGGGCCAGCCCTACGGCGAGACCAGCCTTCGCCACCTGCTCACCATGTCCTCCGGCGTGGATCCCGGGCAGCGCCCCGGCGGCGGGGACGACACCCGCATGCTTTACGCCAAGACCATCCTGCAGCAGGGCCCGGGCGGCGCCGACACCGTCTGGGGCTACACCAGCCGGCCCCGTCCCGCCGGGACGCGGTTCTTCTATTCCTCTGCGGAGACGCAGGTGCTCGGGCTGGTGCTGCGCGCGGCGACCGGTCGTCCCCTGGCCGACTACCTCGCCGAGAAGATCTGGCAGCCGATGGGCGCCGAGGCGGAGGCGACCTGGGTCATGGACCGCGGCGGCTACGAGACGGGCTACCTCGGCCTCAACGCCACGCTGCGCGACTGGGGGCGGCTGGGGCTGCTGCTCGCCGAGGACGGCGCGCGCGACGGCCGGCAGGTCATTCCCGCGGAGTGGGTGAAGGCGGCGACGCGTCCGGATGCGCCGCACCTGGCTCATGGGAGCGCCTCGCGGAACAACGGCTACGGCTACCAGACCTGGCTCATCGACAAGGAAGGCCGCTTCGCGCTGCTCGGGGCTTATGGGCAGGCGGTGATGGTCGATCCGAAGTCGAAGCTCGTCATGGTGCATACCGCGGTGCATGCGGGGCCGCGCGACAGCGCTTCCCGCGGGCCCCAATTCAAGTTCTTCTATTCCACCCTCAAGACTCTGGCTGCGCTCTCACAATGACCTATCTCGCCAAACCCAAGCTCCACCATCCGACCCTGAAGAAGAACACGGTGGGGTATACCCGCCGGGACTACGAGGGGAAGGTTTCCACTTTGTGTGCCGGCTGCGGGCATGACTCCATTTCCGCTGCGCTGATCGAGGCGTTCTGGGAGCTGAACATCCAGCCGCACCGGGTGGCCAAGCTCTCGGGGATCGGGTGTTCTTCCAAGACGCCTGATTATTTCCTGGGGAATTCGCACGGGTTCAACACCGTGCATGGGCGGATGCCTTCTGTTCTTACAGGCGCCAACCTGGCCAACCGGGATTTGACCTACATCGGGGTTTCGGGGGATGGGGATTCGGCTTCCATCGGCCTGGGGCAGTTCGCGCATGTCATGCGGCGGGGGGTCAACATGGCCTACATCCTCGAAAACAACGGGGTGTATGGGTTGACCAAGGGGCAGTTCTCGGCGACTGCGGACAAGGGGTCTAAGGCGAAGAAGGGGTCCATCAATTCCGATTCGCCGGTGGATACGGTGAGTTTGGCGCTGCTTATGGGGGCTACGTTCGTCGCCCGGTCTTTTTCAGGAGACAAGGAGCAGCTTGTGCCGCTGGTGAAGGCGGCGATTGCTCACCAGGGGGCTGCTTTCATCGACGTGATTTCGCCTTGCGTGGCTTTCAACAATCATGAGGGGTCCACGAAGAGCTACGACTACGTGCGGGCGCATAACGAGGCGGTCAACCGGCTGGATTTCTGGCCTTCGCGGGAGACGATGACTGCTTCTTATGCGGAGGGGGAGGTGATTGAGGTTGCGGCCGGGGCGGAGGGGGGGATTCTGAAGCTGAGGAAGTTGTCTGCCGACTACGATCCGACGGACAAGATCAACGCGATTACCCATATTGCGCAGGCGGCGGAGAAGGGGGAGGTGTTGACGGGGTTGTTGTATGTGGCGCCGGATGCTGAGGATTTGCATGCGCATTTGAATACTTATGGGGCGGCGTTCAACAACCTGGGGGCGAAGGAGCTTTGTCCGGGGAGTGGGGTGTTGGAGAAGATCAACGCGGGTTTGCGTTAGCAGGTCACAAGAGAAAACAGATCCTCGAATTGCTCTCAATTCGAGCACGCGATAGAGCGCTGTTGGTACTGAACTGGGGGAAACCTTGGATCTTGCAGACTTCGAGGCTGAACGCTATTCGTATGAAGTGCGCTTTGCTCACGCTTGGAAACTATGGGACAAAGCCGGCGCGGTTGCAGATGCTCTGCAGAGTCAGTTGCCTTCGCTAGAGCTCACAGAAGGAACGCCCGGAAAAGTCTCATTTCGGTGTAAGCCCAACGTGGAGCTTATTGTTGAGCTTGAGAAAGCGTTCATTGTTATGCATCAGCCACAACGAACTGGTGAAGAACTAATCAAGTTTGCAAGAGTTTTGACAAAGACATTGGTTGATATTCTCGATGTACATGCATTCACGCGAATCGGTACTGACCTGCCCAGGGATCTTCGGACCAGTTGTTACTTGAGGATGGCCCCCGGGTTGGTGGAATCGTAACGCGTCTTGAACTCGATCGGTGTAAGGTCGTTCAGGCTTTGATGCGGAC
>JALHLN010000249.1 GCA_022844545.1 Burkholderiales bacterium | reverse complement strand
ATCCTGGGCTACGGCCAGTTCGGCGTCATCACCGAGGCGACGCTCGCCATCCGGCCCTACACGCCGCTGAAGATGCGCTACTACTATTACTCGTCGCTGCGCACCGCGATCGAGGACCTGCAGCGGCTGGACCGCGGCGACGCCAGCGACTACTCCGGGATCCTCACCATGATGGACAAGGCGATCACGCTGCTGGTCGCCTTCGATTCCGACCAGCGCGAGGCGCAATTCGATGCGCGCTGGCGCGCCGGGTTGCGCGGCAGCGGCGAGGCCGGCTTCGCGCTGCGCATGGCCGCGCACTACGCGCTGCGGCCGTGGCGGTGGCGGGAAGCGCTCTTCCTGCTCCGGCGCAAGCGCCGGCTGTTCCCGGAGTTTCGCCGACCCGAGCACATGCGGGACGGGAAGATGCATGACCGCAGCGTGGTGTTCTCCCGCGCGGTGTGGAAATTCTGGGGCGGGCGGCAGATGGTGATCCCCGACCTCGCCACCTCGGCGGACAAGTTCGTCGAGGCAGTGGAGCGCGGCAACGCGGTGTGCAGGCGGTACTTCCCCTTCTACACGCTGTATTGCGTCGGCATCCGGCTGCGCGAGGACCACCGCCCGCACTATGAACTGAGCTGCATCCCGCCGGATGCGCAAGGCTGGGCCTACGGCTGCGAGTTCGAGCCGCTGCTCGGGGACGAGGTCTGGAGCCGCGACACGCTGCAGTCGTTCAAGAACGCCATCTACGACATCGGCCTGGAGCTGGGCGGGAGCTACTACCGCTTCGGCGGCATGATGAAGGGCTATATCCGGCGCGCCTTCGGCGACGCGGTGGTGGAGCGCCACCTGGCGATGAAGCGCAAGGCCGATCCGGCCATGATCCTCAACCGCGATGTGATATTTTGATTTCATGGCCCGGCCGGCATCGTCCCACTCCTCCTGCAGCGGCTGCGACCTGTGCCTGCTCGCCTGCCCGGTCTGGCGCCAGACGCGCGACATCCGCCTCACGCCGCACGGCCGGGCCAAGGCGCTGCAGTACGGCGCGACCGCCGCGGATATCGCTGCCTCGGTGTCCAGTTGCACGCTGTGCGGCTCCTGCGAGCCCGCCTGTCCGGAGGAGATCCCGCTGGTCGACCTGATCCTCGAGCTGCGGCGGCAGAACCCGCTTGCCGCGATGCCGGCCGCACCGGCGACGGCGGCGGCATCGTCCGGCACGACCCTGCTCCTGCCCGACCCGGCATTGCGCAGCGACGATGAACGGCTGCGGCGCGTCGCCGGGTTGCTCGCGGCCACCATCGCCTCGGACGACGGCAGCGAGATCGGCCTTGCGCTGGAGGCAGGCGCGGCGATTCCGCCCGCGCGCCTGGCCGGGTTCCTGGAAGGCGTCGGCAGCGCAAGGCGCGTGGTCGTCGCCGGCGGCCTGCTGCTGCGCCGCCTGCGCGAGTGGCTCCCGGGCATGAAGGTGCAAGGCCTGGGCGAGGCGCTGAGCAGCCTGCCCGCGGTGCGCTCGAAGCTGCGCCCGCGCGACCTCTACGTCATCGAGCCGCGCGCCTTCCACCACGACCACGCCCGCCTCGTCGGGCATTACGACGGCCTGCGCGCCACGCTCGGCCTGGAGATGAACCTCGACCTGCAGCGCCTCGCCGTCGCCACCACCGCCTCCAGCGCGCAGCGCGGCTTCGGGCTGCCGGCGCTGGACGCCGAGGACCAGGCGCGCTGGATCCTGGAGGGCCGGGACATCGAGCGCGTGGTGGTCGAGGATGCGCACGACTGCGCGGTGTTCGCGGCGGTGACCGACCGGCCGGTCGTCCACGTGGGGGATCTCTGAGGCCATGACTTCCGCGGTGCGCGACGTCCATACCCTGATCGTCGGCGCCAGCCTGTCGGCGGCGGCGGCGGCCAAGCGCACGGTGGACGCGGGGCTGGAGACCGTGATCCTGGAGAGGAAGGAACTGCCGCGGCACAAGATCTGCAGCGGCATCCTGTCGCCGCGCGGCTACCGGTTCCTGCTGGAGAACTTCGGCCCCCTGCCGCGCGAGGCGCTGCACGAGCCCACGTCGTGCCGCGGCGTCACCTTCCACTTCCCCTGCCTGATCCCGCTGAAGATGGATTTCTTCGGCGGCACCACGCCCCACCTGCACCGCAAGTACTCGGACTACTGGGCGATCAAGCGCAGCGGCGCGGAGGTTCACGACCGCACCTCCTTCGTCGGCCTGGAGGACAAGGGCGACCACGTCATGGTCCGCGCCCGCAGCCAGGGCGAGGAACTCACGTACCGCGCGCGCCAGGTGATCGGCGCCGACGGGCCCAGCTCGCTGGTGACGCGTGCGGTCTACCCCGACTACCCGAAGCAGATACCGTGGTTCTTCGTCGGCCAGAAGTTCCACGACATCGTCGACTGCCCGCTTGACCAGGACTACTTCCACTTCTGGTTCCACCCCGAGCTGGGGCACTACACCTGGAGCCACGCGCGCGACGGCCGCCAGATCGTCGGCGTCGGCTTCAAGCGCGGCGACAATTTCGACGCGCGCCACAGGAAAGTCAGGAGCTACCTGGAGGACAAGCACCAGGTGCGGCTGGCGGGGCACGAGGATGAGGAAGGCTGCGCGGAAAATTTCGGCCCCTCGCTCATCGACCGCTACGTGTTCGGCAGGGGCAACGTGCTGGTCACCGGCCAGGCCACCGGCTTCCTCAACATGATCGGCGAGGGCATGAGCTGCGCGCTGCACTCCGGCGCCATCGCCGGCGAGGCGGTGGTCGAGGCGCGCCTGCGGGGGAAACCGGTGCAGGAGATGTACCGGCGCATGATCGCCTCCGAGGTGCGCCGCACCACCGACCAGTGGAACCCGCTCAAGATCGCCTTCGGCAAGCCGCACGAGGCCGATTTCCCGGCGGCGCTGATGCAGCTGTCCTGGCGCGAGCGGCGCCTGGTGCTGCGCGACATCTGGCGCTTCCTGCTGCTGTACAAGGAGTTCAACTGGGGCCGGCAGATCGGCGCGCTCGCGCTCGCGCGCCTGGTCAGCAACGGCTACCCGATGCAACGCTGGCTCTGAAGGATCCCGGTTCCATGGCACTGTTCCCCGGCTTCAAGTCGAAGCGCGTCCGCACGGGCGGCGCCACCATCAACCTGGTGCACGGCGGCAAGGGCCCGCCGGTGCTGCTGCTGCACGGCTACCCCGAGACCCACGCCATGTGGCACAAGGTGGCGCCGGCCCTCGCCCGCGACTACAGCGTGGTCTGCCCCGACTTGCGCGGCTACGGCGACTCGTCCAAGCCCAGGGGCCTGCCCGACCACTCCAACTATTCCAAGCGCGCCATGGCGCAGGACATGGCGGAGGTGATGGATCGCCTGGGCCATCGCGCCTTCCACCTCGTCGGCCACGACCGCGGCGGGCGCGTCGCGCACCGCCTCGCGCGCGACCACGGCAAGCGGGTGCGCTCCCTCGCCGTGCTGGACATCTGCCCGACGCTGAAGATGTACGACAGCACCGACAAGGCCTTCGCCACCGCCTACTACCACTGGTTCTTCCTGATCCAGAAGCCGCCGCTGCCGGAGCAGCTGCTCGCGGGCAAGGTGCCCGGCTACATCCTCGGGCGGCTCGGGCGCGGCCTGAAGCACTTCTCGCCGGCGGCGCTGCGCGAGTACGAGCGCGCGTTCCGCGATCCCCGGTGCATCCACGCCACCTGCGAGGACTACCGCGCCTCGGCCGGCATCGACCTCGACCACGACCGCGCCAACAAGGGCAGGAAGCTGTCGATGCCGTTGCTGGCGCTGTGGGGCGCCAAGGGCGTGGTGGCGCGCAGCTTCGACCCGATCCGCGACTGGCGCGAGGTGGCCAGGGACGTGCGCGGCAAGGCGCTCGACTGCGGCCATTTCCTGCCCGAGGAAAGGCCCGCGGAGGTGCTGCGGGAGCTTCGCCGCTTCCTCGCCGGCGTCCAGTGACGGCAGGATCGATCCGCATCGCGCCCAAGCGGGAGCTGCTGCTCGGCCCCGAGGAGGGATGGTCGCTTGCCTCGGTTGCGGTCTGGATTGCCACCGAAGGGCGCCGCATCACCGACCCGGTGGCGCTCGTGAATGCGCTGATGGCGCAGCTCGCCGAGGTCGGCGCCCGGATCGACCGCCTGCGGTTCGTGAGCGGCACGCTGCATCCGCAGGTACTCGCGTGGGGCGCTGTTTGGAACCGCGACGGCGG
>JALHLN010000248.1 GCA_022844545.1 Burkholderiales bacterium | reverse complement strand
CTGGAGCGCGCGCTGGCCGCGGCGCTGGGCGTGGACGGCGGCGCGGTGGCGCAGGCCGCGCCCGACCCGGCGCAGATCCCGGTTCTCATCGACGCGGCGCGTGAAAAGGCCATAGCGGACGCCCTCGCCGCGCTATAAACTGCGCCGCCCCATTTCCCGGACGCACCCTGGAGCCCCGATGATCGACCTGTACACCTGGACCACGCCCAACGGCCGCAAGGTTTCCATCATGCTGGAGGAATGCGGCCTGCCCTACCGCGTGCACCCGGTGAACATCGGCAAGGACGAGCAGTTCAAGCCGGCGTTCCTCGCCATCAATCCCAACAACCGCATCCCGGCGATCGTCGATCCCGAGGGCCCGGATGGCAAGCCGCTGCCCCTGTTCGAATCGGGCGCGATCCTGGTCTACCTCTCAGGCAAGGCCGGCGGCCGCTTCCTCCCCGCAAGCGACCGCGGCAAGTACATCGCGCTGCAATGGCTGATGTTCCAGATGGGCGGGGTGGGCCCGATGTTCGGCCAGGCGCATCATTTCATGCGCGCGAAGAAGGACGAGATTCCCTACGGCAGCGAGCGCTACGGCGCCGAGGCCAGGCGCCTCTACGGCGTGCTCGACAAGCGCCTGCAGCAGGCGGCGTACCTGGCCGAGGAGTACTCCATCGCCGACATCGCCACCTATCCCTGGGTGGCGCGACACGAATGGCACCGCGTGGAGCTGGCCGCCTTCCCGGCGGTGAAGCGCTGGTACGACGCCATTTCGCTGCGCCCGGCGGTGCAGCGCGGCATGGCGGTGCCGCCCATCGCTTAGTGAGAGCGGCGAACGCCCTCATCGAGCGGCGCCTGCTTCACGGCGAGGAGCCGCTCGAGCTGCTCTGGTGCGCGCAGACCGTCGATGCGAAGCGCACGCCGCTCGTCTTCGTGCACGGCGCGCACGTCGGTGCCTGGTGCTGGGAAGAGCACTTCCTGTCCTGGTTCGCCTCGCGCGGCTTCCCGGTCTACGCGGTTTCCCTGCGCGGCCACGGCTCAAGCGGCGGCCGCGAGCGGCTCAACCGGTTCGGCCTCGCCGACTACGCGCGCGACCTCGCAGGCGTCGTGGCGTCGATCGGGCGACCGCCGGTGCTCATCGGCCATTCCATGGGCGGCATGGTGGTGCAGAAGTACCTTGGCACCGCGGCCGAGGGCGATTGCGCGGCGGCGGTGTTTGCCTGCCCGGTGCCCAGCTTTGGGCTGCTGCCCTCCACGTTCACGCTCGCCTGGACCCGGCCGGCGCTGTTCGCCGGCATCCAGAGCCTGGCCGCCGGCGGCAGCGCCTCGCCCCAGGTGCTTGCCGAAGCGATGTTCGCCGGGCCGATGGAGCAGGCGCGCCTGGCGGGTATCCATCGCCGCATGCAGCCCGAGTCGCGGCGCGCGCTCATGGACATGTCCGGCTGGGGTCTGCCGCAGATGTGGACCCTGCAGCGCCCGCCCATGCTGTGCCTGGGCGCGCAGCGGGACCTCCTCATTCCTGCTTCCAGCGTGCAGGCGAGCGCGCGCATGCTGGGCGCGGAGTACCGGGAATTGCAGGGCCTGGGCCATGCGGTGATGCTGGAGACGCGCTGGGAGGCGGCGGCGCGGCCGATTCTGGAGTGGCTGGAGGAGAAGAATTTCTAGCGCGGCTTGCGCGCATGGCGCGCGAGGAAGGCGTTGATGTCCTCGATCCTCAGTTGCGGCTCGCCCGGGACGGGTTTCGAGCCGACCACGCGGTTCATCCACTCCATGTTCCGCTCCATGCGCGCCACCACCGCCGGCCATTCGCGCGCGGTGTAGCGCGCCGGGTCCGGCAGCACGTGGCATTGGTTGCACGCGAGGCGAAAGGCGTCACCCTCTGCGCGGTAGGCTTCCGGCACCTTCCTCGGGTCGAGCGGCTTCTGCGCCCGGCGCTGCAGGTAAGCGACCAGGGCCTTCGTTTCCTCGGCCGAGGGCGCCTCCACGCCCGCCATCATCTCCGCCATCAGCCGGCCCATGTTGCCCTTGCCCTGCATGCGCAGCACCATGCGCTCGACGATCGCGGGCCACTTCCCGGCGTGGTGCATCGCCGGGTTGGCGAGGTTGTGGCACTGGATGCAATAGCGCGCGGTGAGCTGCGCGCCGCGCGTCTTGGGCTCGGGCAGGTCCGCCGGCTCGAATCCCGGGGGCAGGATGCGCTCCAGCATCGGTCCGTGCGGGCTTGCGGCCCAGCGCTTGCGCGCATCCTCCATCTCGCCGCCGGTCGCGGCGTACGTGGCACACGATGCGAGCAGCAGCGCGACCAGGCTAGAGCGTATGCGCGCGATCGCCACTGGAGAACCCGAATAGCGGCGCGGATACGCCGCGGCCCAGCGCGAGGAACTTGAACAGCTCGCCCATTTCCGAGGGCGCGAGGAGTTTCTGTACCGCGGAAACCATGGGCAGGTAGCGCTTCGTGTCCGTGGGATCCTCCTTCTCCAGCAGTTCCGTGATGCCGCAGTTGACGAGGAACCGCGCCTGGTTGGCGTAGCCGAGCACCTCCAGCCCGCCGGCGGCGGCGGCGCGCGCGAGTGCGCTGAAATCCACGTGCGCCGTGATGTCCTGCAGGCCGGGCAGGTAGAACGGGTCGCCGTGCACGCGGTGGCGGTAGTGGCAGGCGAGCGTCCCCGTGGAACGCTGCGGGTGGTAGTACTCGCGAGCCGGGAAGCCGTAGTCGGCGACGAGGATGGCGCCGCGCTCCAGCGCGCGCGCGAGCAGCCGGATCCAGGTGGGGCCGATGAGGCCGATCTCGCTTTCGTAGCTGCCCGAGGGCGGAACCTCGATCGCCAGGGCGCGGGCGGCCTCCAGCACGGCGCCTTCGGCCGGGCGCAGCGACCAGGCGAGCGTGCCCTCGTTGGCGCACACGCCGCGCTCGAAGATGCCGTCGGCGCGCCACGCCACCGCGTGCACCGGCATCGCGTCCACCACCTCGTTGGCCAGCATCACGCCGCGGAAGCGTTGCGGCATGCGCTCGAGCCACTGCACGCCGGAGCCCAGGCGCCGGCGCTGGCGCTCGCGCAGGTCCGCGCTCGTCTCCAGGATGAAGTAGGGGCATCGCAGCTCGCCCAGCAGTTGTTCCGCGAGCGCGCCGCTGCCGGCGCCGAACTCCAGCACCGCCTCGCCCGGCTGCAGGACCTGCGCCACCTGGCGCGCGAGCGCGCGCCCGAACAGCGGCGAGAGTTCCGGCGCGGTGACGAAGTCCCCGCCGGCGCCGAACTTGCGCGCGCCGGCGGCGTAGTAGCCCAGGCCCGGCTCGTGCAGGACGAGCTCCATGTAGCGCGCGAAGGAAATCCAGTTTCCGTTCGCCGCGAGCTCCGCGGCGAGCCGGTCCAGCAGCCGGCGGCTGGCGGCGAGCGCCGCGTCATCCGGGAGCGGAAGTGCCTGGGGCGTCGTGCGGGACACCTTCATGCGGGGGAATTTACCCTAGAATTCGGCACTTACGATGAATCCGGATCTCCAGGGCAAGGCCGCGCTCGTCACCGGCGCCGCGCGCCGGGTCGGCGCCGTGATCGCGCGCCGGCTGCACGCGGCCGGCGCGGACGTGGTGATCCACTACCGGGGTTCGGAAGGCGACGCGGTCAAGCTGGAAGCCGATCTGAACGCGCTGCGGCCGCAGAGCGCGCGCCGGGTGAAGGCCGACCTGCTGGCGCCGATCGCGCCGCGCGCGCTGGTGGACGCGGCGCTGGCGCAGTTCAAGCGCCTCGACATCCTGGTGAACAATGCCTCCGCCTTCTATCCGACGCCAGTGGGCGGCATCGAGGCGACGCACTGGGAGGAGCTGATCGGCTCCAACCTGCGCGCGCCGCTGTTCCTTGCGCAGGAGGCGGCGCCGCACCTGGCGAAGCAGGCCGGCTGCATCGTGAACATCGTGGACATCCACGCCGACCGCCCCTTGAAGGGTTACGCGGTGTATTCGGTCGCGAAGGCGGGCCTGGCGGCGCTGACGCGCTCGCTCGCGCTGGAACTCGCGCCGTCGGTGCGCGTCAACGCGGTCGCCCCCGGCGCCATCGCCTGGCCCGAGGACGGGCAGTTCGAGGCGGCCGAGCGCGCGCGCATCGTCGCCACCACGCCGCTCGCGCGCATCGGCGAGCCGGAGGCCATCGCCCAGGCGGTACACTTCCTCGCCACCGCCTCCTTCGTCACCGGCCAGGTGCTCGCGGTGGACGGCGGCCGTTCGGTTTTCCTCTAGGGAAACTCTGAATTACCGGTCATTTCTGTCATCCCGAAGCTCGATCATGCGTTGAATAGTAATGGGACGACGGAGCGATAACCAAATGAAGCAACAGGCGCTTTCGATGACGGGC
>JALHLN010000247.1 GCA_022844545.1 Burkholderiales bacterium | reverse complement strand
GCCATGGAAACATGGCACGGCACGACCATCCTCTCCGTTCGCCGCGGCACCAGCGTGGCGCTGGGCGGCGACGGCCAGGTGACGCTGGGCAGCGTGGTGGTGAAGGGCGGCGCGAAGAAGGTGCGGCGCCTCTACCACGAGCGCATCCTCGCCGGCTTCGCCGGCGGCACCGCCGACGCCTTCACGCTGTTCGAGCGCTTCGAGGCGAAGCTCGACAAGCACCAGGGCAACCTGATGCGCTCGGCGGTGGAACTGGCCAAGGACTGGCGCACCGACCGCATCCTGAGGCGCCTGGAGGCGATGTTGGCGGTGGCCGACCGCGAGCATTCGCTGGTGATCACCGGCATGGGCGACGTGCTCGAGCCCGAGCACGGCATCGTCGCCATCGGTTCGGGCGGGCCCTACGCGCAGGCGGCGGCGCGCGCGCTGCTGGAGAACACGCAGCTCGCGCCGCGCGAGATCGTGGACAAGGCGCTCGCGGTGGCCGCCGACATCTGCATCTACACCAACCACCAGCGCACGATCGAAAGCCTGGAATGAGCGGCAGCATGACCCCGCAGGAGATCGTGCACGAGCTGGACAAGCACATCGTCGGCCAGGCGAAGGCCAAGCGCGCGGTGGCGATCGCGCTGCGCAACCGCTGGCGCCGGCAGCAGGTGGCCGAGCCGCTGCGCCAGGAGATCACGCCCAAGAACATCCTCATGATCGGCCCCACCGGGGTGGGCAAGACCGAGATCGCGCGGCGCCTGGCGCGCCTGGCGGACGCCCCGTTCATCAAGGTGGAAGCCACCAAGTTCACCGAGGTGGGCTACGTCGGCCGCGACGTCGACAGCATCATCCGCGACCTGGCGGAGATCGCGATCAAGGGCGCGCGCGAGCAGGCGATGAAGCGCGTGCGCACGCAGGCGGCGGACGCGGCGGAGGACCGCGTGCTGGACGCGCTGCTGCCCCCGGCCCGGGGGGTCGAGGCGGAGGAGAGCGTGGCGCGGCAGAAGTTCCGCAAGAAGCTGCGCGAGGGCGAGCTGGACGACAAGGAGATCGAGCTCGAGCTCGCCGCGCCGGCGGCGCAGATGGAGATCATGGCGCCGCCGGGCATGGAGGAGCTGACCACGCAGATCCAGGGCATGTTCCAGAACCTGGGCGGGGGCCGGCGCAAGCTGCGCAAGCTCAGGATCCGCGACGCGTTGAAGGCGCTCACCGACGAGGAGGCCGCGAAGCTGGTCTCGGACGAGGACGTGAAGGGCCGGGCGCTCGCCAACGTCGAATCCAACGGCATCGTGTTCCTGGACGAGATCGACAAGATCGCGAGCCGCAGCGAGGTCGCCGGCGCGGACGTGTCGCGCCAGGGGGTGCAGCGCGACCTGCTGCCGCTGGTGGAAGGCACCACGGTGACCACCAAGTACGGCATGGTGAGGACCGACCACATCCTGTTCATCGGCTCGGGCGCGTTCCACTTTGCCAAGCCCTCGGACCTGATCCCGGAGCTGCAGGGGCGCTTCCCGATCCGCGTCGAGCTCGATTCGCTCTCGGTGGAGGATTTCGAGCGCATCCTCACCGCGACCGACGCCAACCTGGTGCTGCAGTACCAGGCGCTGCTCGCCACCGAGGGCATCAAGCTGGAGTTCCGCGACCGCGCGCTGCGGCGCCTGGCGGAGATCGCCTTCGAGGTGAACGAGCGCACCGAGAACATCGGCGCGCGGCGCCTGTACACCGTGCTGGAGAAGCTGCTGGAGGAGATTTCCTTCGAGTCCGGCCAGCGCGGCGCGCACACCGAGGCGATCGACCAGGCCTACGTCGAGGCGAAGCTGGAGGAACTGGCGAAGAACGAGGACCTGGCCCGATACGTCCTGTAGCGGCCTAGGCCCGGCCGGCGGTGTGTTCGTCCTCCTCCTGCAGGCTGCGCGCCGCCCGGCGCAGGAACCGCAGCTGGTCGCTTGCATTGCGGCAGCCGCGGCAGGCCGCCAGGTGCATGCGCAATTCGACGCGCTCCAGGAAGCCGAGGTCGCGTTCCTCGCCCTGGGAGACCAGCCGCGTCACTTCCTTGCAGGACCGCATCATCTTCCGAACCCGTTTCTCTCCAGGCACAGGCGCAACGCCATGCGCGCCCGGTACAGCAGGACCCAACTGTGGGTCGGGGTCACTCCCAACGCCTTACACAGTTCGGGCGTGTCCAGGCCCAGGTGCTCGCGCATCATGAATGCCTGCGCGGTGCGGGCCGGCAGGCCCTTGAGGCATTCCTCCAGCACCGCGCGCAGGCGACCCTGTTCCAGCGCCCCTTCCGGGTTCTCCCAGGCCTGCGGCGGGTCGACCCAGTGGCCGCGCCTGTCGAACAGGGCGTCGAAGTCGGCGTCGTCGCCCTCGGCCGGGTCCGGGGCCGCCTGCTCGCGGCTCGAACGGCGGATGTGGTCCACGATCTTGTGCTTCAGGATCCCGGTGAGCCAGGTGCGCAGGCTGGAGCGGCCGGCGAACCCGGACGACCCGGTGAGGGCGGCCAGCAGGGTTTCCTGGACGGCGTCCTCGGCCGCGTCCCGGTCGCGCAGCTGCAGCGCCGCGTAGCGCAGGAGGTAGGGGCGCTCCGCTTGAATGCGGGCCTGGAGATCGTCGGGGGAAGGCAGGGGGCTTGAAACCGTTTCGCGGGCCCCCATTTTATCCGTACCGGGCGGCCTGCCGCCCCGCTATCCATCAGGAGAGGAACATGGCAAACATCGCGAGAATCGATCCATTCAACGACCTGGTCGACGACCTGTTCAAGGGCTTCTTCGTGCGCCCGGTCGCCTACGGCGGCCAGGTCCAGGCCGAGGCGCCGCGCATCCGCGTCGACGTCGCCGAGTCCGAGGCCGCCTACGTGGTGAGCGCCGAGCTTCCCGGGGTAAAGAAGGAAGACATCCAGGTCGCGATCAACGGCAACCAGGTCACGCTCAGCGCCGAGGTGAAGCGCGAGAAGGAAGTCGCCGAGGGCAGCCGGCTGCTGCACGTGGAGCGCGGCTTCGGCAAGGCGAGCCGCAGCTTCACCCTGCCGCAGGAGCTGGACGAGGCCAAGGCCGAGGCCCGCTTCCGCGACGGCGTGCTGGAGCTGACGCTGCCGAAGAAGGCCGCCGCGGCGCGCCGCCAGATCGAGATCCACTGACGCCGGCATTTTGGTTCTAGAATGGCCCGGTCATGAACGCACCGGGCCATAGCGGCGCGCCGGTCTCGGCGCCCGCCGAGAAGGCGCGCATCCTCGCCGAAGCGCTGCCGTACATCAAGCGCTTCCACGGCAGGACCATCGTCGTCAAGTACGGCGGCAACGCCATGACCGACGAGGTCCTGAAGAAGGACTTCGCGCACGACGTCGCGCTGCTCAAGCTGGTCGGCATGAACCCGGTGGTGGTGCACGGCGGCGGGCCCCAGATCGAGACCGCGCTCGCCCGCATGGGCAAGAAGGGCGAGTTCATCCAGGGCATGCGGGTGACCGACGCCGAGACCATGGACATCGTCGAGATGGTGCTCGGCGGCCAGGTCAACAAGGAAGTGGTCGAGCTCATCAACCAGGCCGGCGGCAAGGCCGTCGGCCTCACCGGCCAGGACGGCTCGTTCATCCGCGCGCGCAAGATGCTGCTGCCGAACGCCGGTGGCGGCGCCAAGCTGGACCTGGGACAGGTCGGCGAGATCGAGGCCATCGACCCGGCGGTGATCGCCGCGCTGGAGGTCGCCGGCTTCATCCCGGTGGTGGCGCCGATCGCCACCGGCGCCGATGGCACCACCTACAACATCAACGCCGACCTGGTGGCGGGGAAGCTGGCCGAGGTCCTGCGCGCCGAGAAGCTGGTGGTGCTCACCAATACCCCCGGCGTGCTTGACAGGAACGGCAAGCTGCTGACCGGCCTCACGCCGCGCAAGATCGACGACCTGGTGGAGAAAGGCGTGATCTCCGGCGGCATGTTGCCCAAGATCGGTTCGGTGCTGGACGCGGCGCGCGCCGGGGTCAAGGCCTGCCACATCATCGACGGCCGGGTGCCGCACGCGCTGCTGCTGGAAGTGCTTACCGACGACGGCGTCGGCACCCTCATCCGGTCAAAGTAGAAAAAGCCACGTGATGCGCATTGCGGGGATCCCGCCGTCGCGGCGGGTGTGGATCTTCGACCTCGACAACACCCTGCACGACGCGCGGCCGCACATCTTTCCCTCGATGCACGCGCAGATGAACACCTGGCTGCGCCGGCGCTTCGGCCTGGACGAGGCGGGCGCCAACGCCATGCGGCGCTTTTTCTGGGAGCGCTACGGCACGACCATGCGGGGCTTGGTGCGGCACTACGGCGAGGACCCCCGCAAGTTCATCCGCGAGACGCAC
>JALHLN010000246.1 GCA_022844545.1 Burkholderiales bacterium | reverse complement strand
GTGTCGCCGGTGTGCAGGTTGAAGCGGCGGATCTGGGAGGGGCTGACGTAGATGTCGTCGGTGCTCGCCAGGTAGGAGGTGTCCGGCGACCGGAGGAAGCCGAAGCCGTCGGGCAGGACCTCCAGCGTGCCGTCGCCGAAGATGGATTCGCCCTTCTTCGCCTGGTTCTTCAGCATGGCGAAGATCAGGTCCTGCTTGCGCATCCGGTTGGCGCCCTCGACGCCGGCCGTGGTGGCCGTCTCGAGCAGCTCGGATACATGAAGGGTCTTCAGTTCGGAGAGGTACATGGCGATGCAGGGGCCGATAGTGACTTGGACAAAGACGGGGGTAACCGTCGGAAAAGACTGTGCGGGGGCCCGGCGCGTGACCTGCTGCGATCTGGAAGATGCGCCGGGAACCGGCGCCGGGAATCCTGTTGCTGCTGTAGCTGTTACTGCTGCTTTTCTTCGCCGCGCCGTCGTCCAAGGCGGCGCGCGTATGGACTAAAGGGTAGGTTGTTTAGATATTGCTGTCAAGGAATGCGGTGAGCTGGGACTTGGTGAGCGCCCCCACCCGGGTGGCCTCGACGTTGCCGTTCTTGAACAGCATCAGGGTCGGGATGCCCCGGATGCCGAACCTGGCCGGGGTCGACTGGTTCTCGTCGACGTTGATCTTGGCGATTTTCAGCCGGCCGCCGTACTCCCTGGCTACGTCCTCCAGGATCGGGGCGATGGACTTGCAGGGTCCGCACCATTCCGCCCAGTAGTCGACCAGCACCGGGACGTCGCTTTTCAGGACCTCGGGCTCGAAGCTGTCGTCGGTGATCTGATGGATGTTCGGACTGGCCATGGTTCCTCTGTCTGGATGGGAGATAAGGGGGGTGATGCGGAATGAAGCCGGGGGGACGGGCCGTATTATGGGGCCCGCGGGTCCGGAACCCAAGTATCGATGCTAAACTGTTGATTATCATGACCTACGTCGTCACCGAATCCTGCATCAAGTGCAAGTACACCGACTGCGTGGACGTCTGCCCGGTGGACTGTTTCCGGGAGGGTCCCAACATGCTGGTGATCGACCCGGAGGAGTGCATCGACTGCACCCTGTGCGTCCCGGAGTGCCCGGTGGAGGCGATCTTCGCCGAGGACGACGTGCCGGACGGCCAGCGCGAGTGGATCGCCCTCAACAAGGAACTCGCCGCGGGGTGGAAGCCCATCATCGAGAGGAAGCCCGCCCCGGCCGACGCCGACGAGTGGACCAAGGCCAAGGACAAGAAAAAGCTGCTCGAGCGCTGAACCCGGACACGCGCGCCGGATTCATTGGCGCGTAACACCCCGCCACTATGCTGGCCTCCAATCCAGGAGGCAGCGATGGAACAACCCGAAATGGCGTTCACGGCCGTGTACCTGAAGGCCCGGCACGGCTACGTCGGCTTCGTCGAGGAACTGCCCGGGGTCAATTCGCAGGGCCAGACCCTGGACGAGGCCCGCGCCAACCTGCATCGCCTCGCCGCGGTGGTGTTCGAGGAGGAGCGCGCCCAGTCGGCCGAGATGCTGGCCGGCAAGGACGTGGTGCGCGAGGCGTTCCGGGTCGTGGTCGCGCGCTAGCGGCAGGCGGACTACCAGACCGTTGCCAGTCCCTTCAGGTTGCGCAGTTTCGCGTCGGCGGTGAGGAGCGGCGCGCCGTGCTCGATTGCGGTGGCGGCGATGAGCCGGTCCGCCGGATCGCCGTGCGCGAAGATGCCGGACCGCGCCATGGTCGCGATGGCCGGGGTGATCGGCAGCACGCGCACGGAGCGCAGTTGCAGCGTGCTCTCGATGAATGCCGCGATGTCCGGACCGGCTTCGATCCTGCGTCGCGCGGCGAGGAGCGCGATCTCCCAGAGGCTGATGTCGCAGCAGGCCAGCGCCCCGGCGCGCATACCCTCTTCGAGCATGGTGCGCGCCTTGCGCGAGAGCCGCTTCGGCTCGAGCGCGTCGTAAACCAGCACCTGCGTATCGAGCAGGATCACCGCCTAGCGCTGCGCGTCCCAGGTTTCCTTCGGCATGCGGATCACGTCCCCGATGATGCGCGCGCCGTTGCGCCGCAGCTCGGACAGGTGCCGGCGCGCGGCTTCGCGCCGGTCGGCTTCGGGGACGATCCTGGCCACGACCTTGCCATGGACCATGACCTCGATTTCCTCGCCGCGCCGGACCCTGGCGAGGTACGCGGGGAGGTTCTGCCGCAGTTCGGTGACCTTGACTTTGGACATCGCGTGTTCCGGATATGTACATAAAAAGTGTACAGAAAAGGGCAAGCACCGTCAATCGCGAGCGCCTCCTGCAGCCTGCCGCCGCTATACTCTGCGGGCAGTCACACCGGAGCCAGCCCATGCGTGCCGCCGCCATTCCCGCCTTCGTCCTCGCCGTCGCCGTCCCGGCCGCTGTCGCGCAGCAGCAGGTGGTGAAGCCGCCGCTCGCGGTGTACTGGATGAGCGCGGAGACCGCCGCCGGCACGAGCATGCCGGGAATGCCGGCGATGGCCGCGGGCATGATGGGCGGGCGCGGCGGCAGCGGCCGCAACCTCGTCCTGCAACTGGGATCGCAGCTGACGCCGAACGGCGCGCCGCAGGCCGGCCACGATATACCGCCAGGGATGAACATGGGACCGACGCTGCCGCTGCTCACGCCGAGGCGCGAGCCGGCCGCGCGCGCCGAGCGCGACCTGCCCGAGGGCATGGAACGGCCGCGCGGCCGCATGCTCATCTATTGGGGCTGCGGCGAGAACCTGCGCGCGGGCCAGCCGGTGGTGATCGATTTCGCCCGCCTTGCCGACGGGCGCACGCCGCCGAACATGGTTTCGCGGCGCGTGTCACAGCCTTCCGGGCCCGCCCCCGGCCGCAGCCGCACCTACGGCGACTGGCCGAACGCCGGGGAGGCCAGGCCGGTTCCCGCCGACGCATCGCTGCGCGGCGAGCATGCGGTGAAGGGCAACTACTCGCCCGAGATCCGCTTTGCGCTGGAGCGGGATTTCCTGCCGCGCGTCGAGCTCGACGTCAAAGGCGCCAGCCTGCGCTGGAACGCGGTCGCCGGCGCCATCGGCTACTTCGCCACCGCGATGGGAGCGCAAGACGAGAACGAGATCATGTTCTGGTCCTCCAGCGAACTCCAGGAAATGGGCGGCGCGCTGATGGATTACCTGCCGCCGGCCGAAGTGGCGCGCCTGGTGCGCGAGCGGGTGGTGATGGCCCCGTCGACGCAGGAGTGCACGGTGCCGGCCGAGGTGATGAAGAAGGCCGGCACGCCGATGGTCAGCTTCATCGCCTACGGCGAGGAGGCCGATTTCGCGCAGCCGCCGCGGCCCCGGGATCCGAAGCTGGCCTGGGAACCGCAGTGGGCGGTGAAGGTACGCTTCAAGTCCACGGCCTCGGTGCTGATGGGCGAGGCCGGCGAGGGCCGGCGCGCGGTGCAGGAGCCGCGGGAGGAACAGCGGCAGGCCGCGCCCCAGGCCAAGCCGGCGCCGGATCCGGTCAAGGAAGGCATCCGCGAGGGCGTCAACGTGCTGCGCGGCATCTTCGGCCGCTGATTCGGTCGGGGACAGACCCCGATTTCGCCGCGCCCGCAGGCTCACGGCCTGAGCCTGCGGGCGACTAAACTCGCGCCATGCCCAAGGCCGCGATCACCAAGCCCGACCTGCTCGATCGCCTCGCCGCCGGCAGCGCCGCCGGCCTCACCGTCCTCACCCCCAACCGGCGCCTCGCGCAGGACCTTGCGCGCGAGTTCAACGCCGCGCAGGCGAGCAAGGGGCTCGCGGCCTGGGAAACCGCCGACATCCTCCCGGCGGGCGCGTTCCTCGAGCGCGGCTACGAGGAGGCGCTGGTCGCCGAGGGGGGCGAGCACCTGCCGCAGCTGCTCGCCCCGGCGCAGGAACAGGCCCTGTGGGAGAGCGTGCTCGCGCAGAGCGGCCTGCTCGCCATCCCCGCGGCGGCCGCGCAGTGCGCCGACGCCTGGCGCCTTGCGCACGCCTGGGGCATCGAGCGCGCACTGGACAAGTACGACGGCGGCGAGGACGCGCGCGCCTTCGCCGGCTGGTCGCGCGACTACGCCCGCCGCTGCCGCGACGCGGGATGGACCGACGCCGCGCGCCTGCCCGCGCTGGGCGCGAAGCTGCTGGCGCGGAAGCCGAAGCAACTGGTCGCCTACGGTTTCGACATCCTCACGCCGCAATTGAGGGACTTCCTCGGCCTGTGCGCGGGCGAAGGCATCGCGATCGCCGCCAGCGCGCCCGGCCCCGGGCCCGCCAACGCGATCCGCGCATCCTTTGCTTCGCCGCGCCACGAACTGGAAGCCGCCGCGCAGTGGGCGCGCGCGCGCCTGGAGGCGAACGCCGCCGCGCGCATCGGCGTCGTGGTGCC
>JALHLN010000245.1 GCA_022844545.1 Burkholderiales bacterium | reverse complement strand
CGCTTCCACGGCGCCGTCCAGGCCCGCCGCCGCGCAGGCCTTCGGCGGCGATTGGGCCACTCTCGCGCGCGCGTTGCCGCTCAGCGGCGCGCCCAAGCAGCTCGCCCACAACGCGGAGCTGCAGGGCTTCGCCGACAGCATGGTGGACCTGGTGATTCCGAAAGGCATGGCCTACCTCGCGGGCAACGCGTACCGCGACAAGCTGCAGGCCGCGCTGGAGCAGCACCTGGGCCGGCCGATGCGCGTCAAGGTGAGCGTCGGCGAGACCCGCGGCGCCTCGGCGGCGGCGAAGGACGCCGGCGAGCGAGCGGCGCGGCAGTCGGAAGCCGCGCAGACGATGCAGGGCGACCGGTTCGTGCAGGACCTGGTCAGCATGTTCGACGGCAAGGTGATCGAGCCCAGCGTGCGGCCAGCGCCGCCATCGAAGAGCGAATAGGAGAGCCGCATGAAGGGAAACATCGGCCAGCTGATGAAGCAGGCCCAGATGATGCAGGAGAACATGCGCCGGATGCAGGAGCAGCTGGCGAGCCTGGAGGTCGAGGGCCAGTCCGGCGCCGGCCTGGTGAAAATCACCATGACCTGCAAGCATGACGTGAAGCGGATCAGCATCGATCCCTCGCTGGTGGGCGACGACAAGGAAATGCTCGAGGACCTGGTGGCGGCGGCCTTCAATGACGCCGCGCGCCGCGTCGAGCAGACGGTGGCCGAGAAGATGGGCAGCGTCACCGCGGGAATGGGCCTGCCGCCGGGCATGAAGCTGCCCTTCTGAGGACGGGGGTCCGGGCTTGAACCGCGATCCGGTGCCGAGCGCGCAGGGGCTGGAGCGCCTGATCGAGGCGCTGCGCGTGCTGCCCGGGGTCGGCCCGCGCTCGGCGCAGCGCATGGCCTACCACCTGCTGCAGCACGACCGGCCCGGCGCCGAGCAGCTGGCCGGCGCGCTGGGCGCGGCGCTCAGCTCGGTGCGGCACTGCGTCCGCTGCAACAGCTTCACCGAGGAAGAGCTTTGCGTCCTGTGCCGCTCGCCGCGGCGCGACGCCTCGCTGCTGTGCATCGTCGAGACCCCGGCCGACCTGGCGGTGGTGGAGCAGACCATGAGCTACTCGGGCCTGTACTTCGTGCTCATGGGACGGCTGTCGCCGCTGGACGGCATCGGGCCCCGCGACATCGGCCTGGACCGGCTGCTCGCGCGCGCCACCGACGGCGTGGTGCAGGAGGTGATCCTGGCCACCAACTTCACCAACGAGGGCGAGGCGACGGCGCACTACATCGCCGAGATGCTGCGCGCGCGCGGGGTGCGGGCTTCGCGCATCGCGCGCGGGGTGCCGGTGGGCGGCGAACTTGAATACGTGGACGTTGGGACGGTTTCGCAGGCGCTGCGCGAGCGGCGCGGGTTGTAACTGTGATCGGCGTTGGGCGCACGGAGAGTCCGCTGCAGGCCGCCGACGCGGACGCTGCGCTGGAGGGGCTGGAAGCGAACCCGGGCATCTGGATGGGCTGCGATGTCGTCGCCGAAGGACTTTACAGAAAAGAATCAATTAGTTGCGCGCGTGCGGCGCTGCGACTGTGCCTGGATGGCAACCGGCTGACGGTCAATCCGCTCAGCGACGCCGGTGCGGCCCTCCTGAAGGCGCTGGGACCGTTCCCGGGACGGGTCGACTCCGGCCTCCAGGTCGCCGCGATCCTCAGGCGCTTGCTCGGCGCCTTCGGCCCGCCTTCGCCGGAACTCGCCCTGTATGGCGCGTTCAGCTTCGACTACTACCGTCTCGGCCAGGACGCACCGCTGCCCGACGACGGCCGGCGGCGCATGGTGCTTTATCTCCCCGAGCAGGTCGTCGCCACCTGCGACAACGGCGCGCGCCGCATCGATTTCACGTTCGATCTGCCGCCGGCGCGGCTGGACGCCGGCGCGGAGCGGATCGAAGCGGTGCGCATCGCCGGCGAATCCGACGAACTCGCGCCAGGTGGCCACGCGGCGCGCGTCGCCGGCGGCATCGAGCGCCTGCGCCGCGGCGAGTTGTACTCGCTGGTGCTGAGCCAGACCTTCCGCCGGCGCACGGGCGTCGCGCCGGCGCGCGCCTTCGCCGCCTTGCGACGGCGCAATCCCTACCCGGCCATGTTCTTCTGCAACCTGGGCGGAGGCGAAGTGCTGTTCGGCGCCTCGCCCGACCTGCAGTTCCGCGCCGTCGCGTCATGGGTCGAATCCGCGCCGGTGTGCGGCACGCTTCGTCGCGGCGCGGAGGCGCTGGAGGATGCCGACCAGGCCTTCGCGCTGCTGTCCTCGGACAAGGAGGGCGCCGCAATCGCGCTGTGCGCGGATGCGGCCGCGAGCGAGCACGCCTCGGTGTGCGAGCCCGGCAGCGTCGAGGTGCTGTCGCACCGGCGGGCGCACTTCTTCAGCACCATCGTCCACGCCATCGACCATCTCCGCGGCCGGCGGCGCGCCGGCCTGGATGCCGTCGACCTGCTGCTGGCGCATGCAACGCCGGCCACGGTCACCGGGCTGCCTAAGGAAAGCGCAGTGCGCGCCATCGGCGAGCTGGAAGCGGACTGGCGCGGCTGGTACGCGGGCGCGGTCGCGCGCCTCGGGACCGACGGCAGCGCGCAGGCCTACACGGTGCTGCGCGCGGCGCGCGTCGCCGATGGCGTCGCGGAGATCCGGACCGGCGGCAACATCCTGGTCGATTCGGATCCGGCGAGCGAGGAGGACGAGTCGCGGCTGAAAGCACTGACGCTGTTCCGTGTGCTGGCGGGCGCAGAAGCCGGCGCGCCGCCGGCGCCGCGGGAGGAGTTGCGCCGGCGGGTGCGCGGGCCCCTGGGCAGCGATTCCTTCGCACCCGGACTGGTCAATGCGCTGGCGAAGGCGGGCGTCCAGGCCGGCGCGGAAGGGGAGGGCGTGACGGTGCTTTCCGGCCCGCCGCCGGATGGCCGCGTCCCGGCGTCGCCGGTCCTCGCGGTAGGAGACGGTGCGCTGTGGCTCCTCGAGCGGGCCGGCGCACGCAGCGAAGCACTGGCGCGTCCGGCGTTCGCGCGCCGTATCCGCGCAACGGCTGCTACAGGTGGATTCCTCGCGGCGCTGGCGTCTTTCGAGGTTGGCTGGTATGCCGCTCGCGCCGTCCGCGCCGGCAGCCTGCCCGCAGGTTGGAAGGCCGGCGCCACGAGCGACGAGGGCTGGGTGCTCGCGGCCGAGCACGAACAGGAGAGGGCCTGCGTGCTCCTGTTCCGCCCCGACTCCGTGCTTTCACAGCGCGAGGCCGCCGGCACGCGCTCGCTCGCGGCCGCGATGGCCTGGCTCGAGCGTGGTATGTTCGCCGGACCACCGTAAGGAGGACGTTCATGTTCACGAAATCAATGCTGTTCGTCGCGCTGTTCGCCGCCGCCGCCGCGGCGCAGGCGCAGGCCTGGCCTTCGCGCCCGGTGAAGATCGTGGTCTCGTTCCCGCCGGGCACTACGCCGGACACCGTGGCGCGCGTGGTCGCGCCCCGCATGCAGGCCGCCCTCGGCCAGCCGGTGGTGGTGGAGAACCGCGCCGGCGCCGGCGGCAACATCGCCGCCGATGCGGTCGCCAAGAGCGAACCCGACGGCTACACGCTGCTGGTGAGCACCAACGCTGCGGTCGCCACCAACAAGGTGCTGTACGACAACCTGCCGTACGACCCGGAGCGCGACCTGGCGCCGATCTCGCTGCTCGCCACGGCGCCGCAGGCGCTGGTGACGCACGCCAGCGTCCCGGTGAAGAGCTTCAAGGAATTCCTCGACTATGCCAGGAGCAATCCGGGCCGCATGTCCTATGGCACCACGGGCAGCGGCAGCGCGGCGCACCTGACGATGGAACTCCTCAAGGCGGATGCCAGGCTCTTCATCGTGCACATTCCCTATCGCGGCTTCCCGCAGGCGGTCACCGACACGCTGGCGGGAAACATCCAGACCATGTTCGCGATCATTCCGGGCGTGCTGCCGCACATCAAGGCCGGCAAGCTGAACCCGCTCGCGGTGACCGCGCTCAAGCGAAGCGCGCTGCTGCCGGAGGTGCCGAGCGTGCAGGAGCTGGGTTTCCCCCAGCTCGAATCGCTGGCCTGGATCGGCCTGCTCGCCCCGTCCAAGGCGCCGCCGGCGGCGATCGAGCGCCTGTCCGTCGAAGCGCAGAAGGCGCTCGCGGATCCCGAGGCGCGGCGCATCCTCACCAACGCGGGCTTCGATGTCGCCGGCACCACCGCGGCGCAGTTCCGCGCCTGGCAGCAATCCGAGATCGCGAAGTGGGGCAAGGTGATCCGCGCCACCGGCGCCAAGCCCGACTGATGGCGCGCCGCCTTGCGCCGCGCAGGCTCGGCAGCCTGGCCGAGGTGCGCGCGCGCATCGACCGCATCGACCGCGC
>JALHLN010000244.1 GCA_022844545.1 Burkholderiales bacterium | reverse complement strand
CCCGAGCCGAACATCGCGATCTCGATCCAGCGGCGCCGGCCGATGCGCAGCGCCACTTCATTGCCGGCGATGGAGGCCGGCACCGCGAGCAGGTTCACGATCGCCGCGATGGCGGCGAAGTTCCACGGATACGCGCTCCCGGCCGCCTGCAGGCCCGCCGAGTAGCCGAGGAAGGCGACCATCCAGGCACGGGAGCCGAACAGCTCTATGCAATGCACCACGTAGCCCAGCGTGTAGCCCGCGGCAGACCGGATCGCGAGCACCTTGCGCCAGTCGCCCACCGGGAACAGCGTCGCCAGCGACAGGCCTGCGGCCGGCCGCGGCGCGCCGCCGGCGCCCGGCACCCGGAGCATCACCATCAGGCCGGCGGCCATCGGCCCCGCCGCCGCCGCGATGAAGGCCGCGCGCCAGCCGAATGCCGGCGCCACCGCGGCCGTGAAGCCCAGCGACAGCGCGGTGCCGATGCCGAAGAACGAGGTGTAGACCGCGATGTAGCGGCTCTGCGAGGCGCCGCTGGTGCGGTCCGAAAGCAGGCGCAGGCCCGGCATGTAGGTGCCCGCGACGCCGGCGCCGAGCAAGGCCTGGAACAACATGCCGCCCGTCAGGCCCTGGGCCAGCGCGCCGAATCCGGCGCAGCCGGCCGCGGTCGCCAGCGCTCCGGCAAAGTACACCCGGCGCGCATCCATCCGGTCGGTGAGCGCGGTCCAGCCCGACACCGTGGCGATGTAGCCGGCAAAGAACGCGCTCGCGATCAGTCCCGCCCCGGCATTGCTCAGGTGCCACAGGTCGCGCAGCTCGGGCAGCAGCGCGGCGAAGGTCGCGTACCCCGCCATGGACAGCACATGGGCCGCGATCAGGACTGCGGCGGCGTTCAGAGAGCCGCCGAGTCAGCGATGGCGGAACTTCGGCTTGCGCTTCTCCGTGAACGCCGCCATGCCTTCCTTCTGGTCCTCGAGGGCGAACGCGGAGTGGAACAGCCGGCGCTCGAACAGGATGCCCTCGGTCAGGTTGGCCTCGTAGGCGCGGTTGACCGACTCCTTGGCCATCATCGCCACCGGCAGCGAGTACTCGGCGATCTTCTGCGCCGCCGCCATCGCTTGCTCGATCAGCTTGTCGCTCGGGACCACGCGCGAAACCAAACCCGCTCGCTCGGCCTCGGCGGCGTCCATCATGCGCGCGGTGAGGATCAGGTCCATCGCCTTGGCCTTGCCCACCGCGCGCGGCAGGCGCTGCGTGCCGCCGGCGCCGGGGAAGATGCCGAGGTTGATCTCGGGCTGGCCGAACTTCGCCGACTCGGCGGCGATGATGATGTCGCAGGCCATCGCCAGCTCGCAGCCCCCGCCCAGCGCGTAGCCGGCCACCGCGGCGATGATCGGCTTGCGGATGCGGCGGATATGCTCCCAGTCGCGCGTGATGTAGTCCGACTTGTAGGCCTGGATGAAGTCGAAGTCCTTCATGGCGACGATGTCGGCGCCGGCGGCGAAGGCCTTTTCGTTGCCGGTGATGACCAGGCAACCGACGCCGTCGTCGGCGTCGTAGCCGTACATCGCCGCCGCCAGCTCCTGCATCAGCGTAGCGTTGAGCGCATTCATCTGCTTGGGGCGGTTGAGGGTGATCAGGCCGACGCGGCCCTTCACCTCGGCGATGATGAACTGGTAGCTCATGCGCGTTTCGCTTTCATTTCGGACAGGGGGATGGAATCGGGAATCTCGACGCGCGGCCGCCCGGGCTCGGGCGCGGCGAGCGCCTCGACGCGCTGCATGGTCCGCGCGCTGCGCTCGGCCAGCTTCTGGTACAGCGCCGTGTTGTCGCGCTTCCAGCGCAGCTCGTCCGGCGTTAGGGTGCGCAGCACCTTCGCCGGGATGCCGGCGGCGAGCGCGTTCGGCGGGATCCTCGCCTCGGCGCGCACGAAGGCAAGCGCGGCGACCATCGCGTCCTCGCCCACTTCGGCGTTGTCGTTCACCACCGCGTTCATGCCCACGAGGGCGCCCGCCTTCACCACGCAGCCGTGCAGCACCGCGCCGTGCCCGATCGTGGCGCCCGGGCCGACCACGGTGTCCTTGCCCGGGAAGCCGTGCAGCATGCAGGTGTCCTGGATGTTGGCGCCTTCCTCGACCACGATGCGGCCGAAATCGCCGCGCAGGCAGGCGCAGGGGCCGATGTAGGCGCGCGGGCCAACGATGACGTCCCCGATCAGCACCGCGCTGTCGTGCACGAAGGCGCTCGGGTGCACCACGGGAACGATCCCGTCCAGGGAATACACCTTGGGCATGGCCTTGATTTTAGCTAAGCTTTGGCCATGGAAACCGTCCTCCAGGAAACTGATTCCGGCGTCCTGCGCGTCACCCTGAACCGCCCGGACAAGCTCAATGCCTTCAACCCGTCGCTCCACGCCGGGCTCGCGGCTGCCATGGGCCGGGCGGAGTCGGACAGTTCGATACGCTGCGTCCTCGTGACCGGCGCCGGGCGCGGCTTCTGCGCCGGCCAGGACCTGGCCGAGCGGAACATGAAATCCGCGCAGGCGGTCGATCTCGGCGGCGGGCTGGAAGCCTGGTACAACCCGCTCATCAAGCGCATGCGGGCGCTGGAGAAACCCATCGTCTGCGCGGTGAACGGAGTCGCCGCCGGCGCCGGCGCCAATTTCGCCCTCGCCTGCGACATCGTGCTCGCGGCGCGCTCGGCCTCGTTCATCCAGGCGTTCGTGAAGATCGGCCTCGTTCCGGACTGCGGCGGCACCTACTTCCTGCCGCGCCTCGCGGGCACGCAGCGCGCCATGGCGCTCGCCATGACCGGGGAACGGCTCGGGGCCGAGGACGCCGAGCGCATGGGCCTGGTGTGGAAGGTCTTCGACGACGACCGGCTGATGGAGGAGGCTGCGCGGCTGGCGAAATCGCTTGCCGCGGGCCCGACCCGCAGCCTGGGCCTCATCAAGCGCGGCATGTACGCCTCGGCGGGCAACACGCTCGCCGCGCAGCTGGACCTGGAGCGCGAGCTGCAGCGCGAGGTCGGCAGGGGTACCGACTACCGCGAGGGCATCGCCGCGTTCCTCGAGAAACGCCCGCCGGCGTTCAAGGGAAGCTGAATGAAGAAGATGCATGCAAGGGAACGGTTCCCGCTGGAACCGATCGAGAAGGCCTCCCGCAAGAAGCTGCGCGAGCTGCAGCTCGAGCGCATGCGCTGGTCGCTCAGGCGCGCCTACGACAAGATGCCCCACTACCGCAGGAAGTTCGACGCCGCCGGGGTCAAGCCGAGGGACCTCAGGACGCTCGCGGACCTGGCGAAGTTTCCCTTCACCGCCAAGGCCGACCTGCGCCAGACCTACCCCTTCGGCATGTTCGCGGTGCCCATGGGCGAGGTGGTGCGCATCCATGCGTCCTCGGGCACCACCGGCAAGCCGACCGTGGTGGGCTACACCAGGAAGGATATCGACACCTGGAGCCACCTGATGGCGCGCTCCATCCGGGCCGCCGGCGCGCGGCCGGGGGACATCCTCCACAACGCCTATGGCTACGGCCTGTTCACCGGGGGCCTGGGCATCCACTACGGCGCCGAGCGGCTGGGCCTGGCCACCGTGCCGGTGTCCGGCGGCATGACCGAGCGCCAGGTGCAGCTGATCCAGGATTTCAAGCCCGGGATCATCACCGTGACCCCGTCCTACATGCTGGCGATCGCCGACGAGATGGAGCGCCAGGGCCTGGACCCCAGGAAGTCTTCCCTGCGCATCGGCATCTTCGGCGCCGAGCCCTGGACCGAGCGCATGCGGGCCAGCATCGAGGCGCGCACCTCGCTGCAGGCGATCGACATCTACGGCCTGTCCGAGGTCATGGGCCCGGGCGTGGCGCAGGAGTGCCTGGAGACCAAGGACGGCCTGACGGTCTGGGAAGACCACTTCTATCCGGAAGTCATCGACCCGGACAGCGGCGAAGTGCTGCCCGACGGCGAGAAGGGGGAACTGGTGTTCACCTCGCTCACCAAGGAGGCGCTGCCGGTGATCCGCTACCGCACGCGCGACCTGACGCGGCTGCTGCCGGGGACGGCTCGGGTGATGCGGCGGATGGAAAGGATCACGGGAAGGTCGGATGACATGATGATCATCCGGGGGGTGAATGTTTTTCCTTCGCAGATCGAGGAGCTGATACTGAAGCAGAAGGAATTGGCTCCCCATTACGTGCTGGAACTGAGCAAGGTGGGCCCGCTCGACCACCTGACGGTGCTGGTCGAGCTCGCTCCGGGGGCCGCCGACAAGCAGTCGGCGGCCTCGTTGGGACATGAGATCAAGTCCAGGATCGGGATCACGGCGGATGTGAAAGTCGTGCCGATTTCCACAATCGAGCGCTCCATCGGCAAGGCGAAGCGCGTCATCGACAAGCGGCCGAAGT
>JALHLN010000243.1 GCA_022844545.1 Burkholderiales bacterium | reverse complement strand
GCCTCGACGCCGATCAGGCGCACCTGCTCGTCCTTGATGTAGGGGTAGAAGATGCCCATGGCATTGGAGCCGCCGCCGACGCAGGCGATCACCGCGTCGGGCTGGCGCCCGATCATCTCGGGCATCTGGACCCTGCACTCCTCGCCGATCACGGACTGGAAGTCGCGCACCATCATCGGGTACGGGTGCGGGCCGGCCACCGTGCCGATGATGTAGTAGGTGTCCTCGACGTTGGTCACCCAGTCGCGCATCGCCTCGTTGAGCGCGTCCTTCAGGGTCTTCGAGCCCGATTCCACCGGCACCACCTCGGCGCCCAGCAGCTTCATGCGGTAGACGTTCTGCGCCTGGCGCTTGACGTCCTCCGAGCCCATGTAGACGACGCACTGCATGCCGAAGCGCGCCGCGACCGTGGCCGAAGCCACGCCGTGCATCCCGGCGCCGGTCTCGGCGATGACCCGCTTCTTGCCCATGTGGCGGGCGAGCAGCGCCTGGCCGATGGTGTTGTTGATCTTGTGCGCGCCGGTGTGGTTCAGGTCCTCGCGCTTGAGATAAATCTGCGCCCCGCCCAGCAGCCCGGACCAGCGCTTGGCGTGATACACCGGGCTCGGGCGACCGACGTAGTGCTTCAGCTCGTAGTGGAACTCGGCCATGAAGGCCTGGTCGCGCTTGCAGCGCTCGTAGGCGTCGCGCAACTCGTCCAGCGCGTGGCTGAGCGTCTCGGCGACGAACACCCCGCCATAGGGGCCGAAGTGCCCGCGCGGGTCGGGCAAGTCATACATCTGCATTTCTGACCTCGGTGATGAAGGCGGCGATCCGGGCCGCGTCCTTGATCCCCTTGGCGGATTCCACGCCGCTGGAAACATCCACCGCCCAGGGCTGCACGGCGCGAATCGCTTCGCGCACGTTCGCGCTCGTCAGGCCCCCCGACAGGATCAGGGGCCGGCCGAGCTTTCGCGGCACGAGGGACCACTCGAAGCGCTCGCCGGTGCCGCCGTACTCCTCCACGAAGGCGTCGGCGAGCCATCCGCTCGCACCCGAAAACGGGCGCCAGTATTCTAGCAAATCAACCCCTTGCCTCACCCGGCAGGTCTTGACGTAGGGCAGGCCGAAAGAACCGCAGTAGGCCGGGGTTTCCTCGCCGTGGAACTGCAGCGCATCCGGCCGCACCTCGTTGACGACGCGGCGCACGTCCGCCTCCGGCGCGTTGACGAACAGCGCCACGGTGGTGAGGAACGGCGGCGCCTCGCGGCGCAGCGCCCGCGCTCTGTCCAGGGACAGGAAGCGCGGGCTGGGCGGATAGAACACCAGCCCGATCGCGTCCGCGCCGGCGCCGGCAGCCGCGTCCAGGTCCTGTTCACGCGTTATGCCGCAGATTTTCACCCGGGTGCGCATCAGGTCTCGATCGGCAGCGCCAGCGCTTCCAGGCGGCTCGCCGGCAGGCCCCAGCGCGGCTCGTAGTCCACCGCCTCGAGGTACAGGCCTTCCGCGGCAAAGGTGGGCGCGCCCCGCGCCCGGTCGCGGGATTCCAGCACCTCCCTCGCCCAGTCCGGGGAATGGCGCCCCTTGCCCACATGGACGAGAGTGCCGACGATGTTGCGCACCATGTGGTGAAGGAAGGCGTTCGCCCGCACCACGATGTCGATGCGCTCGCCGCTGCGCTCGACCGAGATCGCGTACACCGTGCGCACCGGCGATTTCGCCTGGCATTCCGCGGCGCGGAATGCGGTGAAATCGTGCTCCCCGACCAGGTGCGCCGCCGCCTGGCGCATCGCCTCATCGTTCAGTGGCGCGTGATGCCAGCCGGCATGGCGTGCCGCGAGCGCGGGCCGTACCGGACGATTGACCAGCACGTAGCGGTAGGTGCGCGCGAACGCCGCATAGCGGGCGTGGAACGCGGCCTCGACGCGGCGCGACCACAGCACCGCGACCGATTCGGGAAGCAGCGCGTTCACGCCGCGCACCCAGGCGCCGTCCGGACGTTCCGCATCGGTGTCGAAATGCACCACCTGCCCCCGCGCATGCACGCCGCGGTCGGTGCGTCCGGCGCAGGTGACCGTGATCGGCGAGTCGGCGATCGCCGACAGGGCCGACTGCAGGGCGTCCTGGACGGCGCCCCCGCCCGGCTGCGTCTGCCAGCCGAGGAAGCGGCTGCCGTCGTATTCGACACCGAGCGCCAAACGGGTGGATGAGCGCATCGTTGAACTGGCCGCCATGAACAAAAAAGCCGCGGTCGCCCGCGCGCCGCGGCTTGGTCCGGCCGCCTCCGCGCCCTAGCCCAGGTTGCCGAGCATCTGCTTGGCCTGGGCCTGCTGGGCGGCATCGCCGTCGCGCGCCACTTCGTTCAGCAGTTCGCGGGCGCCGTCCTTGTCCCCCATTTCCTCGTAGGCCTTGGCGAGATCCAGCTTGGTGGCCTGTTCCTGCCACTTTGCATCGCCGCCGCCCGCCCCGGCCGCGCCGCCGGCGCCGCCAATGTCGAGGCTGAGCGAGCCGATGTCCAGGTCGCCGCCCGCCGCAGGGGCCTTCGCATCCGCAGGCTTGTCGCCGCCCAGGTCCAGGTTGAGGTCGAAGTCCATCGCCACCGTGGCATCGGGATCCGCCGGCTTGGCTTCCGCGGCCCTCGGCACCGCGCCCAGGTTCAGGCCGCCGACGATGGTCTTGTCGAGATCGAAGTCGAGCGCGCTCGAGGAGGCCGACTTGGTCTCCCCGGAGTCGAGCACCAGCGTGCCGCCCGGGGCGAAGTCGGACTTCTCGCCGCCGCCCAGGTCGAAGTCCAGGGGCGCCGTCGTGTCCGATTTGGCCGCCTGCGGCGCCGCCTCGGCGGTACCGCCACCGATGTCGAAGTCGAGCGCCGGCGCCGCCGCAGCCGGCGCCGCCGCATCCGCCGCCGAGGCCGCACCCGTGCCGTAGAGGCCGTTGGACGGGTCGATCGAATGGCCCAGCGCCATCGCCTTGTCCCAGTCCGGACCGCTGCTGCCGGTCAGGGATTTCACCTTCAGCGCCGTCTGTTCGAACGCCTTGGCATCGCGCTGGTTGGCATAGATCTCGAGCAGCTTGACGTGCACCGGCACGCGGCTCGCATCCTTCGCCAGCGCTTCCTTGAGGATTTCCTCGGCCTGGGCGTTCCGGCCGTAGGCCATGTACACGTCCGCTTCGGCGATCGGGTCCACTTCGTCCGATTCCGCGGCGCCGACGCTGGGCGCCTCGCTGACCGATGGCGCCTCGGATATGCCCTGTGCAGGCGGCGCGGCCGCCGCGGGAGTTGCGCCGGGGGCCTCGCCGGCGCCGAACACCGACCCGGCGCCGCCGCTGGCGGCACCGAGCACGCTGTCCTGGAACTGGCTGCTCTGCCCCGCCTTCTTCTTCTTCCATGCCCACGCGCCATAGCCGACCAGCAGCAGGAGCACACCGATGAGTCCGCCGCCCGAAACCGGGTCGGTGACAAAGTTCAGGATCTCGTCCAGCAGGTCCGGTTCCGGCGGGGGCGGCGGTGCCTTCACCGGCGCCTTGGCGACCTTCTTGGCATCGGGCGCGGCGGCAGGCGCCTTCGGCGCGTCGGCGGCCTTGGCCGGTTCGGCAGCCTTCGGCGCATCAGCCTTTGGTGCGTCGGCCTTCGGTGCGTCGGCTTTCGGCGCCTCGGGCTTGGCCGGCTCCGGCGCCGGCTTCGGCGCCTCGGCGGCAGGCTTGGCCGGTTCGGCCTTGGCCGGCTCCGCCTTCGCCGGTTCCGGCTTGGCGGGCGCCGCAGGGGCTGGCTTGGCCCCCGCCTTCTTCTCCAGTTCCGCGAGCTGCTGATTCTTCAGCTCCACCAGCTTCTGCAGGTCGGAGACGTTCTTCTCGAGGTCGCCGATGCGCGATTGCTGCTCCTTCAGCGCGCGCTCGCGCGCGACGCGGTCATCCTCCCGGGCGGCCTTGGCCGCGGGCGCGCCCGGCTTGGCCGGATCCGCCTTGGACAGCCTGAGCTGGTCCTTCTGCTCGGCGCTCGCCGGCGCGTCCGGCTTGGGTCCGATGCGGCCGGTGGCTTCGCGCGCCGGCGGCGCGGTGGACGCGGGCGAAGCGGCGACGACCCCGGCCAGCTTCTGCCGGTACGCTGCGAATTCCGCCGCTTGCGACTTCACCACGCCGTTGGCATCGGCCGGATCCACCGCGTTGATGGTGTCGCGGTCGGGAATCGCCAGGATGCGCCCGGCGCGGACCAGGTTGATGTTGCCGTTGATGAACGCGTCCTGGTTCGCGCGGTAAAGCGCGATCAGCATCTGGTTCAGCGTGACGCCTTCGGGCAGGTTGGCGCGGGCGATCGCGCCCAGCGTGTCGCCCTTCTTCACTTCGTGCGTCGCGGCAGGCTTGCCTGCGGCGGCTGCGGGTGCCGCAGGCGCGGCGGCGATCGGACGCGTCTCGATGCGCGGCGC
>JALHLN010000242.1 GCA_022844545.1 Burkholderiales bacterium | reverse complement strand
GCATGCATCTTGTCGTCCACCAGGTGGTGCAGCTTCAGCACGTGCATGTAGCCGATGGTTACCTGGCGGTCGAAAGCCTCGCCGGTGCGGCCGTCGAACAGCGTCACCTGGCCGGTGGAGGGCAGGCCCGCCAGTTCCAGCATGGCGTTGATCTCCGCCTCCGAGGCGCCGTCGAACACCGGCGTCGCGAAGGGCACGCCCTCCCTCAGGTTGCCCGCGAGCTGCATCACATCGTCCTCGCCAAGGCGGGCGATGCCCTCCTCCTTGCCGCTGGAGTTGTAGATGCTCTCGATGAACTTGCGCAGTTCAGCCGCCTTGGTTTGCGCCTTCAGCATGGCGTTGATCTTGTGGCCCAGTCCCTTGGCGGCCCAGCCCAGGTGCACCTCCAGGATCTGGCCGACGTTCATCCGCGAGGGCACGCCCAGCGGATTGAGCACCAGGTCCACCGGCGTGCCATCGGCCATGTGCGGCATGTCCTCCACCGGCACGATGCGCGAGATCACGCCCTTGTTGCCGTGGCGGCCCGCCATCTTGTCGCCGGGCTGCAGGCGCCGCTTCACCGCGACGTAGACCTTGACCATCTTCAGCACGCCCGGCGGCAGCTCGTCGCCCTGGGTGAGCTTCTTCTTCTTGGCCTCGAACATGGCGTCGAACTCGCGCCGCTTCTGCGCCAGCGACTCCTTCAGCGCCTCGACCTGGGCTGCCGCCTCCTCGTTGCCGAGGCGGATGTCGAACCAGTCGTAGCGCTCCAGCGTCTCCAGGTAACCCTTGGTCACCTTGGTGCCTTTGGCCAGGCGCTTGGGGCCGCCGTTGGCGACCTTGCCCGTGAGCAGGCGCTCCAGGCGCTCGAAGGTGTCGGACTCGACGATGCGCATCTGGTCGGCGAGGTCGGTCTTGTAGCGCTTGAGCTCCTCCTCGATGATCGAGGCGCTGCGCTTGTCGCGTTCGATGCCTTCGCGCGTGAACACCTGGACGTCGATGACGCAGCCGGAGATGCCCGAGGGCACGCGCAGGCTGGTGTCCTTCACGTCCGAGGCCTTCTCGCCGAAGATTGCGCGCAGCAGCTTCTCCTCGGGCGTGAGCTGGGTCTCCCCCTTCGGGGTCACTTTGCCCACCAGCACGTCGCCCGCCTCGACTTCGGCGCCGATGTAGACGATGCCGGACTCATCCAGGCGCGACAACTGCGCCTCGGAAAGGTTGGAGATGTCGCGCGTGATCTCCTCGGGCCCCAGCTTCGTGTCCCGGGCGACCACGGTCAGTTCCTCGATGTGGATCGAGGTGAAGCGCTCGTCGGCGACCACCCGCTCGGAGATGAGGATGGAATCCTCGAAGTTGTAGCCGTTCCACGGCATGAACGCGACCAGCATGTTCTGCCCCAGCGCCAGCTCGCCCAGGTCAGTGGAGGCGCCGTCGGCGATGACGTCGCCCTTGGCAAGGCGCTCGCCCGGCTTCACCACCGGACGCTGGTTGATGTTGGTGTTCTGGTTGGAGCGCGTGTACTTGGTGAGCTTGTAGATGTCCACGCCGACGTCGCCGGCGACCGTTTCGTCATCGTTGACCCGCACCACGATGCGGTTGGCGTCGACGTAGTCGACCAGGCCGCCGCGCAGGGCGATCACGCAGGTTCCAGAGTCCACCGCCGCGGTGCGCTCGACGCCGGTGCCGACCAGCGGCTTCTCGGGCCTGAGGCAGGGCACCGCCTGGCGTTGCATGTTGGAACCCATCAGGGCGCGGTTGGCGTCGTCGTGCTCGAGGAACGGAATGAGGGATGCCGCCACCGACACGATCTGCGACGGCGCCACGTCCATGTACTGCACCTCTTCCGGCGCCTTCAACTCGAACTCGTTCTTGAAGCGGCAGGACACCAGGGTGTCGGTGAGCTTGCCGTTCTTGTCCATCGCTGCGTTGGCCTGCGCGATGACGTAGTGGCCTTCCTCGATCGCCGAGAGGAACTCGATGTCGCTGGTGGCCTTGCTGTCCTTAACCTTGCGGTACGGGGTCTCGAGGAAGCCGTAGCGGTTGGTGCGCGCGTACAGCGCCAGCGAATTGATCAGGCCGATGTTCGGGCCCTCGGGCGTCTCGATCGGGCAGACGCGGCCGTAGTGGGTCGGGTGCACATCGCGCACCTCGAAGCCGGCGCGCTCGCGGGTCAGGCCGCCCGGTCCCAGCGCCGAGACGCGGCGCTTGTGGGTGATCTCCGACAGCGGGTTGGTCTGGTCCATGAACTGCGACAACTGGCTGGAGCCGAAGAACTCCTTGATCGCGGCCGAAATCGGCTTGGCGTTGATCAGGTCGTGCGGCATCAGGTTCTCGGACTCCGCCTGCGACAGGCGCTCCTTGACCGCGCGCTCGACGCGAACCAGGCCGGCGCGGAACTGATTCTCCGCCAGCTCGCCCACCGAGCGCACGCGCCGGTTGCCGAGATGGTCGATGTCGTCGATGTCCCCGCGCCCGTTGCGCAGCTCCACCAGGATCCTGATCACTTCGACGATGTCCTTGGGGCTCAGCGTGAAGCGCGGCTCGATCTTCGCCTCCAGCTTCTGCTTGTCGACGCCCTTGGCCTTCAGGTCCTGGTACATCTTCTCCAGCACCGCCTGCGCGTCGGCTTCCTGGGCGACGCCCTCCAGCGCCACCTTGCCCAGGTGCAGTTCCGGCGCGTGCTTGAAATAGGCGCGCACCTCGTCCTCGATCTCGCGCGGCAGGGCGATGTTGCGCATCCGCAGCTGCCAGCTGAACTCGCTCGGCGCGCCGATGCGGCGGTTGAACTTCATCCTGCCCACGGCCGAAAGGTCGTAGCGCTCCTCGGCGAAGAACAGGCCGTTGAACAGCGCTTCGACCGCCTCTTCGGTGGGCGGCTCGCCGGGGCGCATCATGCGGTAGATGGCGACGCGCGCCGCGGTCATGTCGGCGGTCTCGTCCGCGCGCAAGGTCTGCGACACGTAGCCGCCCTGGTCGAGATCGTTGATGAACAGCGTCTGCACCTTGGCGACCTTCGTCTCGCGCAGCTTGGCGAGCAGGTCCTCGGTGACCTCGTCGTTGGCGTTGGCGACGATCTCGCCGGTGTCGCCGTTGACCACGTTGTGCGCCAGGGTGCGGCCGATGATGAACTCGTCGGGTGCGGCGACGCGCTTGATCCCGGCGGCCTCCATCTCGCGGATGTGCTTGACCGTGATGCGCTTGTCCTTGGCGACGATCAGCTTGCCGGACTTGTCGCTGATGTCGAAGCGCGCGATCTCGCCGCGCAGGCGCTCGGGGACGATCTCGAACTGGACCGCGTCGGCGCCGATCTGGAAGGTGTCGAAGTCGAAGAATTCCCTCAGGATCCGCTCCGGGGTGTAGCCCAGCGCCTTGAGCAGGATCGTCACCGGCATCTTGCGCCGGCGGTCGACCCGGAAGAAGACGATGTCCTTGGGGTCGAACTCGAAGTCGAGCCAGGAACCGCGGTAGGGAATGACGCGGGCCGAGAACAGCAGCTTGCCCGAGCTGTGGGTCTTGCCGCGGTCGTGCTCGAAGAACACGCCCGGGGAGCGGTGCAGCTGGCTGACGATGACGCGCTCGGTGCCGTTGATGATGAACGAGCCGGTGGTGGTCATGAGCGGGATCTCACCCATGTAGACCTCCTGCTCCTTCACCTCCTTGGGCGCCGGCCGCGGGGAATCCTTGTCCATGATCACCAGGCGCACCTTGGCGCGCAGCGGGCTGGCGTAGGTCAGGCCGCGCTGCTGGCACTCCTTGACGTCGAACGGCGGCTCGCCCAGCTGGAAGCTGACGAACTCCAGGCGCGCGTTGCCGGAATGCGAGGAGATCGGGAAGATCGAGGTGAACGCGGCCTGCAGGCCCTCGTTGCGCCGCCCCTCGGGCGCCACGTGCGCCTGGAGGAACGCGGTGTAGGACTCGAGCTGGGTCGCGAGCAGGAACGGCACGTCCTGCACGATGGCGCGCTTGGCAAAGCTCTTGCGGATGCGTTTACGCTCGGTCAGAGAATAGGTCATTGAAGCTCCAGTAGGGCAAGCGGCTCAGAGGTCAGGGGAAAGGCCGCGGGCTGGTCGCGCGGCCTTTCCTGTGGCCTCGGTCCGGGAACGGCCAGGGCCGTTCCCGGAATCCGAATGCGTCATGCGTTACTTGATCTCGACCTTCGCGCCGGCATCCGCCAGCTTCTTGGCGACGGCGTCGGCCTCGGCCTTGGCGACGCCTTCCTTGACGGCCTTGGGCGCGCCGTCCACGAGGTCCTTGGCTTCCTTCAGGCCCAGGCTGGTCACTTCACGCACCGCCTTGATCACGTTCACCTTGTTCTCGCCCGCCGCCAGCAGCATCACGGTGAACTCGGTCTTCTCCTCTGCCGCGGCGGCAGCCGCGCCGCCGCCGGCCGCCGGGGCCGCGACCGAAACCGCGGCCGCGGCGGAGACG
>JALHLN010000241.1 GCA_022844545.1 Burkholderiales bacterium | reverse complement strand
CGCAACCTGAAAAAGCCGGCCCCTGGCCGGCTTTTTCTTTTCGGGTCTCCGACATTGGTGACGCTGCCGGCCTGAAGGCAGCTTGGCTTAGACCATGAAATTCCACTTCTTAATGACGGAATTTCATGGTAATTTACCCGCTCATGACTGCCTGGATCCAGCGCCCAGCGCTTGAATCCCGCATCCGCGCCGCGCTCGCGCGCAGCCGTGCGGTGGCCTTGATCGGTCCACGGCAGGTGGGCAAGACCACCCTGGCCCGGCGCTTTCTGCCCCAGGACTCTGCCCGCTACTTCGACCTGGAAAGTCCGCGCGACCTGCAACGGCTGGAGGAGCCCCTGACCGCGCTGGAGGCTCTGTCGGGGCTGGTCGTGCTCGACGAGGTCCAGCGGCGCCCGGACCTGTTCGCCGTGCTGCGGGTGCTGATCGACCGGGACCGCCGGCCAGGCCAGTTTCTGATCCTCGGCAGCGCATCCCCCGCGTTGCTCCGGCAGTCGAGCGAGTCGCTGGCGGGACGGCTCGAGATCATCGAGGTTGACGCGGTGTCCATGGCGGAAGCCGGCACCGGCACTATGGACACGCTCTGGACACGCGGCGGTTTCCCGCTCTCGTTTCTGGCCGCCACCGATCGTGCCAGCATGGCCTGGCGCGAGAGTTTTGTTAGCCTGACCGTTGAGCGGGACCTGCCGGCGTTGGGACTGGGCGCGGCGCCCGCGGCCGTGCGTCGGTTCTGGAACATGCTCGCGCACTATCACGGGCAAATCTGGAACGCGGCCGAACCGGCGCGGTCGCTCGGGCTTGGCGAAGGCACCGTGCGCCGATACCTCGACTTCCTGACCGACGCCTTTCTCGTCCGCCAATTGCCGCCCTGGCATGAGAACCTCGGCAAACGGCAGGTCAAGGCTCCGAAAGTCTATGTCCGCGACAGCGGCATCCTGCATGCGCTGCTGCAACTGGATTCGACCGAGGCGGTGATGGCCCATCCGAAGGCCGGCGCATCGTGGGAGGGATTCGTGCTCGAGCAGGTGCTGCGCCAGGCGCTTCCCGCCGAAGCGTATTTCTGGGCGACGCACCAAGGTGCCGAACTCGATCTGCTGCTGTTCAAACACCGTCGGCGCGTTGGCGTGGAGATCAAGCGTGCGGACGCCCCCAAGCTCACGCCGTCCATGCGCATTGCGCTGACCGACCTGAAGCTCGATCGCCTGCTGGTGATCTACCCCGGCGACAAGCCGTACCGTCTTGCCCCGAAGGTGGAAGTGGTGCCGGCATCCAGCGCCGCCGAATTCGTCGAATGAACGCCCGTCCAGAAGAAAGCGCAGGCGGCATCACCCCTGCAGCAGCACGATCTCGGCAGCCGCAAGCACCTCCGGCACCCCGAGCAGCACCACCACGTCACCCGCCTGCAGCACGCCCGCGTCCTGCGGCGACAGGCGCTGACGGGCGCCCGGGCGGCGAACTGCGCGCACCTGGACCCCGATCTCCTCCAGCGCCGCCACGTCCAGCGGCCGCCCCAGCGCGCGTGCGTTGCCGGCGAGCGTGACCGCGTGCAGCCGCGGCTGCGCCTCGTCTGAAGCATCGGCCTCCTCGCTCGCGCCGCGGAACAGGCCGCGCAGCAATCCGTACTGCTCGTCGCGCACCGCGCGCACGCGCCGCACCACGCGGCTGAGCGGCACGCCGACCCAGACCAGGGTGTGCGAAGCGAGCATCAGCCCGGATTCCAGCGCCTCGGGCACGATCTCGGAGGCGCCGGCAGCGGTCAGGCGCGCGATGTCCGCGTCCTCCCGGGCGCGCGCGATCACCGGCACCGAGGGATTGAGGGACAACACGTGCGCCACGGCGCGCACCGCCTCGGCGGACTCGGCGAAGGTGACCACCACCGCGGCGGCCCGCAGCACGCCGGCGGCGATCAGTGACTCGCGCCGGGAACTGTCGGCGAACACCACGGTGTCGCCGGCGAGCGCGGCCTCGCGCACCCGTTCCGGATCCAGGTCGAGCGCGACATAGCGCACCCCTTCGGCCTCCAGCAGGCGCGCTATGTGCTGGCCGTTGCGCCCGTAGCCGAGGATGATGACGTGGCGCTCGGTCTCCAGCGCCTGCACCGCGACGCGGTGCATTTCCAGCGAGCGCAGCATCCACTCGGATCCGGCGAAGCGCAGCACGATGCGGTTGCTGGCGTTGATCAGGAACGGGGTGGCGATCATGGACAGCACCATCGCGGCGAGCAGCGGCTGGCCGAGGGCTTCGCCCACCACGCCCAGCGCCCCGGCCTGCGCGAGCAGCACGAAGCCGAACTCGCCGCCCTGCGCCAGCGCGAGCGCGGTGCGCAGCGCGGTCCCGGCCGGCAGGCCGAAGGCGCGCGCCAGCAGCCCGATCAGGGCGAACTTGAACCCGACCAGCAGCGCGAGCAGCGCCAGCACCTGCCAGGCGTTCTCGAGCACCAGCTGCGGGTCGAGCATCATGCCGACGGTGACGAAGAACAGGCCGAGCAGCACGTCGCGGAACGGCTTGATCTCGTCCTCGACGCGGTAGCGGTACTCGGTCTCCGAGATCAGCATGCCGGCGAGGAACGCGCCCAGCGCGAGCGACAGGCCCGCGAGGCTGGTGAGGAAGGCCATCGCCAGGATCACCAGCAGCACGTTGAGCATGAAGAGTTCCGTCGACTTGCGCCGCGCCACCAGCCCGAACCAGGCGCGCATCAGGCGCGGGCCGGCGAAAAGCAGCACCCCCAGCACGATCACCGCCTTGCCCATGCCGAGCGCGATCGCAGCGCCGATGCTGTCCGCCGGCTGCGACAGCACCGGGACCAGGATCAGAAGCGGCACCACCGCGAGATCCTGGAACAGGAGCACGCCGATGATCGACCGCCCGTGCGGCGTGTCCAGCTCCATGCGCTCGGCAAGCATCTTGCTCACCACCGCGGTCGAGGACATCGCGACGACGCCGCCGACCGCGAGGCCCGCCTGCCAGTCGCCGCCGCCGGCGACGAACGCGAGCGCGACGCAGGCGGCGATCGTGAGCGATACCTGCGTGAGACCCAGGCCGAACACCTCGCGCCGCATCACGCGCAGCTTGGACAGGCTGAACTCCAGCCCGATGGAGAACATCAGGAACACCACGCCGATCTCGGCCAGGTGCTGCGTCATCGCGTCGCTGCTCACCGCGCCCAGCGCCCGCGGCCCGAGCGCCAGGCCGACGGCGAGGTAGCCGATGATCGGCGGCAGCGCAAGGAGGCGACAGGCGACCACCGCCAGCACCGCCGCCGCGAGCAGGATCAGGATCGGTTGCAGCGAGGCGGCGGCGGGTTCCAATGGCGGGTCAGCTATACTCTGACGGCCATGATACCGAAGGACGCCACCGCTTCCGCGCTCGAGCTGGCGCGCCGGGTCCTCGACATCGAGGCGGACGCGGTCCGCGCCCTGGGCGCGCGCCTGGACGAGCGCTTCCTCGCCGCGGTGTCGCTGATCCTCGCCTGCCGCGGCCGCGTCATCGTCAGCGGCATCGGCAAGTCCGGCCACATCGCGCGCAAGATTGCCTCGACGCTGTCGAGCACCGGCACCCCCGCCTACTTCGTGCACCCTGCCGAGGCCAGCCACGGCGACCTCGGCATGATCCAGCGCGAGGACGTGTTCATCGCCATCTCCTACTCCGGCGAGAGCGACGAGCTGCTGCGCATCGTGCCGCTGGTGAAGCGCCAGGGCGCCAGGCTGGTCGTGATGAGCGGCCGGGCGCAGTCCTCGCTCGCGCGCGCGTCCGACGTCTACCTCGACGCAGCCGTCGAGCAGGAGGCCTGCCCGCACAACCTTGCGCCCACGGCGAGCACCACCGCGGCGCTCGCGCTCGGGGACGCGCTGGCGGTGGCGCTGCTCGACGCGCGCGGCTTCTCCGCCGACGATTTCGCCCGCTCGCATCCCGGGGGCGCGCTCGGCCGCAAGCTCCTCACCCACGTCGCCGACGTGATGCGCACCGGCGAAGCGGTGCCTGCGGTGCAGGCCGGCACCACGCTGGCCGAGGCCATCCTCGAGATCACGAAGAAGGGCATGGGCATGACCACGGTGGTGGACGCCGAGCGCCGCCTGGTCGGCCTGTTCACCGACGGCGACCTGCGCCGGGTGCTGGCGCGCGCGGCCGACCCGCGCGGGTTGCGCGTCGACGAGGTGATGACGCGCGAGCCGCGCAGCGTGCGCCCGGAGGCGCTCGCGGTCGAGGCGGTGGAGCTCATGGAGCGGCGCAAGAGCACCCAGATGCCCGTGGTCGACGCCGAGGGCAGGCTGGTGGGGGCGCTCAACATCCACGACCTGTTCCAGGCCAAGATCCTCTAGCGCCGATGGCCTTCACGGCACCAGACGCGCCGGAGAGAGCGGGACGCGTCCGCGTCATGATCTTCGACGTCGACGGCGTGCTCACCGACGGCCGCCTCTGGTACGGGCCCC
>JALHLN010000240.1 GCA_022844545.1 Burkholderiales bacterium | reverse complement strand
CGGAAGTCGAACGAGCCGATGATCGGCGAGCCCGACAGGATCAGGACCGAGAGCTGCTTGAAGCGGTCCACCAGCGAATGCGCGATCGCCCGGCAGCGGCGCAGGTGGCCCAGGCCGAAGGTGTCGTGGCTGTAGATGAGGATGCGCCCGTCGGCGCGCTTGGTCGTCATGCTCTCCCCTTTCCCCCTGCCGGCGGTCCGGCCCTGGTGCGGTCCTGTTGCGATGCGGTCGCACCGGGCGGTGGCGCCGGAAAGCGCGCATTCTAACCGCTCGGCCTGGGAACCGTGCTGCGGGCCGCGGGCGTCGCGGCGCGGCTACAGTCCCGGTTGACGCCGCAGGAGGCGAGGTCTAGATTGACGCGGTCCGCGTCCGGGCCCATTGCACTTCGACACTTCAACGCCAAGGGAACGCCATGACCCTCTCGTTCATCCGCATCATCAGCCGCATCCTCGTCGCCTGCATGATCGTGCTGCCGTTCCAGGCCAGCGCCGGACTGATCGGCACCGACCAGGCCGTTTCCGCCGCGCAGGCCGCCGCCGCGCGCGACAGGGTCGTGCGCCTGATCGAGCGCACCGAGGTCGCACGCCAGCTGCAGGCCTACGGCCTGACGCCGGAGAACGCGAAGCTCCGCGTCAATGCCCTGACCGGGAGCGAGGTCGCGCAACTGGCCGCCCGCCTCGACAGCGTGCCGGCCGGCGCCAACGGCACCGGAGCGGTCTTCCTGATCGCCGCGGTGGTCCTCATCGTGTGGCTGTTCTGGAGTTGATCCGCGGCGAACGCTTCGCAGCCCGCGTTCGCGCGGGCTTTTTGTTTTCCGTCCTCGCCGCGGCAGCGCTCGCGCTGTCCGGCTGCGTTTCGCTCCCCCAGTCCGGGGCACTGCGCGAGGCGCCGCCCGCCGACTTGCCGCGCAAGGCGGAGCTGACCGCGGTCCCGTTCCACGTCCAGGACGATTTCCTGTGCGGTCCCGCGACCCTGGCGATGGTGTTCAATGCCGCCGGCGTCAAGGCCGACGTCGCCGGGCTGACGCCACAGGTCTACCTGCCCGGCCGCCAGGGCAGCCTGCAGGTGGAGATGCTCGGCGCGACGCGCCGCAACGGGCTGCTCGCCTACCAGGTTCCGCCCAGGCTGGAGGGCGTGCTGCGCGAAGTCGCTGCCGGCACACCGGTGGTGGTGCTGCTCAACCTGAGCGTTCGCCTGCTGCCATTGTGGCACTACGCGGTCGTGATCGGCTACGACCTGGACGCAGGCGAAGTGGTGCTGCGCAGCGGCAAGCGGGAGCGCCTCGCGTACCCGGCGGGATTGTTCGAATTCCTGTGGCAGGACTCGGCGCACTGGGCGATGGTGGCGCTGCCGCCGGGCCGGGTGGCGGCCAGCGCCGAGGAGCCCGGTTTCGCCGCGGCGGTCGCCGCGCTTGAGCAGGCCGGCAAGCGGGGCGAGGCGCGCGCGTCCTACCGCGCGCTGCTCGAGCGCTGGCCGACCAGCCATATCGGGCTGATCGGGCTGGGCAACACCGAATACGCCATGGGCAACAAGGCCGGCGCCGAGGCCGCCTTCCGGCGCGCCGCGCTGGCGCACCGCGACTCCGCCGTGGCGTACAACAATCTCGCGCACGTGCTGTCCGAACTGGGCAGGCTGGTGGATGCGGAGGCCGCGGCGCGCCATGCCGTGAGCCTGGGCGGGCCGCTGCAGCCGGAAGCGAGGAAGACGCTGGAGGCGATCCTCGCGCGGCGCGCGCAGGCGCCGGCCCGGTAGTTGCGCGCTACTGCGGTCCGCCTTTCGCGGCGTCGTCCCCGCCGCGCCCGTTCTCCGGGGCACGCGGCTTTTTCTTCGGCAGCGTGAACCAGACAATTAGAATCAGCAGCACGAGGGCCACGATCATTTCCAGGTACACCACCCACATTGCGAGCTGCCTCCTGACCGGAATGGCGGCGATTGTAGTCCTCGCGGGCTGCGCGCAGGCGCCGGCCCCGCCGGAGCGCGCCGCCTGTCCGCCCCGATCGCCCTGCCCGGCCTGTCCCGCCTGTCCGCCGGCAAAGCCGCCTGCCGAGACCGCGAAGTATGAACCGCGCGACTACGCGGACCTGCCCGGCTGGACCCTCGGCGGCCAGGCGCAGGCGCTGCGCACGTTCCTCGAGGGCTGCCCGCGCGTGGCGCAACCGAGCCCGCTCAGGCGCGCCTGCGACGCCGCGGCCTCGATTCCGCCGGGGGACGACGCGGCGGCCCGCAACTGGCTGGAGAACGCGTTCTCCCCGTATGCGGTCATCGCCCCGGACGGCACGAGCGATGGCCTGATCACCGGTTACTACGAGCCCATTCTCCCCGGCAGCCGCGCGCGCAGCGCGCGCTTCCGCCATCCGGTGCATGGCGCGCCGGAGGACCTGGTCACCGTGGATCTGGCGGCGGTTGCCCCGGAAACGCGGCACCTGCGCCTGCGCGGCCGGATCGAGGGACGCCGGCTAATTCCCTATTGGAGCCGCGGCGAGATCGAGGCGCGCGCCGGCGAGCTGCGCGCGCCGGTGCTGGCCTGGGTCGAGGATCCGGTCGAGCTCTTCTTCCTCCAGATCCAGGGCTCGGGCCTGATCGAGCTCGAGGACGGCGGCCGGCGCGGCGAACGGATCCGCCTCGGCTACGCCGACCAGAACGGCCATCCATACCGTTCGCTCGGGCGGTACCTGGTCGAGCGGGGCGAACTGGCGCTGGAGAAGGCCTCCATGCAGGGCATCATGGCGTGGGCCGCGGCCAATCCCGCCAGGCTGCAGGAGGCGCTCAACTTCAACGCGAGCTACGTGTTCTTCCGCGAGCTGCCGGCGCACGGGGGGCCGATCGGCGCGCTGGGCGCGCCGCTCTCGGCGGGCACCAGCCTGGCGGTGGATCCGCGGCACATTCCGCTGGGCGCGCCGGTGTTCCTTGCCACCACCTTCCCGCTGTCGGAGCGGCCGCTGCAGCGCCTGATGGTGGCGCAGGACACCGGCGGCGCCATCCGCGGCGCGGTGCGAGGCGATTTCTTCTGGGGCAGCGGCGCGGAGCCCGGGCTGCAAGCGGGCCGCATGCGGCAGAGGGGCCGCTTCTGGCTGCTCTGGCCGCGCGGCGAGCCGCTGCCGCGCCTGCAGTAGCCGCTCTACTTCGCCTTGGCGCTGGCGGCCGCTTCCTTCATCGCCTCGTCGAGCACGCTGCGCATCTGGTCGGGCGGCAAGCCGCCGCGCAGGCGCTCGCCTGTGGCGAGGATGATGGTGGGGGTGGAATTGACGCGCAATGACTTGCCCAGTTCCAGCATTTTCTCCATCGGCACCTCGCATTTCGCCTTCGCCGTGATCGGCTTGCCGTGCAGCGCGAGGTCGATCCACGCCTTGGCGCGGTCGGGGGCGCACCAGACCGCCTTGGAATGCTCGGCCAGCTCCGGCCGGATCACCGGGTACATGTAGTAGTAAATGGTGATGTCGTCGATCTGGACCAGGGACTTCTCGAACTGCTTGCAGGCCGGGCAGTAGGGATCGGAGAAAACGGCCAGCACGCGCCTGCCGTTGCCGCGCTGGACCTTGACCGCGAGAGCCAGCGGCAGCGAGGCGAAGCTGATCGCATTGAATTTGCGCAGGCGCTCCTCGGTCAGGTTGCGTCCCGATCTGGTGTCGAACAAAATACCCTCGAGAACGAAGTTGCCCTGCGGGTCCGAGTACAGCAGCTGCGGGCCGTCCGGCCCCGAAACGCGCACTTCGAACAGGCCCGGGATCGCCGCCGGCTGCACAGCCTCGATCTTCGTGCCGCCCAGCGCCGGTCCCAGCGCCTTGCGGATGGCGGCCTCGTTGGCCGATGCAGCCGGCACCAGCAGGCACAGGATCAGGGTCAGCAGGTTTCTCATCGCGTTCGGCTTTCGTTCTAGGCCATCGCCTGCCGGATGAGCAGGTTCTTTAGGACTGGCAGGCGGTCGGCAAGGTTCAATCCGGCGTTGCGCATGCTGGCGAGCGCCTCGCCCCTGCCGCTGCCGAAGAGGCCATGCAGGCCGTGCACGACCGCATCCATGGAGGTCACGGCCTCGGCCCGGCTGCGCTCATAGCGCCGAAGCAGCCGCTTCTCGCCGGGATCCCGGAACGGCTCGCGCCCGGACAGCACCTCGGCGAGCGCGCGCGCGTCCTGCAACCCGAGGTTCGCGCCCTGCCCGGCCAGCGGATGAATCACGTGCGCGGCGTCGCCCAGCAGCGCGGTGCGCGGCGCGGTCATGCGCTGCGCGCGCAGGCGGCGCAGCGGGAACGCGCGCGGCGCCGTCACCAGTCCGAGCGCGCCCAGCGAGTGGTGCGACGCCAAGGCGACGGCGGCGCACAGTTCCTCCGGCGCCAGCGCCATCAGGCGCGACGCTTCCGCCTCCGCCACCGACCACACCATGGATACGCGCTCCCCGGGCAGGGGCAGCAGCGCCAGCACCGGCCCGCCCTGGAACCATTGCCAGGCGACAT
>JALHLN010000239.1 GCA_022844545.1 Burkholderiales bacterium | reverse complement strand
GCCTTGGCGAGGACCTTCTTGTGGCGCGCGCGCGCCGTTACTCCACGCTTGACTCTTGGCATGGCGCGCCCCTCAGCCCGAGTACGGCAGCATGGCGCGCACCGCGCGCAGGTTGGAATCGTGCACGTTGGCCGTGCCGCGCAGCTTCCTCTTGGTCTTGGTCGACTTCTTGGTGAGGATGTGGCGCATGAAGGCCTTGGAGCGCCTGATGGTGCCGCCTGGGCGGACCTTGAAGCGCTTCGAGGCCGACTTCTTCGTCTTCATCTTCGGCATGAACCTCTCCTTGCTCTGTTTTGTCATGACGCCGGGCGGCTCGCGAGTAGCGCCACCCAAATGTGGCGCGTCGCCAGCGCTTGATGCCTCGGAATCACTTGTGCTCCGGCCGCAGCTAGGCTGCGGCGGGCTTTTCTACTGCTACCTTCTCCGCCGCCGCCGGTGTTTCCGGTGCGGCGTCGCCCTTCTTCTTCGGCTTGCCCCTGGTCACCACCAGCACCTTCTTCTTGGGCGCCAGGACCATCACCATCTGCCGCCCCTCGAGCTTCGGGAACTGCTCGACGAGCGCCACGCCCTCCAGGTCCGCCTTCACCCGCTCCAGCAGCCGCAGGCCGAACTCCTGGTGCGCCATCTCGCGGCCCCTGAACCGCAGCGTCACCTTGGCCTTGTCGCCCTCCTCGAGAAACGCGATCAGCTTGCCGACCTTGATCTTGTAGTCGCCGTCGTCGGTGCCGGGCCGGAACTTGATTTCCTTGACCTGGATCTGCTTCTGCTTGAGCTTGGCCTCGTGGGCCTTCTTCTGCTCGCGGTAGCGGAACTTGCCGTAGTCCATGAGCTTGCAGACCGGCGGCACCGCCAAGGGCGCGATTTCAACCAGGTCCACGTTGCGCTCTTCGGCCAGTTTCAGCGCATCGGCTATGGCCACGATGCCGAGCTGTTCGCCTTCGTCGGCCACCAGCCGCACCTGTGGCGCGGTGATTTCCCCGTTGATGCGTTGCGGTCTCTCGAGTGCGATGGGTAAAACTCCTTCTTCCGGTCAAAAAAATGCGGCCGTGCTCCTACGCGCCCGCCTCTGTCCCGAGGCGCCGGATGAAGTCTCCCAGGGCCATGGCCCCGAGGTCCTCACCGCTGCGCGTACGCACGGCCACGCTTCCGGCCTGCTTTTCCTTGTCGCCAACCACCACTTGGTAGGGCAACTTTTGCAGGCTATGTTCCCGTATTTTATAGGAAATTTTCTCGTTTCGCAAATCTGCCATCGCCCGGAAACCGGCCTCCCGTAGCGCTTTCGCCACACTTTCGGCGTACTCCGCCTGGTGCTCGGACACGTTGAGCACCACGACCTGCTCCGGCGCCAGCCACAGGGGGAAGGCGCCGCCGAAATGCTCGATCAGGATGCCGAGGAACCGCTCCATGGAGCCGATCGTGGCCCGGTGCAGCATCACGGGGGTCTTGCGGGTGTTGTCCGCAGCGACGTACTCGGCGCCCAGGCGGGCGGTCAGGTTGAAATCCACCTGCATGGTGCCGCACTGCCATACCCGCCCGATGGCATCCTTGAGCGAATACTCGATCTTGGGGCCGTAGAAGGCGCCCTCACCGGGCGAGATCTCGAACTCGACCCCCGAGCGCCGCAGCGATTCAATCAGGGCCTGCTCGGACTTGTCCCAGGCCTCGTCCGAGCCGATGCGCTTCTCCGGCCGGGTGGCGACCTTGTAGATGATGTCGCTGAAGCCGAAGTGGGCGTAGACCTTCTGCAGCAGCGCGGTGTAGGCCACGCACTCGGGCAGGATCTGCTCCTCGGTGCAGAAAATGTGGCCGTCATCCTGGGTGAAGCCGCGCGCCCGCATCAGGCCGTGCAGCGCCCCCGAGGGCTCGTTGCGGTGGCAGGAGCCGAACTCGCCGAAGCGCAGCGGCAGGTCGCGGTAGCTCTTGGTGCCCTTGTTGAAGATCAGGATGTGGCCCGGGCAGTTCATCGGCTTCAGCGCGTAGTCGCGCTTCTCCGACTCGGTGACGAACATGTTCTCGCGGTAGTTCTCCCAGTGCCCGGTGGTCTCCCACAGGCTGCGCGGCAGCACCATCGGCCCGCGCACCTCCTGGTAGCCGTTTTCGCGGTAGACGCGGCGCATGTACTGCTCCACCTGCTGCCACAGCGTCCAGCCCTTGGGGTGCCAGAACACCATGCCGGGGGCCTCGTCCTCCATGTGGAACAGGTCCAGGCTCTGGCCCAGGCGCCGGTGGTCGCGCTTGTCGGCCTCCTCCAGCATCTTCAGGTAGGCGTCCTGCTCCTCCTTCGTCGCCCACGCCGTGCCGTAGATGCGCTGGAGCATCTCGTTCCTCGAGTCGCCGCGCCAGTAGGCGCCGGCGACCCGCATCAGCTTGAACACCTTCAGCTTGCCCGTGGAGGGCACGTGCGGGCCGCGGCACAGGTCGATCCAGTTGCCCTGGCCATAGAGCGAAATGCTCTGATCCTGCGGGATCGAGGCGATGATCTCCGCCTTGTAGTTCTCGCCGATGGACCTGAAGAGCGCAACCGCCTCGTCGCGCGCCATCTCCCTGCGGTGCACCGGCAGGTCGCGCCTCACGATCTCGGCCATCTTCTTCTCGATGGCGGCGAGGTCCTCGGGCGTGAACGGGCGCTTGTAGGCGAAGTCGTAGTAAAAGCCGCTCTCGATCACCGGGCCGATGGTGACCTGCGCGCCGGGGAACAGCTCCTGCACCGCCTGCGCCATGAGGTGCGAGGTGGAATGGCGCAGGATGTCGAGCCCCTCGGGGCTCTTCGGCGTGACGATGGCGAGCTCGGCGTCGGACTCGATCCGGAAGCTGGTGTCGACGAGCCGGCCGTTCACCTTCCCGGCGAGCGCGGCCTTGGCCAGGCCCGGGCCGATGGCGAGGGCCACCTCGGCGACGGTGACCGGGCCGGGAAAGCCCTTCACCGTGCCGTCGGGCAGTTTGATGTTCAACGAGGAGGCCACAGAGTTGGTAGGCGCGATTGGACTCGAACCAACGACCCCTACCATGTCAAGGTAGTGCTCTAACCAGCTGAGCTACGCGCCTGCTGAAAGGGGCGGATTTTACTGCAAATCCGGCCGCGCCCGCCACCTGCCCCCGGGCGGCACGCAGAGCGGGGATTCATCCCCGCGCCACCCTGATGATGCCGCGAAGCTGCTTGACGGTGGCCAGCGCGCGCTTCAGGTGCGCTGTGTCGGCGACCTCGAAGCTGAAGCGCATGTACGCGATGTCGTCCCGGTTCTGGGTGCGCACCGCGGTGACGTTGATCTTCTCGCGCGCCAGCGCCTCGCCGATGTCGCGCAGCAGGCCGCGCCGGTCGCTGGCGGTGACCAGCACGTCGACCGGATAGGCAGCCTCGGCCTTCGCCTTTCCCGCCCTGCCCCACGCGACATCGATCTGCCGCTCCGGCGCGCGCTCCGCGAGGCGCCGGAAGCTCGGGCAGTCCTCGCGGTGGATGGACACGCCCTTGCCGCGCGTGACGAAGCCGCGCACCGGATCGGGCGGCACCGGCTTGCAGCAGCGCGCAAGCTGGGTCATGAGGCGATCCACGCCGACCACCAGCACGCCGCCCTCGGCCGCAGCCTTCGCTTTCCTTGGTGCGGCGGCAGGCGCGGCAACCGGCGCGGTCACGGAGCCCTTCATCTCGCGAAGCGCGGTCTGCAGCTGGCGCAGGTTGACCTCGTCGCGCGCCACGGCGGCGAACAGCTCGTCAGGTTTCGCGAACCCGAGCTTCCGCCCCAGGTCCTCCAGGTTCGACTGCTGCGCCTTCTCGCGCTTCTGTTCCTTCTCCACGATCGCGCGGCCCTGCGCGATCGTTTCCGCGAGCGCCCGGGCGTTGAACCACTGCCGCAGCTTGCCGCGCGCGCGGCTGCTGCGCAGGAATCCGAGTTCCGGGTTGAGCCAATCGCGCGAAGGTCCGCCGGACTTTGCCACCACGATCTCCACCCGCTGGCCGCTGGCGAGCGCCGTGTCCAGCGTCACCATGTGGCCGTCCACCTTCGCGCCCCGGCAGCGGTGGCCAAGGTCGGTGTGCAGCGCGTAGGCGAAATCCAGCGGCGTCGAGCCCGCGGGCAGGTCCACTACCTTGCCCTGCGGCGTCAGCACGTAGATGGTGTCGTCCAGCGCCGCCTTGCGCGTCCGCTCGGCCCAGCTCGCGCCCTGCGCGACCTCGTCGCGCCAGGCGAGCAGCTGCCGCAGCCAGGCGATCTTCTCGTCGAAGGCGGCCTCGCTGCGGCCGATGCGCCGCTGGCCGCTGCCTTCCTTGTAGCGCCAGTGCGCGGCGACGCCGAACTCGGCATGCCGGTGCATCTCCTCGGTGCGGATCTGGACTTCCAGCGTGCGCCCGCCCGGGCCCAGCACCGCGGTGTGCAGCGACTGGTAGAGGTTGCCCTTGGGGCGCGAGATGTAGTCGTCGAACTCCTTCGGGATCGGCTGCCACAGGTTGTGGGCCACGCCGAGCGCGGT
>JALHLN010000238.1 GCA_022844545.1 Burkholderiales bacterium | reverse complement strand
GCCGGGCGCCGTCGCAACGGCTTGCGTGACCGGCTGGAGGCGCGGGTGCTGCCCGCGTTCACGGGCCGCATCCTCCCCTTCGATCTGGCCGCCACCCAGGCCTATGCCGACCTGATGGTCAAGGCGCAGGCGACAGGTTCCACCGTCGGTTTGGCCGACGGCCTCATCGCGGCCATCGCTTCGGTCAACGGCTTGGCGGTGGCGACGCGGGACACGAAGCCGTTCCTGGCGATCGGCATGACCGTGATCGATCCCTGGGCGACATGAGGCGCCACGCAGTCCGGGAGTCGACCGCCCGCTATCGCGCCCGGATGCGCTCGCTCGGGTTCCGCCCGATCCAGATCTGGGTGCCCGATACGCGCTCGCCGAAGTTTGCCGCGGAGTGCCGCCGCCAGTCTCTCTCGGTCGCACGCGGCCGGGAAGACGACCTGAAGGCGTTTCTCGAGGCTGCGGCAGGGGATGTCGAGGGCTGGGGCCATCGTCGAGCCCTCCGAGGCAGCCGGCCAGAGAAAGGTGTTGCAGGTGATGGTCGACAAGCTGATCTCGGTCAAGCGCGCGCTCACGGATTGGGTCGGGCTGGCCCAGCGCATCGCCGGCGACGCCGCGGATCAACGCGCCGCTAGGAAAAGAACAGCCGCGCCAGTTCGGTTCCAGGGTCCGTCGCCCGCATGAAGGCTTCCCCCACCAGGAACGCATTCACCCCCCCTGCCCGCAAACGCCCCACATCCTCGCGCGCAAGGATCCCGCTCTCGGTCACCAGGATCCGGTCCGAGGGCACCAAGGCGCGCAACTCGAGGGTCGTTTCCAGCCGCGTCTGGAACGTACGCAAGTCCCGGTTGTTGATGCCGACGAGCGGCGTCTTCAGCTTCAGCGCCTCTTTCAGCTCCGCGCCGTCGTGCACCTCCACCAGCACCGACATCCCGAGACCCAGCGCGATCGATTCGAGCGCCGCCATCGCCGCCGGATCGAGCGCCGCCGCGATGAGCAGGATGCAATCGGCGCCCATCGCGCGCGACTCGAACACCTGGTAGGCCTCGACCACGAAGTCCTTGCGCAGCACCGGCAGGCCGCAGGCCTCGCGCGCCGCCCTCAGGTGCGCCGCGTCGCCCTGGAAGAAATCGCGGTCGGTGAGCACAGACAGGCAGGCGGCGCCCGCCTTTTCGTAGCTCCGAGCAATCGCGGCGGGGTCGTAATCGGCCCGAATGACGCCTTTCGAGGGACTCGCCCGCTTGATCTCGGCGATCACCGCCGGCCGCCCGGCCCCGATCCGGGCGCGGATGGCGCCGGCGAAGTCGCGCGGCGGCGGCGCCGACCGGGCCCGTGCCTCGATCCGGGCCAGCGGCTCGGCCGCGAGCGCCGCATCCAGCTCCGCGCGCTTGCGGGCGAGGATTCGCTGCAGGATGTCGGTGGTCAAGGTCCCCGGCTCAGACGATCAGGGTGGCGAGCGGATCGAACAGCAATTTCACATGCCGGCCGCGAGCAGATGGCGCTCCCGATCGGCGGCATAAGCCAGGCAGGCCTGGAGATCCGCCGCCGTCAAAGGAGACCTCGGCAAACCGCGCCCGGCCTGTTCAATGAAAGGCGAAACGTGAAACGCGCCCGACCGTGACGCTGCTTCCCGTTTCCGGCGAAGTCGGTGGACGTAGACCATCGCGTGCAGGCCGAGCAAAGCAGTCCTTGCACCGCCTGCGTTCATACCACCTCGATGAGCTTCTCGCCGCTCTGTAGCCGCCGCACGATATCCGGCAGCAGCGGTCCGAGCCACTGCTTCAGCGCGGCGTTCGTCGCATTGCCGAGGCGCACCCATACCACCGGAGCGGACGCCCGCGCGAGCGCGGCGAGGGCCACGAAATCCTCGTCCTTGGTGACGATGACGCAAGCCTGCCGGCGGGCGAATTCCGAGATTGCGGCGTCGCTCGCCCCGTGACCCGGTTCGTCGGAGACGTGGTTTGCCTCGTGACCCTGTTCGCGCAACCAAGTCGCCAGCCCCGGCGGCAGGTTCGCGTCGACCAGGAACCTCATGCCATCCGGGCAGGCAGGACCGTGTGGTCGAGGTACGCTGCCGCATAGGCGACCGAGGCGCGGATGTCGTCAGGTTCCAGGTAAGGGTAGTCGCGCAGGATCTCCTCCTCGCGCGTACCGGCGGCAAGCATGTCGAGAATGTCCTGGACGCGGATGCGCATGCCGCGGATGCACGGGCGCCCGCCGCATTTGCCGGGCTCCATGGTGATCCTCTTGAGCAGGTCGGATTTCATTGTCGCGCGGATGCTACCACCTCGCGCTGACTTGCGGATACCACCACTCTCTGCTGCGCTCGCGCCGCCAGCCACTCTTCACTCCACTTCGTTCCCCCGGCTCAAACCGCGGTCAATTCCAGCCGCTTCTCGATGCGCTCGATCCGGGCTTCGGGCCGGTCAAGCCGGCCATGCACGATGCCCAGATCGCCGTGTAGGTTGGCGATGCCGCGTTCGACCAGCGTCAATCGTTCCTCAAGGGAGATCAGCCGCGACCGGATCTGGGCAAGCTGCTCGCGCGACTCATTGCGCCGCGTCTGCAACTCGTTGCGCAGTCCCTTGAGATGCTCGAGGATGAGTTTCTCGACGGCTTCGGTCATGGGTCGCGTCCGACGGTCCTTTCAGCGTCAGTCTATCAGGGCAAGAACCATCCTCCCCTGGCGCGCCGTTGCCGGGGGCTTGACGGCCCGGAGGCGCGAAAGTAGATTCTTACCGGTAATACTCTTACCAGGAGCCGCAGATGCGCATCACCAGCAAGGGACAGGTCACGATCCCGCTCGCGGTCCGGGAGCGGGCCGGCCTCGCGCCCAACATGGAGGTCGAGTTCGTGTTCGAGAAGGAGAAAATCGTGCTGCGCAGGGCGAAAGGCCAGCAACGCCGCGGCGGGCTCGCCGTCGAGCGCCTGCGGCGCGCCCGGACGAGAACGATGCTCAGCACCGACGAGATTCTGGCCCTCACGCGCGGAGAGTGAGCGTGCGCGTTCTGGTCGACTCCAATGTCCTGCTGGACGTGATCAAGTCCGACTCCCGCTGGGCCGCCTGGTCGGCCGACGCCCTGGCGCAGCACCTGGATCGCGGCGCGCTGGTGATCAACCCCATCGTGTACGCCGAGATCGCCTTCGATTTCGACACTATCGAGGCGGTCGACGAGTTGCTGCCGGCCGCGGACTACGAATACGCCGCGATTCCGCGCGAGGCGGCTTATCTGGCCGCCCGCTGTCACGCCCGCTACCGCGCCTCGGGCGGCGGGCGCACGATGATTCTGCCCGACTTCCTGATCGGCGCTCACGCCACGGTGGAGCGCATGGCCCTGCTCACGCGCGATGCCCGGCGCTACCGGTCGTATTTTCCCGCCTTGAAGCTGTTTGCCCCGCTGGACGCTTGAGGCACTGTCGACAAGAGACAAGGGATACGCCCGGCTCAAGGCCCATGGCAAGGCCGGCGCTCCTCGTTGATGCCGGCGCGCTGATCTCGGGCCGACGCCGGGGCTGGTCCGGCGCCCTCAGGCGCCCGTCTTCAACCCGTTGCTGAACGCCACGAACGCCTCCAGCTTGGCCTTCGCCCCCCCGCTCGCGATCGCCTTGCGCGCGCGCTCGATGCCCTCCTCGAACGACTTCGCCACGCCGGCAACGTAGATCGCGGCGCCGGCGTTGAGGAGCACGATGTTGAGCGCGGGACCTGACTGGTTCTCGAGCACCGCGAGAATCATCTGCTTCGATTCCTCCACGGTATTGACCTGGATCGCGCGGCGGTCGTAGAGCTCGAGCCCGAACTTGGAGGGGTTGAGCTCGTACTCGTTGACCTCGCCGTCCTTCAGCTCGCCCACCAGCGTCGGTCCGGACACCGAAATCTCGTCCAGGCCCTCGCGGCCGTGGACCACCATGACGTGGCGCGAACCCAGGCGCTGCAGCACCCGCACCTGGATGCCGACCAGGTCGGAATGGAACACGCCCATCACCTGGTTCTTCGCCCCGGCCGGGTTGGTGAGCGGGCCCAGGATGTTGAAGATGGTGCGCACGCCCAGCTCCTTCCTCACCGGCGCCGCGTACTTCATCGCGGTGTGGTGGGTCGGCGCGAACATGAAACCGATGCCGGTCCTGTCAATGGCCTGCGCCACCTGCTCCGGCGTCATCGCGATGCCGGCGCCCAGCGCCTCGAGCACTTCGGCGCTGCCGGCCGAGGAGGACACCGCGCGCCCCATGTGCTTGGCGACGCGCGCCCCTGCGGCCGCGGCGACGAAGGCCGAGGCGGTCGAGACGTTGAAGGTGTGCGCGCCGTCGCCGCCGGTGCCGCAGGTGTCCACCAGGTGGCGGTGGTCCTTCACCTCGACCATGGTGGCGAACTCGCGCATCACCTGCGCCGCCGCCGCGATCTCGCCGATGGTCTCCTTCTTCACCCTGAGGCCGACGATGAAGCCGCCGATCTGCGCCGGCGTCAGCTCGCCGCGCATGATCTGGCGCATCACGTGCAGCATCTCGTCGTGGAA
>JALHLN010000237.1 GCA_022844545.1 Burkholderiales bacterium | reverse complement strand
CCCTGCAGCGTCACCGGCTTCTTCTGCGCGAAGTAGCGCTCGGCGCTGTCGGTGATGGTGAGCGGCGCGAGCAGGTTCTGCTCGCGCGTCTCCCTGGTGCCGAACAGCACCATGTTGGAAGTGACCCCGAGGATGCGCGCCATGTTCTCGGCGCGCTCCATCTGGCGGCTCATCCAGTAGATCCGGTCGGCGACGCGCGAGAGCATCTACGCCCCCCAAAAACAGGGACGGACCACGATTTCCATGGCGTGGCCGGACGAAAAACGTGGTCTGTCCCTGTTTTTCATTCGACGACCCAAGTGTCCTTGGTGCCGCCGCCCTGGGAGGAGTTGACCACCAGCGAGCCTTCCTTGAGCGCGACGCGGGTGAGGCCGCCGGGCACCAGCTTCACTTCCCTGCCCGAGAGCACGTAGGGGCGAAGGTCGACGTGGCGGGGCGCCACGCCGCGCTTGACGAAGGTGGGGCAGGTCGAGAGCGACAGCGTCGGCTGCGCGATGTAGTTTTCCGGGTTGGCTTTCAGCAGCTTGCGGAACGCGGCCAGCTCGGCGGCGGTCGCGGCGGGCCCCACCAGCATGCCGTAGCCGCCGGAGCCCTGCACTTCCTTCACCACCAGCTCGGGCAGGCGCTCCAGCACCTGCGCCAGGTCCTTGGGCTTCTTGCACTGCCAGGTGGGCACGTTGGCGAGGATCGGTTCCTCCTTCAGGTAGAACCGGATCATCTCGGGCACGAAGGGGTAGGTGGACTTGTCGTCCGCGACGCCGGTGCCCACTGCGTTGGCCAGGGACACGTTGCCGGCGCGGTAGGCGGCGAACAGGCCGGGCACGCCCAGCATGGAATCCTTGCGGAAGGCAAGCGGGTCGAGGTACGCGTCGTCGATGCGGCGGTAGATCACGTCCAGCCGCTGCCGGCCGGCGGTGGTGCGCATGTAGACGACGTTGTCCTTGACGATCAGGTCCGCGCCCTCGACCAGCTCCACGCCCATCTGCTGGGCGAGGAAGGCGTGCTCGAAGTAGGCGCTGTTGTACTGCCCGGGCGTGAGCACCGCCACCACCGGGTCGCGCACGCGCGGCGGCGCCGCGGAGCGCAGCGTCTCCAGCAGCAGCGCCGGGTAGTGCTCCACCGGCAGCACCGTCTGGCGCTCGAACAGCTCGGGAAAGAGCCGCATCATCATCTTGCGGTTTTCGATCATGTAGGACACCCCGGAGGGCGTGCGCAGGTTGTCCTCGAGCACGTAGTACTTGCCGTCCGAATGCCGCACCAGGTCGATGCCGGCGATGCTGGAATAGACGTGGTTGGGCAGCTCGATGCCGACCATTTCCTTCTGGAAACCGGGGTTCTTCAGCACCTGCTCGGGCGGGATCACGCCCGCCTTGAGGATGGCCTGGTCGTGGTAGATGTCGTGGAGGAACCGGTTGAGCGCGTCCACGCGCTGCTTCAGTCCCCGCTCCAGCGCGTCCCATTCCGCCTTCGGCATGATGCGCGGGATGGTGTCGAAGGGGATCAGGCGCTCGGCGCCGGCTTCGTCTCCATAAACGGCAAAGGTGATGCCGACGCGGTGGAACAGCAGGTCCGCCTCGCGCCGCTTCTCGGCCACCCGGCTGGCCGGGGTCTCGGCGAGCCACTGCGCGATCGGCCCGAAGTGCGGTCGCACTTCGCCGTTCGCGGCATGCATTTCGTCGTAATCGCGGCGCTCCAAGGCAGGCTCCCTGCGAGCATGGTGCAATCCACGTGCCATGACGCGGATGCTTCTGCAGTCAATCTAACGCAACTTGCGGGGCCGGAGTGCACCGGGGCGGTGCGCCATCCGGCGACGACTGCTCAGTTCCGGGATTTCGGGCCGGGTTCGGACTCGGGCGGGCGCCGCAGCGCGGCCCGGTACTCGGAGGGCGGGATGCCGACCTGGTGCTGGAAGAAGCGAGTGAAGTTGGACTGCGCCGAGAAGCCGAGCTCGGCGGACACGTCGGCGATCTTGGCGTCCCCGGTGGACAGCTTGGCGATGGCCGTCTCGACGCACAGCTTGTCCAGGTAGGCTCGGGGCGAGTGCCCGGTGCTCGTCTGGAACAGGTCGTAGAAGCGGGAGCGCGACAGTCCGACGCGGCTCGCCACCTCGTCCATGTTGAGTTCCTTGTTCGGCCTGGCGCGCAGCAGCGCCATGGCGCGGCGGATACGGTTGTCGGCGAAGGGCGAGCCGCGCCAGAACCGGGCGCCGGACTGGCGCCGGGCGAGGTAGGCCTCCACGATGGAAAGCACCATCTCCTCCAGCATGAATTCCAGCCGGTCGGGCGACAGGAACTGGTCGTTGAGCGCCTCCACCGCGAGGATGTCCGCCAGCTGGCGGATGCGCGGGGTGATGGTCTCGGTCGCGGACTGGAACGGGCGCTGCGGGTCGCCGAAGGCGGCCGGAAACCGGCCCTGCAGCCAGGCCGACGAGGCCTGCAGCAGCAGGACCTGGGAGCGGCCTTCGCCGACCTGCGGCCTGGCATCCCAGGCGCCGCCGGGATTGAAGAACAGGATCTGGTCCCGGGTCAGGGCCATGGACGGGGAAACTTCTGGGCTCCCGCCGTTGACCGCCAGGTCCGCGCCGTCGAGCTTGTACAGCACCTGCGGCTCGGCGCTCTCGGCCACGGCCAAGCCGGTCTTCACCTCGATCAGCTTGAGGCGACCGAAACGGCCGTCGAACACGCGGATGGGCTGGCTCATGAACATAAGGATAACCCGGCCCCGGACCGGGTCAAGCGACGATTAGTAGGGCAGCCAGCGGGGCCTTTTGGCCGACACCACCCGGGTATTGACCCCCACCCAGTTCAGGCCTCCGAACAGCCGGCCATGCTCGATCTTCACGCAACGGTCCATCACCGCCTCCAGCCCCCGGGCGCGGGCAAGGTCGGCCGCGGCCTGATTGCGTACCCCCAGTTGCTGCCACAGGACCCGGGCGCCGATGGCCACCGCGTCCTCGGCGATGGGCAGGACATCCGCAGTCTTGCGAAACACGTCCACCATGTCGACTTTCCCAGGGATATCGCGCAGCGAGGCGTAGCACTTCTCGCCCAGTACTTCCTGGTACTGAGGGTTGACCGGAATGACGCGGTAGCCGTGCTCCTGCATGTACTTGGCGGCGAAGTAGCTCGGACGATGCCAGTTGGCCGACAGCCCGACCACCGCGATCACGCGGCAGTCGTTCAGGATCCGGCGCAGGGTGTTGATGTCGTCCATGGGCGAACTCGCGTTGCTCGCCAATACTATAATCGAAGCCCTTCCAGGACCAACCAACTCCACAATCATCTCCAGAGGGCGGACACCATGTACGTCGAAGAGCGCATGTACCTGCTGCAGGTCGGCAAGGCGCCGGAATACTTCAAGCAGTACGAGGCCGAGGGCATGCGGGTGCAGCTCAAGCACCTGCCGCATATGGTTGGCTACTACGTTACCGAGGCGGGGGTGCAGAACCTGGTCACCCACATGTGGGCCTACGACGACCTCCTGCAGCGCGAGAAGTGCCGCGCCGCGATGTCGGCCGATCCGGAGTGGCAGGCCTACATTCCAAAGATACGCTCGTTGATCATCTCGCAGGAGACGAGGATCCACCAATGCGCGCCGTTCTTCGTCGAGCGCCTGAAGAAGATGCTGGCGGCCGTCAGGTAATGCTCCACCCCCAGGTCGCGCAACTGCTGGAGCGGGCGGCGAAGTCGCCGCTGCCGCCGTATTACGAGACCCCGCCCGCGGTGGCGCGCCGCCTGTACCGCGAATCGCGCGCCGCGCTGGTGCCGGATCCGCCCGCGGTCGAGTCGGTGCAGCTGCTGCTCGCGCCCGCGCCCGGCGGCCCGGTGCCGGTACGGCACTACCGGGCCGCGGGCTCGAGCAGGAACGAGGTGCTGCCGGCGCTGGTGTACTACCACGGCGGCGGCTGGGTGATCGGCGACCTGGACACGCACGACGTCGTCTGCCGGACCCTGGCCAACGGCGCGCGCTGCGCGGTGTTGTCGGTGGAGTACCGCAAGGCCCCGGAGGCGCCGTTTCCGGCCGGCGTGGAGGACAGTTTCGCCGCGCTGCAGTTCGTGGCGAAGAACGCCGCCGCGCTCTCGGTCGATCCGGAGCGGATCGCGGTCGGCGGCGACAGCGCGGGAGGCAACCTTGCCGCCGTGGTGTCGCTGATGGCGCGCGACGCAGGTGGTCCCGCCATTTCGTTGCAGCTCCTGATCTACCCCGCGACCGACCAGCGCATGGGCCACCCAAGCATCGATTCGAACGGCATGGGTTACCTGCTGGAGAAAAAGAGCATGCTGTATTTCCGCAGCCACTACCTGCCGCGCGAGGAGGACTGGCCGGACTGGCGCGCCTCGCCCCTGCTGGCGAAGAGCCTGGCCGGCCTGCCGCCGGCGCTGGTGATGACCGCCGGATTCGATCCGCTGCTCGACGAGGGCAAGGCCTACGCGGATCGGCTCGCACGCGAAGGCGTGGCGGTCGAATACCGGAACTACCCGGACATGGTGCATGGCTTCATCACCATGGGCCG
>JALHLN010000236.1 GCA_022844545.1 Burkholderiales bacterium | reverse complement strand
ATCTCGTCCATCCACAGCACGCAGGGCTGCATGGCGTTGGCGATCGCCAGCGCCTCGCGGATGTTCTTCTCGGTCTCGCCGTGGTACTTCTGGTACAGGGCGCCGAAGTCCATGCGGAAGAGGGGCAGCTGCCAGGCGCCGGCGACGCACTTCGAGGCCAGGCTCTTGCCCGCGCCCTGGACCCCGAGCAGCAGCACGCCCTTCGGCGCCGGCAGCGGCGAATCCGGCGACGGATTCATGAACACCTCGCGCCGCACCTTGAGCCAGCGCTTCAGGTTGGCGAGGCCCCCCAGCTGCTCGATGTCCGGGATGCCGGGCTCCAGCTGCAGCACCTCGCTCGCGGCCAGCACCTCGTGCTTGGCCTTCAACACCGCGGCGATGTCAGAGGCGGTGACATGGCCGTCGTCGTGGATCGCCATGCGCGCCAGGCGCCGCACGTCGTCCTCGGTGAGCCCGCCCAGGTGCTGGATGAGCACGCCGATCGCCTCGCGCGTGCCCCGGGCGCGCTCGCCGGTGTTCTGCTGCCACTTGCGCGCTTCCTCGTTGAGGATGTCGGTGATGCGCTTCGCGTCCGGGAGCGAGGGTCGGAAGCGCGCGGTGAGGCGCGAGATGTCCTCCGGCACTTCCAGCTTGGCCGAGAGGAACACCAGCATGCGGTGCGTCCACTCGGTCTTCGAGGCGATGTCCTTGATCTGGCGCAGCACCACCGGGTCGTCGAGGAAGCGGTGGGCGTCGAGGAAGACGTAGATCGAGTTGGCGACGGATTTCTCGATGTGGCGCAGCGCGTCCTCGATGCGGGTGGTGTTGTAGGCCGAATCCGAGCCGTTCACGCGCCGCAGGCCCTCGGTGACGCTCCAGTGCCACAGGGTGCGGTCGTTGAGCGCGGCGAAGCGCTCGGCCATCTGCAGCACCTTGGCCTCCTCGTGCGACTCGATGGCGACGATGGGCATCTTCGCCGCCAGAAGGCCCTCAAGTGCTTGTATATCTTTCACGTGCCTGGATGTCCTTCACGCCTTGCTGGATGATTCCAGGGCCTGGTCGATGTCCCACAGGATGTCGTCCAGGGTCTCGATCCCGACCGACATCCGGATCATGTCCGGCGTCACGCCCGCCTTGAGCTGTTCCTCGGCGCTCATCTGCCGGTGGGTGGTGGAGGCGGGGTGGATGATGAGCGTCTTGGCGTCGCCGATGTTGGCGAGGTGGCTCATGAACTGCGCCGCCTCGATGAACTTCTCGCCCGCCTTGGCGCCGCCCTTCACCCCGAAGTTCAACAGCCCTGATGCGCCCTTGGGCAGGTACTTCCTCGCCAGCGCGTGGTACTTGTTGTCCTCGAGGCCCGGATAGTTCACCCAGGCCACGCGCGGGTGCTTCTGCAGGAACTGCGCCACGCCCAGCGTATTGGCGCAGTGCCGGTCCATGCGAACAGGGAGCGTTTCGATCCCCTGCAGCAGCAGCCAGGCGCTGAGGGGGGAGAGCGTCGCGCCAAAGGTGCGCATGATCTCCATGCGCGCCTTCATGGTGTAGCCGAAGTCGCCGAAGGTCTCGTGGAAGATGACGCCGTGGTAGCCGGGGGAAGGGCTGGTGAACTCGGGGAACTTGCCGTTGCCCCAGTCGAACTTGCCGGATTCGACGACGATGCCGCCCATGGTGGTGCCGTGGCCGCCGATGTACTTGGTGGCCGAGTGCACCACGATGTCCGCGCCCCAGTCGAAGGGCCGGCACAGGTACGGCGAGGGCACCGTGTTGTCCACCATCAGCGGGATGTTCGCCTCGTGCGCGATCTGCGCCAGCGCCTCGATGTCCACGATGTTGATGAGCGGGTTGCCTAGGGTCTCGGCGTAGATGAGTTTCGTCTCCGGCCGGATGTGCTTCCTGAATTCCGCGGGGTTGTCCGGGTGCACGAAGGTGGTTTCCACCCCGAGCTTCTTCAGGTTCACCCCGAGCAGGGTGTGGGTGCCGCCGTAGAGCGTGGAAGCCGACAGGATGTGGTCGCCCGCCTTGACCAGGGTCAGGATCGCGGTGGCCTCGGCGGCCTGCCCGGTGGCGCAGGCGAGCGCGGCGCGGCCTCCCTCCAGCGCGGCCACCCGCTCCTCCAGCACCGCCACCGTCGGGTTCGAGATGCGCGAGTAGACGTTGCCGAAGGTCTGCAGGTTGAACAGACTCGCGGCGTGCTCGGCGGAATCGAACACGAACGAGGTGGTCTGGTAGATGGGCGCGGCGCGCGCCCCGGTGGCGGCGTCGGGGATCTGCCCCGCGTGCAGGGCGAGGGTTTCGAATCCGAAATTGCGGTCGGCCATGGTTTCAGTTCCTTACCGCTGCTTGCCATTGCCCGGCACAGTAGGCCGCGGTGCGCTGCCGCGCCATGCGGCGTCAGCGCGCGTTGGCTTCGTTGCGGTCGAAGCGATACCCGCGCAGGCTGACCAGCCGCGCACCCCAATCGATACGGCGCTTGCGGCGCGTCAGGGGCTGGAACTCGGACTCGGCCACCACACGTGCGACCACTTTGCCGTGCCGCGAGATGCGCACCTCGCCAACGACATTGGCTTCGTGCACGACGGCGTGCAGATTCTGGCGAGCTTGCGCGATGGAGTAGATCTTCGACACGACGAACGAGATGAGAATTCGAGTCGCAATCCTACGCTGCGCTCTGGAACGGAGCAAGCGGCGTCACGGTCACCTTGACCTCCAGCGTCTGCTCGCCGCCGCCCAGGATCACGCCGCGCATCGGCGTCACGTCGCTGAAGTCCCGGCCCCAGGCGAGGGTGATGTGCTCGTCGCTGACGATGCAGTCGTTGGTGGGGTCGAGGTCCAGCCACCCCTGCCCGGGAACGTGGACCGATACCCAGGCGTGCGAGGCATCCGCCCCGACCAGCCGCGGCTTGCCCGGCGGCGGTTCGGTCAGGATGTAGCCGCTCACGTAGCGCGCCGGGTGGCCCTGGCTCCTCAGGCACCCGGCCATGAAGTGGGCGAAGTCCTGGCACACGCCGCGGCGTCTCTTCAGCACCTCTCGCAGGGGCGTGGAGACGCTGGTGGCGGTGGGATCGAAGACGAAGTCGGCGTGGATGCGGCGCATGAGGTCCAGCGCCGACTCGGCGGCGCCCCTTCCGGCGGGGAAGCTGGGAGCGGCGTAGTCGACCAGCTCGCGGAACCAATCCACGTGCGGCGATTCATAGAGGAACTGGGCCGGCTCGGAGGCGCGCGAGCTGCCCAGCGTGCCGGGGCCGGTGCGTTCCTCGACGCTCACCGTGGTGCGCGCGGTCACGCTCAGGCGCGCGTGCGGCGCGGCGATCAGGACCTGGGTCACCGGGTTGCCGAAGTAGTCCTCGCGCGTCTGCACCTCGCCCGGCGCCGGGTCCACCACCAGGCTGTGCGCCTCGGGGTTCTGCCAGGGCAGGGCGCGCGGGGTGAGGTGCATCAGCTGCTGCGACACCACCACCGGCGCCTCGTAGCTGTAGACCGTCTCGTGCTCGACCGTGTAGCGCATGGGGTTACACGCCGCCTTTCACACCCCGAACGTCTGGCGGTTGACTTCGCCGACGTGGCTGAAGAAGCGCAGCCCGATCTGCTCGGAGAGGCGGAAGGAAGCGTCGTGCCAGTCGCCCAGCAGCTGCACAAGGCGCGCGCTGCCATGGCGCAGGTCCACGCCCGGGTCCAGGCCCTCCAGCCCGGCCACCGCGTCCTTCAGCTTCTCGTCCACGCCTTCGCCGTAGGCATCTGAAATCCTGCCGAGGAAATCGTGCAGGCCCCGCAGCTGGAAGGCGATGGAGCGCGGGTTGGTGCCGTCGCGCACCAGCAGGTCCAGCACCGGCAGCCACTCCGGCCGCGCCATGTAGCGCGAGCGGTAGGTGATGCTGGAGTCGGCCAGCTCCAGCAGCCACACCAGGTCCGCGTCCGCCGGCCCGGCGAGCGCCTGCTGCAGCGTCCCGCACAGGAACTGCAGCCGCTCGATGCGCCGGCCCATGGAGAGGAAGCGCCAGCCGTGGTCGCGCGTCATGCCGTCCAGCGCGAACCCGGACAGGGTCATGAAGGCGGCGATGTCCACGTCCAGTTCCGTCAGCGCATCGCCCAGCGCGAGGGGCTTGCCTTTCGAGCGCGCGAGGCGCCGCTGCATCTGGTTCAGGATGTGCCAGTTGTCCATGGACAGGCGCTCGCGCAGCTGCGAGGCCACCCCCAGCAGCGAGCTGAGCGACCCGGCGAGGCCGGGGCGGGAGTCGTCCACGATGGCGGCGCGCAACAGGCGCGCCATGGCGACCTCGTCGGCCGCGGCCTCCTCGTCGGTGAGCACGCCGGCGTGGCGCAGCAGCCCGGCGATCACCGGCCAGATGCGCTCGCGCTCGGCGGCGGATTCCTCGATCAGGCGCACCAGCGCCACGCGCAAGAGGCGCGCGGTGTCGTCGCAGCGCTCGGCCTGGCGGCCGAACCAGAACAGGTTCTCCACCACGCGGCTGGACAGGTTCAGGCCCGTGCGCACCAGGTCCTGGGGCCGCACTTCGCGCCTGAGCAGCGACAGCGTGCTCACCGGTCCTGTGGTGAGCACCCAGGTGTCCTTGCTGGAACCGCCGCGCTGCATGGAGATGACGCGCGCGTCCGGGCCGGTGGCGACGCGCGTCAGGCCGCCGGGCATCACCGCGTAGCCGTT
>JALHLN010000235.1 GCA_022844545.1 Burkholderiales bacterium | reverse complement strand
CCTCGGCCTGCGTGCCGAGCTGCTCCGCGCTGTCGCGGAACAGGGTTACACGCAACCCACCCCGATCCAGCAGCAGGCCATCCCGGTCGTCTTGAGCGGGCGCGACCTGCTGGGCGCCGCGCAGACCGGCACCGGCAAGACCGCCGGCTTCGCGCTGCCCATCCTGCAACTGCTCGCCGCGAAGCCGGTGAAGTCGCCGGTGCGCGTGCTGATCCTCACCCCCACCCGCGAGCTCGCGGCCCAGGTCCAGGACGACATCCGGACCTACGCCAAGCACCTTCCGATCCGCTCGACCACCGTGTTCGGCGGCGTCGGCATGCAGCAGCAGGTGGACGCGCTGCGCCGCGGCGTCGACATTCTCGTCGCCACGCCCGGGCGCCTGCTCGACCATGCCGGCCAGCGCACGGTGAACCTGTCCCAGGTCGAGATCCTCGTCCTGGACGAGGCCGACCGCATGCTCGACATGGGCTTCATCCATGACATCCGCCGCGTGCTGGGCCTGCTGCCGGCCAAGCGGCAGAACCTGCTGTTCTCGGCCACGTTCTCCGACGACATCCGCAAGCTCTCGGGCACCATCCTGCGCGACCCGGCGACCGTCGAAGTCGCGCGCCGCAACACCCCCGCCGAACTGGTCGCGCAAGTGGCCTACCCGGTGGAGCGCGACCGCAAGCGCGACCTGCTGGCGCACCTGGTGAAGTCGGGCGACTGGCGCCAGGTGCTCGTATTCACGCGCACCAAGCACGGCGCGAACCGGCTGGCCGAACAGCTCAACCGGGACGGCGTCGAGGCCGACGCCATCCATGGCAACAAGCGCCAGAACGCCCGCACCCGGGCGCTCAAGATGTTCAAGGACGGCGAGCTGCGCGTGCTGGTCGCCACCGACATCGCGGCGCGCGGCCTGGACATCGAGGCCCTGCCGCACGTGGTCAACTACGACCTGCCGCACGTCGCCGAGGACTACGTGCACCGCATCGGCCGCACCGGCCGCGCCGGCGCCTCGGGCGAGGCCATTTCCTTCGTCAGCCGGGAAGAGCGCCCGCTGCTGACGGCGATCGAGCGCCTGATGGCGCGCCAGATCGAGATGCGCGGCATCGAGGGCTTCCCGATGGGCAAGTCGGCCCCGGAGCCGGACCGGCCCGAGCGCCGGCCGCAGCAGAGGCCCCAACAACGGCCGCAACAGCGTCCGCAACAGCGCCCGGCGCAACGCACACAACCGTCGCGCCACCACGGCCGGCCGCAGCAGCCGCAGCAGGTCCGCTCGCAGCCCCGCATGCCGCGGGACGAGGACGCGCAGCCCGCGGTCCACGCCGCGGCGCAGCCGGTTCCGGGCTACCGCCCGCTGACGGCGCACGCGCCGCACGGGCCACAGACTCCGGCCCGCACCTCGGCCGGATTCCCGGCCCTCGGCGGAGGCAAGTCGCGCCGCGGTTGATGGTGTCCGGCAGGTCCTCCAGAGGTTAAAATCGGGGCCGGTTTTTCCGCTTCCCTTTCTTTCCCGAGGACCTGTATGGACCAGCAGCTTCTTTCCAGGACCGCGGCCGCCATGGTCGCGAAGGGCAGGGGCGTGCTTGCCGCCGACGAATCCGCCGGCACCTGCGAGACGCGCTTCAAGTCCATCAACACGCCCTGCACGGAAGAGAACCGGCGCGCCTACCGCGGCCTGCTCTTCACCACCCCGAACGTCGAGCGCTTCATCTCCGGGGTGATCCTGTTCGACGAGACCACGCGCCAGAAGACCGACGACGGCGTGCTGTTCCCGGATTACCTGGCGCGGAAGGGCATCCTGCCGGGCATCAAGGTGGACACCGGCGCCAAGAACCTGGCGCTGTGCCCGGGCGAGAAGGTCACCGAGGGCCTCGACGGCCTGCGCGAGCGCCTGGCGGGCTACTTCAAGGCCGGCTGCCGCTTCGCCAAGTGGCGCGCGGTGATCACCATCGGCGCGGGCATTCCCTCGCACACGTGCCTGTACGCCAACGCGCACGCGCTGGCGCGCTACGCGGCGCTGTGCCAGGAAGCCTCCATCGTGCCGATGATCGAGCCCGAGGTGCTGCTGGACGGGGACCACACGATCGAGCGTTGCGAGGAAGTCACCGAGGCGACGCTGCGCGCCACGTACGCCGCGATGGCCGCGCACAACGTGTCCTTCGAGCACCTGATCCTGAAGACCAGCATGGTGGTCTCGGGCAAGGCGAACGCGCGCCAGGCGGGCGTCGAGGAAGTCGCCGAGCGCACCGTGCGCGTGTTGAAGCGCACCGTGCCCGCGGCGCAGCCGGGCATCGTGTTCCTCTCCGGCGGCCAGTCGGACGTGTCCGCGACCGCGCACCTGAACGCCATGGCCGCGATGAAGGGCCTGCCCTGGCCGCTCACCTTCTCCTACTCGCGCGCGCTGCAGAACCCGGCGCTCAATGCCTGGAAGGGCCAGGCGGCGAACGCCTGCGCGGCGCAAAAGGCCTTCCACCACCGCGCGCACATGAACGGGCTGGCCGCGGAAGGCAAGTGGAAGCCCGAGCTGGAGAAGGCGGCCGCCTGAGCGCGCCGCTCTTCGAATCGAGCCTCGCCAGCCTGCCGCGCCTCGGGCGCGGCAAGGTGCGCGACCTCTACGCGGTCGGCGAGGACCGGATGCTGATCGTCGCCAGCGACCGGCTGTCGGCTTTCGACGTCGTGCTGCCGGATCCGATTCCGGACAAGGGTCGCGTGCTCACGCAACTGTCCAATTTCTGGTTCGCGCGCCTGGCGCACGTGGTGCCGAACCATCTCACCGGCGCCGACCCCGAGGCCGTGGTCGCCGAGGCGGAGAAGCCCCAGGTCCGCGGCCGTTCGGTGGTGGTGCGCAAGCTCCGGCCCCTGCCGGTCGAGGCGGTGGTGCGCGGCTACCTGATCGGCTCGGGCTGGAAGGATTACCAGGCGAGCGGCGCGGTGTGCGGCATCCCGCTGCCGAAGGGCTTGCACCAGGCGCAGCAGCTGCCCGAGCCCATCTTCACGCCCGCCACCAAGGCGCAGAGCGGCCATGACGAGAACATCTCCTTCGAGCGCATGCGAGGGATCGTGGGCGCGGCGGTCGCCGACGCGGTGCGCGACATCAGCATCCGCCTGTACCGCGAAGCCGCGGACTACGCCGCGACCAGGGGCATCCTCATCGCCGACACGAAGTTCGAGTTCGGCCTCGACCGGGAGGGCGGGATCGTGCTCATCGACGAGATCCTGACCGCGGACTCGTCGCGCTTCTGGCCCGCGGACCAGTACCGCGCCGGCGTCTCGCCGCCCTCCTTCGACAAGCAGTACGTGCGCGACTACCTGGAAACCCTCGCCTGGGACAAGACCCCGCCCGCGCCGCGGCTGCCGCGCGAGGTGATCGAGAAGACCGCCGAGAAGTACCGAGAGGCGCTGTGGCGGATCGCCGGGCTGAGGCTGCCATGACGACGAGGAAGCCGACGAGGAAGCGCGCGCCCAGGCCGCTGGTGGGCGTGGTGATGGGCTCGCAGTCCGACTGGGAGGTGATGCGCGAGGCCTGCGCGGTGCTCTCCGAGTTCGGGGTTCCCTACGAGGCGAAGGTGGTGTCCGCGCACCGCACGCCGGATGCGATGTTCGGCTACGCGGCGAAGGCCCGCGGCCGCGGGCTGCGGGTGGTGATCGCCGGCGCCGGCGGCGCGGCGCACCTGCCCGGCATGATCGCCTCCAAGACCACGCTGCCGGTGCTCGGCGTGCCGGTCCCGAGCAAGCACCTTGCCGGGCAGGATTCGCTGCTGTCGATTGTGCAGATGCCCAAGGGCATCCCGGTGGCGACCTTCGCCATCGGCCAGAGCGGAGCGGCGAACGCCGGGCTGTTCGCGGTGGCCGTGCTGGCCGCCAACGACCGCCGGCTCGAGGCGAAGCTCGCGAGCTACCGCCGCAAGCTGAAGCGGCTGGTCGGGAACATGCGCCTCGCGGATGTCCCTTAAGGCCGGCGCCGCGGCGCCCATCCTCCCGCCGGCGACGCTGGGCGTGATGGGCGGCGGCCAGCTGGGCCGCTTCTTCGTCATTGCCGCGCGCGAGATGGGTTACCGCGTGGTGGTGCTGGATCCGGAACGCGCCAGCCCCGCGGGCGCGCTCGCCGACCGCCACCTCGCCGCCGCCTACGACGATGCGGCGGCGCTCGACGAGCTCGCGCGCGTCTGCGCGGCCGTGACCATCGAGTTCGAGAACGTGCCGGCGGAGAGCCTGGCGCGATTGGCCGGGCGCACGCGCGTCGCGCCGGCGTCCGGCTGCGTCGCGGTGTCGCAGGACCGGATCCGCGAGAAGGCGGCGTGCGCCGCCCATGGACTGCCGGTCGGGCCGTATGCGCCGATCGCCGTCGAGGACGATCTCGAGCGGCCCGAACTGTACCCGGCGGTCCTCAAGCGCGCGCGTTTCGGTTATGACGGCAAGGGGCAGGCGCGCGTGTCCACGCCCGGCGAGGCGCGGGTCGCCTGGCAGGGGCTGGGCCGCGCGCCGTGCGTGCTTGAGCTCAGGCTCGATCTGGACTGCGAACTCTCGGTCGTCCTCGCCAGGGGCGCCGACGGCGCCACCGCCCCGTTCACGGTGGCGGAGAACCGGCATCGCCACGGCATCCTCGATGTCTCGATCGCGCCCGCGCGCGTCGCCCCCGCCCTCGCCGCCGAGG
>JALHLN010000234.1 GCA_022844545.1 Burkholderiales bacterium | reverse complement strand
GTGAAGCCGCCGATGCGCCCATGCAAGACCCGTGGGCGAGGCCGCATCAGAGATTCCACGAGCCAACGTCAGCATCCGTCCCCTGGCCGCCCGCGACGCCATCGGCGCCGAAACTGAATACGTCGATCTCGCCGCGCAGGCCGGGATTCAGGTACTGGTAGGGATTTCCCCAGGGATCCTTGGGCAAGCGCTCCAGATACCCCCCCGCCTTCCAGTTGGGTGGCGCGGGCGCGATGGTCGGCGGCGCTACCAGCGCCATGAGGCCCTGCTCGGTGGTGGGGTACCGAAGATTGTCCAGGCGATAGAGCCGCAGCGCCTGCATGATCGTGCTGATGTCCTGCCGCGCGGCGACCACCCGGGCCTCGTCCGGACGGCTCATGATTTTCGGCACGATCAGGGCCGCCAGAATGGCCAGGATGACGACGACCACCATGATCTCGATGAGGGTGAAACCTAGCCGGCTTCCGGCGTGCTGTTGGCGCATCGCTTGCTGGTATCCGGGAGAAACGCGTTGAGTTAGACTCTGTGAAGTCATGTGGCCAGATCCGCATTCTATACTTGCCGCTCATCGCTTCGGTTCACTGGCTTCGAGCGCCGCATGACTGCCCGGCTCGGGACATGGCTGCGCCAAGGAGGCTGGATTTCTTTGCTGGAGATCGCATTGATCGCTGCGCTGGGAATCAGCCTTGCGCACTGGACTTGGGTTTTCCTCACGCCGCGCGCAATCGCCGCTTCCGCCGTGGCGGCCCAGCTTGAGGCACAGCGTGCTGCGCCGTCGCTCAAGCGCAACCTGTTCGGTGTGGCGCAAGAGGGAAAGACGACCCCGGTGGCCGACGCTTCGCCGGCGTCCGGGATCAGGCTTCTTGGGATCCTCTCCCGCGGTGCCAAGGGCGGAGGGCGTGCGATTTTCACCCTGGAGAACGGAAAGCCGAAGACTGTGGAGTCCGGTTCGCAGATCGCGACCGGCCTGGTGTTGAAGGAAGTTCATGCAGATCATGTCCTCATTGCCCGCAACGGCTCGATCGAACGGATGAAGCTCGACCGCCGCACCGCGAAGGGGAGCTGAAGCATGCGGATTCTTGTCCGGCATGCGCTCGCCTCGATGCTGATCGTGTCGATGGCGTTCGCGAGCGTCGCGAGGGCCGACAAGAGCGCCATCACGCTCAATTTCGTCAACACCGACATCGAGGCGGTCGCGGCAGCCATCGGCCAGATCACCAAGCGCAATTTCCTCATCGATCCCCGCGTCAAGGGCACGGTCAATATCGTCTCCTCGCGGCCGGTTCCCGCGTCCGCCATCTACGACATCTTCCTCTCCGCGCTCAGATTGCAGGGCTTTGCCGCGGTGGAGAGCAATGGCGTCACCAAGATTCTGCTGGAAGCCGACGCCAAGCTGCATCTGGGCGGGGTCACCGCACGAAACGCCTCCAGCGGAGACCGTCTCCTGACGCAGATCTATACGCTCAAGTACGCGTCCGCGAACCAGTTGCTTCCCGTGCTGCGGCCGATCATCAGCCCGGCCAATACGATCGTGGCTTACCCGAACAACAATTCCCTGGTGGTCACCGATTACGCGGCCAACCTGCGCCGGATTGACCTGATCGTCGATGCCCTGGATCGGCCGGGCGGCGGTGAGCCGGTGGTGATACCGCTCCGTTATGCTGCGGCGGCAGAGATGGCGCAGACTCTGGGTCGGTTGCTCGGTGAGGCGGGCGTCGGGCCGGGCGCGCAGCCCGCCGCTGCCGACCCGGCGACGAGGGTCGTCATCGTCCCGGATGCGCGCACCAACAGTGTCATTGTCCGGTCAGAAAACCCTGAGCGGATTGCGCGCGTACAGGGCATCGTGCGGCAGTTGGATGTCCCAACCGGCGCCGCCGGCAACATTCATGTCATTTACATGAAGAACGCTGAGGCAACGCGCGTGGCGCAAACACTGCGCGCTATCCTCGCCGACGAGGTAAGCACCGGCTCAGCCACGGCGGTGACGGCAGCAGGCGCCCCTGCCCGTGCCCCGGGCCAGGCGGGTGCCGCGCCCCAGACGGTCGCAGCCGCCTCGGGCGGCGGCGGCATCGTTGCCGATCCGGCTTCGAATGCCGTCATCATCTCGGCGCCGGATGCGATCGTTGCCCACCTCAAGTCCGTCATCGAGAAGCTCGACGTGCGCCGTGCGCAAGTCTACGTGGAGGCGCTCATCGTCGAACTCACGGCGGACAGGGCGGCGGAATTCGGCATCCAGTGGCAGTCGATCAACGATCTTGCGGGGAATCAAACGCGGTTGTTCGGCGGCACGAACTTCGGTGCGCGCGGGAGCGGAACCAATATCATCGATGCTTCGGTCAACCCCGGAAACGTCGCGCCCGGCATCAACATCGGTGTGATCAGAGGGCAGATCACCTTGCCCGGAATCGGTACCATCGCCAATCTCGGGGCGCTCGCGCGGGTCCTGGCATCCGACGCGAATGCGAACATCCTGTCCACGCCCAACTTGCTGACGCTCGACAACGAAGAGGCGAAGATCGTGATCGGCCAGAACGTCCCCTTCATTACCGGACAGTACGCACAGACCGGAAGCGCGACGACCGCGACGCCGTTCCAGACCATCGAGCGGCGCGATGTCGGGCTGACCTTGCGCGTCAGGCCGCAGATATCGGAACGCGGGTCGGTGAGATTGCAGATCTTCCAGGAAGTCTCCAGCGTTCAGGACCGCTTGAACGTGGCGGGGATCATCACCAACAAGCGTTCCATCGAGTCGACGGTGCTGGTCGATGACGGACAGATCGTGGCGCTGGGGGGGTTGGTGCAGGACGATACGACCGCGACGACCGAAAAGATTCCCCTTCTGGGCGATCTGCCGTTGGTCGGCAGCCTGTTCCGCTACGACACGCGCAGGCAGACAAAGACCAACCTGATGGTGTTCCTGCGACCGCTGGTGCTGCGCGATAGCGCGGCCTACCGGGGCGTGACGACTGAGCGCTACCGGCAGCTGCTCGGCGATCAGGAGAAGTCCGACCCGCCGTCGCGCCCGCTGCTGCCGGACATGCAGGGCCCGCGCCTGCCTCCGCTAGAGCCCTCGCCGCCGGCCGCGAAGTAGGGCCCTTGGCGATGGACGCGGCACGAGAGCCTGCGGTCAGACGGATACCCTATCCGTTTGCGAAAATGCACGGCGCCTTGGTGCTCGAGGTGTCCCCGGAGCGTGCGCTTGTATGCCTGAGACAGGGAGCCCGGGCCCAGGCGCTCGCAGAGATCCGTCGCGTGCTTGGCGTGCCGTTGCAGGTCGCAATGGTGGAGCCGGCCGACGCCTTCGAGCGCAGGCTGGCCGAGGCCTACTCGCAGGCGAACCAGTCGGCGGCGTATGTCGCCGACAATCTCGAGCAGGACATGGACCTGTCCCGGCTGGTGCAGGAGATGCCCAAGATCGAGGACTTGCTCGACGCGGAGGACGACGCGCCGATCATCCGCATGATCAATGTCCTTCTCACCCAGGCCTTGCGCCAGGGCGCCTCGGACATCCACATCGAACCCTACGAGAGCCGTTCCGTGGTTCGGTTTCGCCTCGATGGCGCCTTGCAGAATGTCGCCGAGCCGCACCGGGCTCTCCATGCCGCGATGCTCTCGCGCATCAAGATCATGGCGAACCTGGATATCGCCGAGAAGCGCCTGCCGCAGGATGGCCGCATCTCGTTGCGCCTCGCCGGGAGGCAGATTGACGTGCGCGTGGCAACCTTGCCGACGGGTTTCGGCGAGCGCGCGGTGCTGCGCCTCCTGGACAAGGAAGGCGGCAAGCTTGAGCTCACCAGCCTGGGCATGGAGGCCGCGACGCTGGCGAAGGTGGACCAGATCATTCACCAGCCGCACGGCATCGTGCTGGTGACCGGTCCGACGGGGTCCGGCAAGACCACCACGCTCTACGCCGCGCTGTCGCGCATTGATTCGCGAGGCCTGAACATCATGACCGTGGAGGATCCGATCGAGTACGAACTCGACGGCGTCTCGCAGACTCACGTGAACTCGAAGATCGACATGACGTTCGCGCGCGCGCTGCGCTCCATACTGCGTCACGATCCGGACGTCATCATGATCGGGGAGATCAGGGACCTCGAGACCGCGCAGATCGCGGTGCAGGCGAGCCTGACCGGGCATCTGGTGCTCGCGACGCTGCACACCAACGACGCAGTGAGCGCCACCACCCGGCTGGTGGATATGGGCGTCGAACCGTACCTGCTTTCGTCAAGCCTGCTCGGCGTCCTGGCGCAGCGGCTTGTGAGAAAGCTCTGCCCCGAGTGCAAGGTCGGCTACAAGCCCACCGCAGCCGATATCACGGAACTCGGGACTCAGTTCTCGCAGGAGGAGTTGTATGGGCCGGGAGGCTGCGAGGCTTGCAGCGGCACCGGCTATTCCGGGCGGACCGGAATCTACGAGCTCATGATTGTCGACGAGGAGGCAAAGCGCCTGATTCACGAGGCCACATCCGAGCATCTGCTGCGCGCGCACGTACTGAGCCACGGGATGCGCAGCCTGCGGCAGGATGCCCTGCGTTGGGTGTTTTCGGGCGTGACCTCATTGGAGGAGGTGGTCCGGGTGACGCGTGAGTCCTGAGCACGAGGGACCGCAGGCGCGGGATTGACGTATGCCGGCGTTCAGTTATG
>JALHLN010000233.1 GCA_022844545.1 Burkholderiales bacterium | reverse complement strand
TCGCCGAGGTCCGCTACCGCGGCTCGGCCAGCCGGGGCGGCGCCGCCGAGAGCATCACCGCCGCCAAGCAGGCGCGCATCATCGCCGCGGCGCGCGCCTACCTGCGCGGCCGGCCCGAGGCCGATTGCCGCTTCGACGTCCTGCTGCTCGATGCGCTGGAGCGCGACCGCATCGAATGGATCCGCAATGCGTTCGGCGCTTAGCCTGCTGCTGTTGCTCCTTGCCGCCGTCGCCGGGGCGCAGGAGGTCCGGCTGGTGGTGCAGAGTTCGCCCCTGGCGGGCTGGCGCTACGCGGAAGCGGCCGAGGTCTGGCCGCATCTCGCGGTGGGCGCAGCCCTCGACCTGGTGCGCGAGGCGGACAATCCCCACGACGCCAACGCAGTGCGCGTGCAGTGGCGCGGCCGCAAGCTGGGCTACGTGCCGCGGCGGCAGAATGCCACGATCGCCTGGGGCCTTGACCGCGGCGCGCCGCTGCGCGCCCGCATAAGCCGCGTTTCCAGCCACCCGACGGAGCACGCGAATCCGGCCAAGCGCCTGGAGTTCGAGGTGTTCCTGGAGTGAGGGTTCGGGGCCAGGGTGTAAAATCGCCCCATGGGACATGCAGAACCGGGCGCAACGCTCGAGGAGCGCATCGCGTCGCATTTCCGGGACAGCGCGAACCTGAAGCTGGCCGCGCTGGGCGCCCTGCAGGCGCCCATCGCGCAGGCGGTCGACCTGATGGCCGCCGCGCTCAGGGCGGGCGGCAAGATCCTTTCCTGCGGCAACGGCGGTTCGGCCGGCGACGCGCAGCATTTTTCCGCCGAACTGCTCAACCGCTTCGAGATGGAGCGCCCGCCGCTGGCGGCGGTGGCGCTCAGCACCGATACCTCGACGCTGACCTCGATCGCCAACGACTACAGCTACGAGCAGGTGTTCGAGAAGCAGGTGCGGGCGCTGGGCCGCCGCGGCGACGTGCTGCTCGCCATCTCCACCAGCGGCAATTCGCCCAACGTGCTGGCCGCGGTGAAGGCGGCCCGGGAACTTGGCATGGCCATCGTGGCTCTAACCGGGCGCAAGGGCGGCGGCACGCCGTCCCTGCTCGGCCCGGGCGACGCGCATGTGTGCGTGCCGCACGACAGGACCGCTCGCATCCAGGAAGTGCACCTGCTGGTGCTGCACTGCCTGTGCGACGGCATCGACTACCGGCTGTACGGAGGAAAACAATGAAAAGAACGTCCGTGATCCTGGCCGCGCTGCTCCTCGCGCTGCCCCTCGCCGGTTGCGTTGAGATGGCCGTGATCGGCGTCGGCGCCGCCGTGCTGTCCCACGAGGACCGGCGCACCACCGGCGCCCAGGTCGAGGACGAGGGCCTGGAGCTGCGCGCCGCGAACCGCATCAGCGAGCGCTATGGCAGCAAGGTCCACGTCAACGTCACCTCGTTCAACCGCTTCGTCCTGCTCACCGGCGAAGTGCCGGACGAGGCGACCAAGGGGGCGATCGAGAAGCTGGTGCTCGAGCTGCCCTCCAAGCCGCGCGGGGTCTCCAACGAGCTGCGGGTGGCCGGCAACTCGTCGCTCACCGCCCGCTCCAACGACACCTTCATCACCGGCAAGGTGAAGGCGCGGTTCCTCGACGCGCAGAAGTTCAACGCCCTGCACGTCAAGGTGGTCACCGAGGCCGCCACGGTGTTCCTGATGGGCATCGTCACCGAGGCCGAGGCCAATGCCGCGGTCGAGATCGCGCGCACCACGGGCGGGGTCGCCAAGGTGGTCAAGGTGTTCGAGTACTGCAAGGCGACCGACCAGGTCTGCCGGCCGCGCGACGCCGCCAAGCCCAAGGCCGGAAGCTGAGCATCGCGCCGGCTTTCGAGCGCAAAATGCATGCGCCGCAGGACGCGGCGCGCTGGGTCGCGCAGCTGCCGCGGCCGCTGGTGTTCACCAATGGCGTGTTCGACCTGCTGCATCGCGGCCACGCCACCTACCTTGCCCGTGCCCGCGCCATGGGCACCTCGCTCCTGGTGGCCCTGAACAGCGACGCCTCGGCCAGGCGACTGGGCAAGGGCGCCGAGCGCCCGCTCAACGCGCTCGAGGACCGCATGGCGCTGGTGGCGTCCCTGGAATCGGTGGACGCGGTGACCTGGTTCGACGAGGACACGCCCGCGGCGCTGATCGCGGCGGTGCGGCCCGACGTGCTCGCGAAGGGCGGCGACTGGCCGGCGGAGAAGATCGTCGGCGCGGTCGAAGTGCTGGCGCGCGGCGGGCGCGTGGCCTCGATCCCGTTCGAGCACCAGCGCTCCACCACCGCGCTGGTGGAGAAAATCAGGAAAGGCTGAGCTCGAAGCACAGCGCGCCCGGGGTGGGCGCGGCGAGGTAGGGCGCGCAATCGCGAAACCCCAGGCTGCGGTAGAGCGCGATCGCCTCGGTGAGCTTGGGCAGGGTATCGAGCACCAGGCGGTCGCAGCCGTTCTTGCGCGCGATGCCGGCCACCGCCAGCGTCAGCCGGCGCCCCAGGCCGGTGCCGCGGTACGCGTTGCGCACGTACAGGCGCTTCATCTCCGCGGTGCGCGCATCCAGTCGCTTGAGCGCGACGCAGGCGACATCTATGCGCGCATCGCCCTCCGCGGCCCGCGCCAGCAGCAGGGCGCCGCCCGGCTGCGCGTAGGCGCCGGGCAAATCCGCCAGTTCCCGGTCGAAGCCCTGGAAGCACAGGGCCTCGGACACCAGCTCGGCGTATTCCCGGAACAGGACGCGGATGCCTTCGATATCCGCGGCGCTGCGCGCCGAAACGACTTCGATCATGGGGATATTCTGCGTCAATTTTGATTCATACTATCCGCCGTGCGCCTGCACCAGCTCAAGATCGACTACGTCGCCGAACAGGACCGCGTGCTCATGCTGATCGCGGCCAGCGACGCGGTCGAGGTGCGCATGTTCCTGACCCGGCGCTTCATCAAGCTGCTCTGGCCGCTGCTGGTGAAGCTGGCCGAGGAGGCGAGCCCGCGCATCAAGACCCAGGCCAACCCGGAGGCGCGCCGCGCGCTGCTGGGCCTGGAGCACGAGCAGGCGGTGTCGCGGGCCGACTTCTCCAAGCCCTTCGAGGAAACGCCGCGCACCACGCCGCTGGGCGAGGCGCCGTTGCTGCTCGCGCGCATCCAGACCGGGCACGACCGCAACGGCCTGCCGGTGCTCGCGATGCACCCGGCCGACGGCCAGGGCGTGACCCTGACGCTGGACCCGGTGCTGCTGCATTCCGTCTGCCGCCTGCTGCAGGCGGCGGTGACCAAGAGCGACTGGGACATGGAACTGCGCCTGCCCGGGACCGAGGCGCGCGAGGCGCCGGAACGCGGCGCGCCCAGGACCATCAATTGACGGGCTGATGAACCTCGCCTCGTCCGTCCAGACGCGGCTGGTGATTGCCGCGTAGCGTATAATCTGCCCCCTTTGGAAACAAACGGTTAGCGATATCTCCAACGGCTTCGAAAAACTCGGCCTGATCCCGCCGCTCTTGCAGGCGGTGAAGGACATGGGCTACGAAACGCCCAGCCCGATCCAGGAGCAGGCGATCCCCGTGGTCCTCGAGGGCCGCGACCTCATGGCCGGCGCCCAGACCGGCACCGGCAAGACCGCCGCCTTTGCCCTGCCCACGCTGCAGCGCCTCGCGCCGCACGCGAGCAGTTCCGCGTCGCCCGCGCGCCACCCGATTCGCGTGCTCGTGCTCGCGCCCACGCGCGAACTGGCGATCCAGGTCGAGGAAAGCTTCCGCGACTACGGCAAGCACATGCCGCTGCGCAGTGCCATCGTCTACGGCGGCGCGGACATGAACGCGCAAATTCTCCAGCTGCGCAAGGGCGTCGAGATCCTGGTGGCGACGCCGGGGCGCCTGCTCGACCACGTGCAGAACAAGACCCTGATGCTGAACCAGGTCTCGGTGTTGATCCTCGACGAGGCCGACCGCATGCTGGACATGGGTTTCATGCCCGACATCCGGCGCATCATCGCGCTGCTGCCGCCGGTCAGGCAGAACCTGCTCTTTTCGGCCACCTTCCCGGACGAGATCAAGAACCTCGCCAGGTCCCTGCTGCGCGACCCGGTGCAGATCCAGGTCGCGCGTGCCAACGCGGCCGCGGACCTGGTCAGCCACGTCGTGCACCCGGTGTCGCGCGAAAAGAAGCGCGAGCTCCTCACCTACCTCATCCAGACGCGGGGCCTGAAGCAGGTGCTCGTCTTCTCCGGCACGCGCATCGGCGCCAACCGCCTCGCGCACCAGTTGCGCAAGGACCACATCCAGGCCGACGCCATCCACGGCGACAAGACCCAGTCCGAGCGCGAGGCCGCGCTGGAGGCCTTCAAGGCCGGCAAGACTGCGGTGCTGGTGGCGACCGACGTCGCTTCCCGCGGCCTGGACATCGAGGGCCTGCCGCAGGTGATCAACTTCGACGTGCCGCGCGCGCCCGAGGACTACGTGCACCGCATCGGCCGCACCGGCCGCGCCGGGCTGACCGGCGAGGCGATCTCGCTGGTGTCGCCGGAGGACGCGGAATCCATCTCGGCGATCGAGAAGCTCATCAAGAAGTCGATCGAGCGGGTGCTGGTGCCGGGCTTCGAGCCCAATGCCGGCACCGCGGCGACGATGGTGGGCGGGCATCCGCGGGGCGAGGGGCGCGGCGAGCGCGGGCGACCGCGGCGCGAGG
>JALHLN010000232.1 GCA_022844545.1 Burkholderiales bacterium | reverse complement strand
ATGCGCCAGCGGCGCGATCAGCCGGCGGCTAGTCCATCAGCCGCGGCCTGCCGCCGCGACCGATGTGGTACACGAACGGCCCTTGCTCTCGACTGCAGATGTCGCGCATTTCCGCGTACGCGCGCGCAAGTATGGTTCCAGTTTCGCCGATGGTGATGTTTCCACCGGTAAACACGAACGTGCGCACCTGCGCCGCCTGCAACGCCAGGCGCTCAAGGCGGCGATAGCGAATGCGTTTGTCGCGAGTGAGTACAACCCAGCCTCTTGAACCGGCAAAAGTTAGCCACGTTCGGTCGTCGGTGCCTTTCGGAAAGTGCCGGGTCAGGCGCTCGACGGTTGCGCCGGCCGCCGCGAGCGCTTGAGCGATCGAATCGCTGTCGAGCGACTCGTCGAGAAAAAGCGTTAGCGGCTCAGGCGGCTTCGAGCGCGAGTTCGCAGCGGATGGCGTCCCAGACGGCTTCTTCGTCGGCACCGTATTCCTTGGCGAGCACGTGAACCGTGTCGCCTGCCTTGAACTGCTCGGCGAGCACGGCGGTCGGAATGCCGGTGCCGGCGATGACCGGGCGACCGAACGACACGCGGGGGTCGATCACGACAGTGCGCGGCTGCTCGCGCGGCGCTTGCGTGCGCATGAAGGGGTAGAGCTTGATCGGGACGCCCTTGGCATCGCGATCGATGCGTTCGAGATAGGCACGGATCAGATCGGCCATTTCGACCTGGCCGTCCCTGGAGATGTTGATGATCGTGTTCAGGTGCTCGACGAAGAGATCGACGCCGTTGGTCGCGAACTTCTGCTGCAGAAGCGGGCGCTTGGCGCCCAGCTTGCGAACCACATAGTCGAGGCCGCGCCGGATCGAGGGCAATGCAATCTGGTGTTTGCGCCGGATCGCCGTCAGGACGTAGGCCTCCACCAGGTTCGAGAATGACAGTCCGAGCCCCTTTGATTCGGCGGGCTTGATGACAGCGCGAAAACCGCGCTGGCCGGCAAACCAGGAGCGCATGGTGGTTCTCGGCACGCCCAGGTAATGGGCTGCCTCGCCAACGGTGTAGGCCGGCGTCTCGCGCGGATCGATGTGGTCGAAAGCAGTCACGAATGAATTATGCCGCAACGGCGAAGCCTCAGGCGTCCGCGTGTGGCACACCAAAAGTCTTTGTTACACTCGACGGCACCATGACCAGGCCGTCGGACCGCTCCATCTATCTCGCATCGCGGAGCCCGCGCCGTCGCGACCTGCTGACGCAGATCGGCGTGCGCTTCCACCTGCTGCTGTTCCGCGCCGACCCGGAGCCGGATCCGGACCTGGACGAAACCGTGCTGCGCGGCGAGACGCCGGCGGTGTACGTGAAGCGCGTCGCGCGCGCCAAGGCCGAGGCCGGCTGGGCGCGCCTGGAGCGGCGCAACCTGCCGCGCGCGCCGGTGCTTTCCGCGGACACCACGGTCGCGCTGCAGGGCCGCATCCTCGGCAAGCCGGGCAATCGGGAGGAGGCCGCCGAGATGCTCTCGGCGCTGTCGGGCAAGCGCCACGAAGTGCTCACCGCGGTGGCGCTGAAGTACGACACGCGCCTCGAGGTCGCGCTGTCGGAGTCCGAAGTCCAGTTCTGCGAGCTGGGCGCCGAGGCGATCCGCGAGTACCTCGCCACCGGCGAGGCCGACGACAAGGCCGGCGCCTACGCCATCCAGGGCCGCGCGGCGCGCTACATCACCGAGATCCGCGGCAGCCATTCCGGCATCGTCGGCCTGCCGCTGTACGAAACCGCGCAGCTGATCCAGCGCCTCTCGGGACACAGTGAGCGAAGAAATACTCGTTAACGTCACCCCGCAGGAAACCCGGGTGGCGGTGCTGGGCGCCGGCCAGGTGCAGGAGCTGGTGGTCGAGCGCGCCGCGAGCCGCGGGCTGGTGGGCAACATCTACATGGGCAAGGTGGCGCGGGTGCTGCCCGGGATGCAGTCGGCGTTCGTCGAGATCGGGCTGGAGCGCGCCGCCTTCCTGCACGTGGCCGACCTGGTCGAGCACCGCCGCCAGGCGCAGGAGCGCGCCGCCGGCGGCGGGGGGCCCAAGCCGATCGAGAGAATGCTGGCCGAGGGCCAGCCACTGCTGGTGCAGGTGGTGAAGGACCCGATCGGCAGCAAAGGCGCGCGCCTGTCCACGCAGATCTCGCTCGCCGGCCGGATGCTGGTGCACCTGCCGCAGGATGGACACATCGGCGTCTCGCAGCGCATAGAGGACGAGGCCGGGCGCCAGCAGCTGCGCGACCGGCTGAAGGAGCTGCTGCCGGCGGAGGAGAAGGGCGGCTTCATCCTGCGCACCCTTGCCGAAGGCGCGAGCGACGAGGAGTTGCGCGCCGACATCGCCTACCTGCGCAGCCTCTGGCGGGACATCCAGTCCCGCTCGCTGGGCGCCGCGCCGCCCTCGCTGCTCTACCAGGACCTGTCGCTCGCGCAGCGCGTGCTGCGCGACATGACCACCGACGGGGTCACGGTGGTGCGCGTGGATTCGCGCGAGAACTTCCAGAAGCTCGCGGCCTTCGCCGAGGCCTACATGCCGGCGCTGCGCGCCAGGCTGGAGCACTACACCGGCGAGCGGCCGCTGTTCGACCTGTACAACGTCGAGCCGGAGATCGAGAAGGCCCTGTCCCGGCGCGTCGAGCTCAAGTCGGGCGGCACGCTGGTGATCGACCAGACCGAGGCCATGACCACGATCGACGTCAACACCGGCGGCTTCGTCGGCAGCCGCACCTTCGACGACACCATTTTCAAGACCAACCTGGAGGCGGCGCAGGCGATCGCGCGCCAGCTGCGCCTGCGCAACCTGGGCGGCATCATCGTCGTCGACTTCATCGACATGGAATCGGCGGAGCACCGCGCCGCGGTGCTGGAGGAATTCAAGCGCGCGCTCGCCCGCGACCGCACCCGGATGACGGTGAGCGGCTTCACCGCGCTGGGGCTGGTGGAGATGACCCGCAAGCGCACGCGCGAGTCGCTCGCCCACGTCCTGTGCGAGCCCTGCCCGGTGTGCGACGGGCGCGGCGAGGTGAAAACCGCGCGCACCGTGTGCTACGAGATCCTGCGCGCGGTGCTGCGCGAGGCGCGCGCCTTCCCTGCCAAGGAGCTGCGCGTGCTCGCCTCGCAGCCGGTGTGCGACCTGTTCCTGGAGGAGGAGTCCGGGGCCCTGGCCATGCTGACCGACTTCATCGGCCGGCCGGTGTCCATGCAGGTGGAGACCTCCTACACCCAGGAGCAGTACGACATCGTCCTGATGTAGCCGGCCGGGCTAAACTCGCGCCATGGACCTCCACTACACGCCGGCACGCCGTCTCGCGGCCCTGATCCGCGCGCGCAAGCTCTCCGCCACCGAAGTCATGCGCGCCTTCATCGCGCAGGTGGAGCGCGTCAACCCGAAGGTGAACGCCATCGTCACCTTCCTGCCCGAGCAGGCGCTGAAGGCGGCGAAGGCGCTCGACCGGAAGCGCGGAAAAGGGAGGGGGTCTGCTTTGCCTCCTCTCACGGGGTTGCCCATCGCCTACAAGGACAACGTCCCCACGAAGGGCATCCGTACCACCTCGGGGTCGCCTGTCTACCGGGACAACGTGCCCAAGGAAAACCACCTCATCGTCGACCGGCTGACGGCCGCCGGCGCGATCACGCTGGGCAAGACCAACCTGCCGGAGTTCGCCGCCGGCAGCCACACCTACAACGCCGTGTTCGGCGCCACGCTCAATCCCTACGACCTCGCGAAGAGCGCCGGCGGCTCCTCGGGCGGCGCGGCAGCCGCGGTGGCCTGCGGGATGCTGCCCTTCGCCGACGGCGGCGACCTCGCCGCGTCGCTGCGCAACCCGGGCAACTACTGCAACGTAGTCGGCTTCCGGCCGAGCCCGGGGCGGGTGCCGCATTTCCCGGCGCCCAACGCCTGGAGCTCGCTCGCCACGCTGGGGCCGATCGCGCGCACGGTGTCGGATGCCGCGTTCCTGCTCTCGGCCATGGCCGGGCCAGACGGACGCGCGCCGACCTCGATCAGCGAATCCGGCGCGCTGTTCAACCGCCCGCTGCGGCGCAGCTTCCGGAAGGTGCGCGTGGCCTGGAGCCGCGACATGGGCGGGCTGCCGATGGATCCGCGCGTCACGGCGGTGCTGGAGAAGCACAAGGCGGTGTTCAAGTCCCTGGGCTGCGTCGTCGAGGAAGCCTGCCCGGATTTCACCGGCGCCACCGAGGCCTTCGAGACCCTGCGCGCGCTGTCTTTCGTGCAGAACTACGGCCCGCTGGTGAAGACGCGGCGCGCCGACGTGAAGGACACCATCATCTGGAACGTGGAGCAGGGCTGGCGGCTCACCCCGGAGCAGGTCGCGCGCGCAGAGAGCCTGAGGAGCGCGCTCTACCACCGCATGCGCGTGTTCCTGGAGGGCTACGACTACTTCCTCTGCCCGGTGAACCAGCTGCCGCCCTTCGCCACCGAACTGGATTACCCGCTGGAGATCGCGGGCACGAGGATGACCAACTACCTCGACTGGATGAAGAGCTGCTACTACGTCACCATCACGAGCCATCCGGCGATCTCGGTGCCGGCCGGCTTCACCGCCGACGCGCCGCCGCTGCCGGTGGGCCTGCAGATCGTCGGGCGCTACCGCGACGATTTCGGCGTGCTGCAACTGGCGCACGCCTTCGAGCAGGAGACCGGGGCATGGCGGCAGCGCCCGCCCATCGCG
>JALHLN010000231.1 GCA_022844545.1 Burkholderiales bacterium | reverse complement strand
CCGATCTCGCGCATGTCGGTCATCACCGTCTCGGCCGATTCCGGGCAGCAGATGCAGTAGCCGGTGACGAACGGCTGGGCGTAGGAGAAGATGTTCTGCCCGATCCAGGCCGGCGGCAGGTAGGCGATGACGACGTCCTGGTCGCTCAGCCCCTCCAGTTCCGCGGCGGCCGCGGCGCGGTCGATGAGCGCGTGATGGGTGAGGACGACGCCCTTGGGATGGCCGGTCGTGCCCGAGGTGAAGAACATCGCCGCGGTGTCGGAACCGGAACCCTTGGCGATCTCGGTCTCCAGGAACGCAGGGTCGCGCGCGAACGCGGCGCGCCCCTCCTCGAGCAGCGTGTCGTAGGGGGCGAGCTGCGGTTGCTTGTAGTGGCGCATGCCGCGCGCGTCGTCGTAGTAGATGCGCTTGAGCGCCGGGCATTTCGGCAGGATCTCCAGCAGCTTGTCCACCTGCTCCTGGTCCTCGGCCACGGCGAACTCGATGCCGGCGTTCTCGATCGGGAACGCCATTTCCGCAGCGGCGGCGTCCTGGTACATCGGCACCGGGATTCCGCCCAGGCATTGCGCCGCGCACATCGCGGCATACAGGCGTGGCCGGTTGTCGCCGACGATCGCCAGGTGGTCGCCGCGCTTGAAGCCGGCGGCGGCCAGGCCGCAGGCGATGGCGCGCGCCTCGTCGGCGAAGTGCTTCCAGCTCCAGGTCTGCCAGATGCCGAGGTTCTTCTCCCGCAAAGCAGGCAGCGCGCCGCGCACTTTCGCGTGGTGCGCGAGCAGCTTGGGAAACGTGTCCAGTCCGGCGAGACTCTCCGCCATCCTCGTCCTCCTCCAAGGACCCATTCTTGCACAGGCCTGACGGGGGTAACTGTAGCCGATTCCCGCGGCCTTGACGAAACCGGCCGCGGCTAGTGCAGGCGCGGCTTGAGCAGGAAATCGGCGCGGTCCGCCGATTTCGCGCGCACCTCGATGCGCGTCTCGCGGCGCGACAGCGTCAGCGGCACCTCGGTCCCCGCCGGCCCCAACTGCCAGATCTTGCGGAACAGATCGGCCAGCCCATTCGCCCGCGCCCCCGCCACCGCGAGTACGGCATCGCCCAGCTTGATTCCCGCTCGATCCGCCGGTCCTCCGGTGGCGAGGCCCCCCACCACCAGGCGCCCGCCGGCCTCCTGCACATACAGCCCCAGCCACGCGCGCGGCGGCCGGTTCGGGCGGCCGTGCTGCACCATGTCGTCCAGGATCGGCTCGAGCAGGTCGACCGGCACCACCATGTTGCCCTGCACCTGCCGGCCGTCCTGCTCCTCCTGCAGCAGCAGCGAGCCGATGCCGAGCAGCCTGCCGTCGCGGCCCACCAGCGCTGCGCCGCCCCATTGCGGATGCGCGGGCGCGGTGAAGATGGCTTCGTCCAGCACGTACTCCCAGTAGCCCGCGAACTCGCGCTTGGCGAACACCGCGGCCTTGAGCGCGTGCTCGCGGCCGCCCTGGCCGATCAGGTAGACCTCGTCGCCGACCGCGCAGCCGCCCGCGGAGCCGCGGGCGATCGGCTTGACGCCGATTGGACCGAGCGGCAGCACCAGCCCGAATCCGGTGACCTGGTCGTAGGCGAGCGCATGGCCGGCCACCACCGAACCGCGGTTGGTGGTGAGCCAGATGGATTGCGCCTCGGTGATCAGGTAGCCGATGGTGAGGATCAGGCCGTCCTCCCGAATCACGACGCCGTTGCCGATGCGCTCGGTGCCGAGGATGCCGGCGGTGAAGGCTTCCTCGGGCACCTCGGCCTTCACCAGCACCACCGCGTCCAGCGCGGCGGCGAGGTCGAAGCCCAGTTCCTCGGGCTTGGGCTGGAGGCTGGCGGGGAAGGCCCAGTTCTCGGCGGCGGCCATGGTCCGGCTAGCCTACACCAGCCCTCGCCTGCGGCAGGCGCGAGGCGGGATCTCCCCCTGCAGCGGGCCGGCAACAGGACGCCAGGCGCTCCAGGTCCACCGCCAGGCTGTAGCCCTGATACTTGCTCATCCGCGGATCGGTGGTGCCGACCAGCCAGGACTCCAGTTCCTTGTAGCGCACCGGGACGAACACCGCGGCAGTCGCGCCCTGCGCCAGTTCGGTGTTGCACTCGATCAACTCGCCCGCCGGCACCAGGCCGCGGTGCCCGGTGCTGAATGGCGCCGCCCACCAGATGCCGACGTCGCAGGCGAGCGGGGGACGCACCAGGAGGCGCTCGCCCTTGCGGGGCGTCACATCAGTCGGCCTTGATCCCGGCAGCCTTCACCACCTCCGGCCAGCGCTTGAGTTCGCCCTTGATGAAGGCGTCGAACTGCTGCGGCGTGCCGGCGATGATGTCGGCGGCCTGTCCTTCGGTGATCGCGTTGCGCACCGCGGGCGCCTGCAGGACCTGGTTGAAGACGGCGTTGATGCGCGTCACCAGCGCCGGATCCATCCCCGCCGGCCCGACGATGCCGTGCCAGACGCTGACATCGAATCCCGGGATCGTCTGTCCCGCCGGCGGCACGTCGGGCAGCTGCCGCATCGGCCGCATCGCGGCCCCGGCCAGCGCGCGGATCTTGCCCTCGCGCACCTGGCCGAGCGAGGTCGAGACCGTGATGATCGCGGTATCTGCGTCGCCGCGCAGGAGCGACGTCAGCATCTCGGCCCCCGAGCGGTAGACCACGTTGACCTGGTCGATGCCGGCGCGGCTGTTCAGGTAGGACATGAACAGGTGCGTCCAGTTGCCCAGGCCCGCCGAGGCGTAGTTGAACTTGCCCGGCTGCTGCTTGGCCGCCGCGACGAACTCGGCGAGCGTCTTGTAGGGCAGCGTCGAGCGGATCAGGACCACGGCCGGCAGGTTGGCGACGTGGATGATGGGCGTGAACGCGGTGTGCGGATCGTAGGGCAGCTTGGCGAGCGTATGCGACACGGCGTTGGGTCCGACCTCGGCGAGGAACAGCGTATGGCCATCGGGCTTCTCGCGCGCAACCGAAGCCGCCGCGATGGTGCCGCCGGCGCCGGGGCGGTTCTCCACCACCAGCGCCTGGCCGTTGGCGAACTGCGAAAAGCCGCTCGCCAGGTTGCGCGACAACAGGTCCGCGGCGCCGCCGGCACCCACCGACACCACCAGCCGGACCGGGCGTTCGGGCCACTGCGCGGCGGCAGGACCGGCCGTGAAAGCGGCCACAGCCAGGACGGCAATGAAGGTCAGGCGAGCGAATGACATGGTTTTCTCCTTCGAATCAGCGAGGGCGGATTGTGCGACGCGCTTCAGGCCGGTGCAACAGGGACACAAGCCCTGCCTCAAAGCATCTTCAGAACGTAGAAACCGCCGGCCAGGAGCGCCACGAAGGCGAAGCTCAGCCAGCCAAAATACCTGTCGATGAAAGGCAGGATACCGGGCCCGAATCGCCTGCAGAACCAGGCCACCAGGTAAAAGCGGCTGGCCCTGCCGATGAAGGACGCCACGACGAAAATCAGGAAATAAGCCAGGGGATTCTGCACCGCGGGAGACAGGGCAAAGGCACCGGCGCTGATCGTCGCCACCTTGTAGGGGATGGGGGTGAATCCCGCGGCAAAGATGATCCAGAAATCGTACTTCTCGAAAAGTGCCGCGACCTTGTCGAAGTTTGCGACGTTCAGGCCGGGGATGTGCAGGCCGTAAACACTCTCGGCGATTCCCGCCCATACCGTGTAGCCAATGACGTAACCGGCAATGCCGCCCAGAACCGATGCCACTGTGCAATAAGTGGCGAAACGAAGCCACTTGTCCGGCTTGCCAAGGACCAGGGGCATCAGCAGGACGTCGGGTGGTATCGGGAAAAACGAGGATTCGGCGAACGAAAGGCCGAAAAGGGCGCGTTCGCTGTGGGGCGAGGAGGCGAACCCCAGAACCCAGTCGTACAGCCGGCGGGGCGTCGAAAAAATCCTGCTCCAGAAACTCATTGGCAAGGGCTCCCCGATGGCGGCAATGACCTGCATGTCGCCGCTTCAAACCGTTCCGCCATCCTTCGCAAAACGAAAGGCCAGCCCAGCCTACATGCTGCGCCGGTACTGCCCGCCCACCTCGAACAGGGCATGGGTGATCTGCCCCAGCGAGCACACCCGCACCGCCTCCACCAGCACCGCGAACACGTTCTCGTTGTCGATCACCGCCTGCTGCAGGCGCCTGAGCATCGGGCCGGACTGCGCCGCGTTTCTCGCCTGGAACTCGCGCAGCCGCCGCAGCTGGGACTGCTTCTCTTCTTCCGTCGAGCGGATGAGCTCGATCTTCGCCGGCGCCGAGTCGCCCGCTTTGTCCATAGCAGGGTTGCGGAAGGTGTTGACCCCCACGATAGGGTAGGCGCCGGAGTGCTTGAGGTGCTCGTAGTGCATGGACTCTTCCTGGATCTTGCCGCGCTGGTAGCCGGTCTCCATCGCCCCCAGCACCCCGCCGCGCGCGCTGATGGCTTCGAACTCCTTCAGCACCGCTTCCTCCACCAGGTCGGTCAGCTCCTCGATGACGAAGGAGCCCTGGTTCGGGTTCTCGTTCTTCGCCAGGCCCCATTCGCGGTTGATGATGAGCTGGATCGCCATCGCGCGCCTGACGGACTCCTCGGTGGGCGTGGTGATGGCCTCGTCGTAGGCGTTGGTGTGCAGCGAGTTGGTGTTGTCGTAGGAGGAGATCAGCGCCTGCAGCGTGGTGCGGATGTCGTTGAACGCGATCTCCTGCGCGTGCAGGCTGCGGCCGCT
>JALHLN010000230.1 GCA_022844545.1 Burkholderiales bacterium | reverse complement strand
TTCCAGGGCTACCGCATGATCGTGTTCGGCGGCCTGGTGGCGCTGCTGCTGGTGGTGCGACCCAGGGGCCTGCTTGATGAAAGGACGGTGCAATGGATAAGGCGGCGCTTTTCGTTACCCAGTTCCTCGCGCTAGGGCTCCTGCTGCCCCTGCCCGCCCTCGCCCAGCGCGCGCAGGCCGAACTCGCCTGCGTGCCCACGAAAACCGATTTCGTCTACGACTGCACCATCCGCCTCGCGCGCGGCGGGCAGCCCCTGCCCGGCGCGCAGATCACCGTGGGCGCCGACATGCCTTCGATGCCGATGGCGCACAACGTCAAGCCGGTAAAGGCGAAGCCCGGCAAGGCGCCGGGCGAATACCGCGCGAGCCTCGACCTGGAAATGCTGGGTGAATGGGCGGTGAAGCTGCGTCTCGCCGGCCCGGTGAAGGACCAGCTGGTGCTGCTCTACGAATTCGACGAGAAAGGCGCCAGGCCGGTCACTCGATCCGGCAGGCCTCTTCGAAAGTGAGCCGCGGATTCCTCGGGAACACCTTGGCCGGGTCGCCACTGCCGAGGTTGCACAGGAAATTGGACTTCCAGCGCCCGTCCGGGAAAAACGCCGCGTCCACCTTGGCGTTGTCGAAGCCGGACATCGGCCCGCAATCCAATCCCAGCGCGCGCGCGGCGATGATCAGGTAGGCGCCCTGCAGCGAACCATTGCGCAGGCAGACCGTCTGGTTGATCGCATCTTTGCCCTCGAAGATGGCCTTTGCGTTCGGATTGTTGGGGAAAGTCCTGGGCAGGAACTCGTAGAAATGCATGTCGTAGGCGACGATCACCGTGCAGGGCGCCGCCATGGTCTTGTCCAGGTTGCCCGGGCTGAGGGCCGGACGCAGCTTCTCCTTGGCGGCCGGCGACTTCACGAACACGAAGCGGCCCGGTTGCGTGTTCATCGTCGTCGGGCCGAGCTTCATCAATTCGTAGAGCGCGCGGATCTTCTCGTCCGCGACCGGCTGCCCGAGGAAGCCGTTCTGCGTGCGTGCGGTTCGGAACAGGGTGTCGAGCGCTTGCGAATCGAGCATGACGGATCTCCGGATGGGGTCGCCGCCGATGTTAGCATCGGCCGATGCCAATCGAACTCGCGAGCGCCTTGCGGCCGGGCGATGGCGTGCTGGTCGGGCAGGCCACAGCCGAGCCGCAACTCCTGACCGAGGCGCTGGTCGCGCAGCGCGCCGCATTCAGCGGCGCGAAGCTGTTCCTCGGGGTCAACTACGCAGGCGTCGTCAAGCCCGAGCACGCCGACCACCTGCGCCTCACCGCCTATTGCGGCGCCGGCTCCAACCGCGCGCTCGCCGACGCCGGCGTGCTCGACATCCAGCCGCACCCCTATTCCCGATTCGCCGCCCTGATCCGCGAGCGCAAGCTCGCCAGTGACGTCGTTTTCCTCCAGCTCAGCCCGCCCGACGGCGAGGGTGCATACAGCCTTGGTCTCGCCGCCGAGTACCTGGTGCCCGCGATTGCGGCGGGCCGCACCATCGTCGCAGAAGTCAACCGGCAGGTGCCCTGGACCCACGGCGAGCTGGTGCTGCGCCGCAAGGACATCGCTCTGCTCGCCGAGAGCGATCGCGCCCCGGCCAACGTGCAGGCGAAGCCGGCGGGCGATGCCGAAAAGGCCATCGCCCGCCACGCGGCCGCCTTCATCCCCGACGGCGCGACGCTGGAATTCGGCCTCGGCGCCCTGCCCGACGCGGTCTGCGCGGAATTGTCCGGCCGCAAGCGCCTCGCCGTGCACAGCGGCGCGCTCGGCGACGGCGTCATCCCGCTGCTGCAGGCCGGGATCATCCGCGAGGTGAACTGCGGCCTGCTCATGGGCAGCCGCAGGCTGTTCGAGCACGCGCATCGGAACCCGGCGATCCGCCTGCGCTCCACGGAGTACACGCACGACCCGCGCACGCTGCTCGGCATCGAGCGCTTCGTCGCCATCAATTCCGCCGTCGAGGTGGACTTGACCGGACAGGTGAACGCCGAAGTCGCGGGCGGAAGCTACCTGGGCGCCGTGGGCGGCGCGCTCGATTTCGTGCGCGCGGCGAACCAGTCGCCCGGAGGCGTCTCGCTGATGCTTCTGCGCGCGTCGCGCATCGTGGCGCAACTGCAGGGGCCGGTGGCGACGCCGCGCAGCGAAGCCGGCGTCATCGTCACCGAATGCGGCGCGGCCGACCTGCGCGGCCTCGGCCTTGCCGAGCGCCGCAGGCGCATGATCGCCATCGCCTCCCCCCATAACCGCGCCGCCCTCGAAGAAGCGGAAAAATAGGGACAGTCCACGTTTTCCGTGAACGGAAAACGTGGACTGTCCCTGATTTACCGGAAGTCGCGCAGCGCGGGGACGCGGAGGAACGGGACTGCCGCCGCTGCCAGGCACACGAGCGCGAACACGTAGGCCGCCGCGTAGCCGCCGCTGACATCGTGCAGCACGCCGCCAACGAGCGAGCCCACCGCGGCACCCAGGGCGTTGGTCGAGTAGATGGTGCCGTAGATGGTGGCGACCCTGGGTCCGGCGAACTGGCGCGTGCAGACCGAGGAGATGATCGGTCCGCGCACGCCCATGCACAGGCCGAACACCGGCACGAACAGCGCGAGCAGCAGCCACGACGGCCACGCCGCGATCGCCAGCAGCAGCAGGATGCCGCTCATCGAGCCGGCGAAGCTTGCCGTGACCGTCTGCCGGTAGCCGAAGCGCTCGGCGACGAAGCCGCTCGCCATGACGCTGATCGCCGAGAGCATGCCGACCATGCCGAATACCGCGGCGGCGGCCAGCGGCGTGAAGCCCGAGTCGATCAGGAACACCACCAGCTGCACCACCACCGCGAACATGCCCATCGCGGTGCAGAAGAACACCGTCGCCAGCCCCCGGTAGATCGGCGTCTTCATCGCCGCGCGCAAGGTCCAGCCGCCTTCGGCTTCGCCCACCTTGCGCGGGGCGGGCGCGAGCGCGGGATTGCCGGCCGAGAAGCGCCGCCACGGCAGCGCCAGGGGCACCAGGACCGCGGCGGCCAGCAGCACGGCGCCCAGCACATGGTAGGCGGTGCGCCAGTCCCAGCCGCTCACCAGGTACTGCGCGAACGGCACCAGCACCACCGTGCCCACGCCGACGCCCGAGAACGCAACGCCGATGGCGATGGACAGCCGCGCCCGGTACCAGCGCGCGAGCAGCGCCGAGGCCGGCACCATTCCGGTCATGCTGACGCCGATGCCGACCAGCGCGCCCACAAGCAGGTAGAACTGCCAGATGTTCTGCAGCGAGCCGGCGAGCACGAAGGCGCAGCCGAGCACCGCGAGGCCCGCGGTGTAGACCCAGCGCGGCCCGGCGCGGTCGAAGAAGAAGCCGACGACCGGCGCGATGAAGCCGTTGACCAGCAGGTAGACCGAGTAGACGCTGGTCAGCTGCGAACGCGACCAGCCGAACTCGCGCTCGATCGGCTGCAGGAACACGGTGTAGGTGTCGCCGATGCCGCGCCCGAGCAGGTTGAGCCCGAAGCAGGTCGCCAGCACCGCGATCGCGGTGGGGTGCCACGGGGGCCGGGCCGGGGTCGCGGGCGGCAGGCTAATCGGACTTCGCTTCTTCCAGCCCGAAGACCTGGCGCAGGTAGGCGAGGTAGCCGGGATCCTTGCTCACGGTCTTGCCCGGGGCGTCGGAAACCTTCGCCACCGGCTGGCCGTTGCACTCGGTCATCTTGATGACGATGTTGATCGGATCAACGCCCAGGTCGTTGGTGAGGTTGGTGCCGATGCCGAACGAGGTCAGCGCGCGGCCCTGGAAGCGCTGCGCGATCCGGATCGCGGTCGGCACCGAGAGCTGGTCGGAAAAGATCAGCGTCTTGGTGCGCGGGTCGACGCGGTTCCGCTGGTAGTGCTCGATCAGGCGCTCGCCCCATTGGAACGGGTCTCCCGAATCCTGCCGCGCGCCGTCGAACAGCTTGCAGAAATACATGTCGAAATCCCTGAGAAACGCGTCCGTCCCGTAGGTGTCGGCGATGGCGATGCCGAGGTCGCCGCGGTATTCCTTGGCCCAGACATCGAAGGCGAACACCTGCGAGTCGCGCAGGCGCGGCCCCAGCGCCTGGCAGGCCTGCATGTACTCGTGCGCCATGGTGCCCAGCGGCGTCACGCCGTGCTTCATCGCCAGCCACACGTTCGAGGTGCCGGCGAAGCGCTCCGGGATCTCGCGCTTGAACGTCGCGATCACCTCGTCGTGCCATTCGCGCGAGAAGCGCCTGCGCGTGCCGTAGTCCGAGATGCGGAACACGAAACCGGGCTCCAGCACGCGCACCTGGTCGATCTTCGCCTCCAGGCGGCGCCGGCCCTCGTCGAGGTCGGGCCTGGGCTGGGTGCGGCGGAAGTACAGCTCCGAGACGATCGCGAGCACCGGGATCTCGTACATGATCGTATGGAGCCAGGGCCCCCGGATCGAGACTTCAAGCCCGGGAGGCGTCGCGCCCACTTTCACGTCGATGTACTTTTCATTGAACTGGAACAGTCCGAGGAAATCGACGAAATCGGACTTCATGAAGCGCAGGCCGCGCAGGTAGGCGAGTTCCTCCTCGCGGAAGCGCAACCGGCACAGGTCGGCGATGCCGGCGCGGATCGCGTCGGCGTCCGGCGCCAGGTCCACGCCCTCGGTGCGGCACTTGAACACGTACTCCACCTGCGCGCCGGGGAAGTGGTGCAGCACCACCTGCATCATGGTGAACTTGTACAGGTCGGTGTCGAGCAGCGACTCGAT
>JALHLN010000229.1 GCA_022844545.1 Burkholderiales bacterium | reverse complement strand
GAAGTCTCGCCGCGCTGCAACTACCGCTGCGGCTTCTGCGCCCTGCGCACCCGCGAAGTGCAGCCGAAGTGGGACATGGATCTCGGACTGTTCAAGCGCATCACCCGCGAGATGCGCGAGGCCGGCGTCGAGGAAGTCGGCGTGTTCTACCTCGGCGAGTCCTTCATGAATCCGCGCCTGCTGGTGGACTGCATCGCCTGGCTGAAGCAGGAGCTGGCGATGCCCTACGTGTTCCTGACATCGAATGCCTCGATGGCCTTTCCCGAGGCGGTCGAGGAATGCATGCGGGCGGGCCTGGATTCCCTGAAATGGTCCGTCAACGCCGCCGACGAAGACCAGTTCGAGAGCGTCATGGGCGTGGCGGGGAAACTCTTCCGGCGCGCGCTGGAGAACGTCGCCTCGGCCTGGGATGTCCGGCGCCGGGGCGGCTACAGGACCGGCCTCTACGCCTCCTCCATCAAGTACGACGGCGCCCAGCACGGGAAAATGGAGGCGCTGCTGGCGCAGAAGGTGCGCCCGTACGTGGACCAGCACTACTGGCTGCCGCTGTATTCCATGGGCGCCTTCGCCACCACGCGCGAGGCGGAACTGGGCTACCGGCCCACGGCCGGCAACCAGGGCAGGCTGGAGGCGCTGCGCGCGCCGCTACCCTGCTGGTCGGCGTTCACCGAGGGCCATGTCACCGCCGAGGGCAAGCTCTCGGCCTGCTGCTTCGACGCCACCGCCAACTGGACCATGGGCGACCTGAACCGGGAACCGTTCATGGACGCGTGGAACTCGGCGCCGTTCGTCGCCCTGCGCGCGGCGCACCTGAGGCGGGATGTGCGCGGCACCGTCTGCGAGCAGTGCGTCGCGTACTGAGCGAAGGGCTAGGCTGCCAGCAGGTAGTCCGCCAGCTCGCGCACCGGGCGGATCGCGGCGCCGAAGGGCACCGGCTCGGAGCCGCGGAAGAACAATCCGTGCTCGACGTCGCCGCGCAGCGCCGCGGCGAGCTGGTGGTCGATGCAGAACTGGCCCATGGCGGCGTTGCCGTCGCGCAGGCCGCATTGCGCCAGGCATTCCCAGCCCAGCGTGCAGGGGCGCTTGCGCGTCGCCTCGCGGAACACCGCCTCCCGCTCCAGGTAGCGCGCCAGCCACGGCGTGCGCACCGCGCGCGCCGGCAGCCCGGCGACGCTCATGAAGGTGACGATGTCCTCGGCGCGGGCGGAGGCCAGCACGCGCTTGAATTCCGGGTGCGCGTCGCATTCCTCGGTCACCGCGAACGGCGTGCCGACCTGGACCCCCGAGGCGCCCAGCGCAAGCGCCTCGCGCAGCCGCTCCGGAGAATTGATCCCCCCGGCGAGGATCAGCGGAATCGGCGCGATCCCCATGTCCTCGAACAGCCTTTGCGCCGCGGGCAGCACCTGCGCGAAGTCGAAGCGGCTGTCCCCCACCTCTGCGATCTTCGCCGCGCCCAGGTGGCCGCCGGCGTAGCGCGGGTGCTCGATCACGATCGCGTCGGGCAGGCGTCCCTTGCGCTGCCACTTCTTCACCAGCAGGCCGATGGCGCGCGCCTCGGAGAGAATCGGGACCAGCGCCACCTCCGGGTAATCGGCGGTGAGCTCGGGCAGGTCGAACGGCAGGCCGGCGCCGACCACGATGGCGTCGGCCCCGCTCCGGCAGGCCTGGCGCACGTAATCCGCGTACTGCGACACCGCGCGCATGACGTTGACCGCGATCATTCCCCGGCCGCCCGCGATCTCGCGCGCGGCGCGGATCTCGCGATCCAGCGCAACGAGGTTCGCCTGCTCGATCAAGGCGCGGTCGCGCGAGCGCCCGGTCTCGCGCATCAGGTCGGCGTGGTGCCGGCGCAGGTCCACGCTGGAGAGGGTGCCGACGCAACCCTCGCGCGCGACCGCCCCGGCGAGCCGGTGCGCCGATATCCCCACCCCCATGCCGCCCTGCACCAGCGGCCGCACGCTTCTGTCCCGCATCTTCAGCACGGCCCATCTCAGCAGAACCGCGGGGCGCGCAGATTGATCCACCTCAATGCAATCCAAGCTCGTCCTGCGAACATGCAATAAATATCCTCTGGAAGCCTGAATATCAGCCGCGAAATGCAGGACGGACGGGAACTTCCTCGCTTCGCGCTGTTCGCGCTCGGCTTCCGCCCGCTGTACCTGCTGGCCGGCGCCTATGCCGCGCTTGCCGTTCCGCTCTGGGCCATGCAGTACGCCGGCTGGCTCCCCGGCGCCAATCCGCTCTGGCACGCGCACGAGATGCTGTTCGGCTACGCCTTCGCGGTGATCGCCGGGTTCCTCCTCACCGCGGTGCGCGCCTGGACCGGGCGTCCGACGCCGACCGGCGCCGCGCTCGCCGGCATCGCGGCGCTCTGGGTCGCGGCGCGACTGCTTGCGCCGTTCTCCCTGCCCGCGGCGGCCGTCGCGGGGATGCTGTTCGCGATCGCGGTGGCCTGGGGCATCGGCAGGCCGCTCCTCGCCGCCGGCAACCGGCGCAACTACTTCTTCATCGCGCTGGTCCTGGCACTGGGCGCCGCGGGGATCCTGTTCCAGCAATCCGCACGACTGGCGCTGACGCTGGGCCTGGACGTGGTGCTGTTCGTGATCGCGGTCATGGCCGGGCGCGTGGTGCCGATGTTCACCAACAACGGGGTTCCGGGCGCCGGCGCGAGGCGCCATCCGCTGCTGGAGCGCGCGGCGCTGGGCTCGATCCTGGCGCTGATCGCTTGCGATGCGCTCGGGCTCGAGGTCGCGTCGGCCGCCGTTGCGCTTGTCGCCGCCGCCCTGCACGCAGCGCGCCTCGCACTGTGGGCGCCGCAGCGCACGCTCGCCAAGCCGATGGTCTGGATCCTGCACCTCGCCTACGCCTGGCTGGTCGCGCACCTGGCGCTGCGCGGCCTCGCCGGGTTCGGCTTCGCGCCGGCGGCGCTCGCCACGCACGCGCTCACCATCGGCGCCATCGGCGGCCTGACGCTGGGGATGATGACGCGGACCGCGCGCGGCCATACGGCGCGGCCGCTCATCGCGGGTGGCGCGGAAGTCGCGGCCTACGTGATGGTGCAGCTGGCCGCGGCGGTGCGGGTGCTGGTGCCGCTGGCGATTCCGGAGTTCTATGTCGCGGCGGTGATCGGCTCCGCCGCGCTGTGGAGCGCCGCCTTCGCCGCATTCACCGTGGCCTACATTCCGATCCTGACCCGCCCGCGGCTGGACGGCCAGCCGGGCTGAGTCGCTGCACGGCTACACGATTCCGTCCCGCCTCAGCTTCTCGAGCTCGCCCGCCCCCGTCCCCAGGAACCGCGCCAGCACTTCGCCGGTGTGCGCGCCCGGCATGGGCGCCGCCGTCTCGTGGTTCGCCTCCGAGCGGCTGAACTTGAACGGGAATCCGGCTGCGGCCGCGCCGGCCGGCGTGCCGTCAGGCTGCTGGAGCGGCCGCACCATGTCGCGCGCGCGCAGGTGCTCCCATTCCATGAGGTCCCGCGGCGAGCGCACCGGGCTGCAGGCGACGTCATGGCGCAGGAGCAATGCGACCAGCGCCGCCTTGTCGAAACCCTTCGCCCATTCCCCCACGACGCGGTCCACCGCGGCGCTGTTCGCGATCCGCCAGCCGACGTTCATCATGTCCGGGTCCTGGAGCAGGTCCGCGCGACCCATCGCCTCCAGCAGCGCGCGCCATTCCTCGTTCGTGGCGCAGCCGATGGTGACCCAGCCGTCCTGCGTCGCGTAGGCGTTGAAGGGCGAGAAGCGCATGATGCGGTTGCCCTGGCGCGGCGACAGGCCGAGCGCCGCGTAGCAGTCCAGCGGCTCGTCCATCACCAGCGAGAACAGGCAATCGGTCATGGAGACGTCGATCGCCTGGCCCTTGCCGCTGCGGTTGCGTTCGTTCAGCGCGGATACGATGCCCAGGGCCGAGTAGGCGCCGGCGATGCAGTCCGACAGCGCCGAGCCCGCCTTGGCCGGCGCCCCGTCCGGATCGCCGCTGATGCCCATCAGGCCCGCACCCGCCTGCACCATCAGGTCGTAGGCCTTGAGGTCGCTGTCGGGTCCGCTCGCGCCGTAGCCGGTGAGCGAGCAGTGCACGAGGCGCGGGTTGTCGCGGCTCAGCGTGGCATAGTCGGCGCCGATGCGCGCGGCCACGCCGGGGCGGAAGTTCTCCACCACGACATCGGCCTTCGCGGCGAGCGCCTGCAGCAGGCGCCGCCCCTCGGGCGCCTTCAGGTCGAGGGTGATGGATTTCTTGCCACGCGCGCGCTTGAGGTAAGCGAGCCCGAAGTCCGCATCGGTCTTCTTGTGCAGCGACACGCCCTGCGGCCCGGCGAAGGGCGGCGCCTTGGCGGTGGGGTCGCCGCCCGCCGGGTCATCCACCTTGATCACCTCCGCGCCCATGCCGGCCAGCAGCAGGGTGCAGTACGGGCCCGACAGGAAGCGCGTCAGGTCCAGCACCACGACGCCTGACAGCGCTCCCTTCACCTCGCGCTACGCCGGCTCGGTATAGCTGCCCTGCCAGACCTTCACCACCTGCCCGAGGGCGTCGGCGGCGCGGGCCCTGATCTCCTCCTCCGAGATGGAGCTCAGCGGATGCTCGATCACCACCGGCGCGAGGCCCACCATGCCGAGCGCGGCGCGCTGCACCTTCGCCTCGTGCAGGAAGGTCGTGGTCACGATCACGGCCGTCGGCACGCCCAGCGATTCGAGGCTGAAGCCATCATGCATACAGCACGATGTGCAGGAGCCTCAATCGCCGATGGCGGTGAAGACGACGTCGTTCTCGGC
>JALHLN010000228.1 GCA_022844545.1 Burkholderiales bacterium | reverse complement strand
CCGGTGCGGACCTTGGCGAGGTCGGCCTTGAAGGCCTCCAGGCTCTTCTTCATCCGTGCTTCGGTGTTCTTCTTCAGTTCGGCGATCATCCCAGCCTCCGGCGTTGCTGTCCGAGAAATCCTGCCCTATGCATGCACCAGGGTGCCCTCGTCCGCGCCGGCGACGACGCGGACCAGCGCGCCCTTCTTGAAGATGCTGAAGACGTTGACCGGCAGCCGCTGGTCGCGGCACAGCGCGAGCGCGGTGGCGTCCATGACCTTGAGGTCGCGCTGGATCGCCTCGTCGAAGCTGATCCGGTGGTAGCGCTGCGCCGCGGGGTCCTGCTTCGGGTCGGCGGTGTAGACCCCGTCGACCTTGGTCGCCTTGAGCACGATCTCGGCGCCGACCTCGCTCGCGCGCAGCGCGGCGGCGGTATCGGTGGTGAAGAACGGGTTGCCGGTGCCGGCGGCGAAGATCACCAGCTTGCCTTCCTCGAGGTAGCGGATCGCCTTGCCGCGGATGTATGGCTCCACCACCTGCTCGATGTTGAGCGCGGACTGCACGCGGCTCGCGATGCCCGCCTGGCGCATGGCGTCCTGCAGCGCGAGTGCGTTCATCACCGTGGCGAGCATGCCCATGTAGTCGGCCGTCGCGCGGTCCATGCCGGCGGCGCCGGGGGCGACGCCGCGGAAGATGTTGCCGCCGCCGATCACCACCCCGATCTCGACCCCCGCCCGCGCCACTTCGGCGATCTCGCCGACGATCTCGCCGATGGTCTGGCGGCTGATGCCGTAGGACCCCTCGCCCATCAGCGCCTCGCCCGAGAGCTTGAGCAGGATGCGCTTGTAGCGGGGGGTGAAGGTGGCGGCGGAGGGCATGGTCCGGCCCGCGCTCAGCGCGCCATCCCCGCGGTGGCCATCACCTCGGCGGCGAAGTCGGCGGACTTCTTCTCGATGCCGGCGCCGACCACCAGGAAGCGGAAGCCGTGCACCTTCGTCTTGCGCGCGGCCAGCATCTTCTCGATGGTCTGCTTGTCGTCCTTGATGAACGGCTGGCCGAGCAGCGTCAGCTCGCCCAGGTACTTGTTGAGGCCGCCCTCGACCATCTTGGCGACGATCTCGGCCGGCTTGCCCGATTCCGCCGCGCGCGCCGCGAGAATGCCGCGCTCGCGTTCGACCACGTCGGTGGGCACCTCTGCCTTCGTCATGTAGCCGGGCTTGGCGAAGGAGATGTGCATCGCGACGTCCTTGCCCGCGTCCTCCGCGCCCTCGTAGTCCACCAGTACGCCGATGCGGCCGCCGTGGACGTACTGGGCGAGCCTGCCCTGCGCCGCGATGCGCTCGAAGCGGCGGATGGAGATGTTCTCGCCGATCTTCTGCACCAGCGCCTGGCGCCGCGCCTCGATGCCCTCGAGCGCGCTCAGCGCCGCGGTGTCCTTCGGATTCGTCGACGCGACCAGCGCGGCGAGGTCGGCCGCGAAGGCGAGGAAGTCCGCGTTCTTGGCGACGAAGTCGGTCTCGCAGTTGAGCTCCACCAGCGCCCCCAGCCTGCCGTCGGCGGCGAGGAAGGTCCCGACCACGCCCTCGGCGGCGACGCGGCCGGCGGCCTTGCTCGCCTTGGCGCCGCTCTTGATGCGCAGCAGTTCCTCGGCCTTCTTGAGGTCGCCGCCCGCCTCGGCGAGCGCCTTCTTGCATTCCATCATCCCCAGCCCGGTCATTTCCCGCAGTTCCCGGACGAGGCTTGCGCTGATCTCAGCCATGCTCCTGCCTTCCTTTCGTGTTTCCGATTCAAAAAAAGGGGCCACGCGGGCCCCTTTTTCGAGGTTCCGCGCCGGCCGCGGCTCAGCCCTCGCCGGCCTCTTCGACTTCGACGAACTCGTCGCGCGAGGCGGCAACCACCTCCTCGACCGACTGCGAACGGCCTTCCAGCACCGCGTCGGCGATGCCGCGCGCGTACAGGCGGATCGCCCGGCTGGAATCGTCGTTGCCCGGGATGACATGGGTGATGCCCGCCGGCGAATGGTTGGTGTCGACCACTGCGACGACCGGCACGCCCAGCTTGACCGCCTCCTGGACGGCGCCCTTCTGGTAGCCGACGTCGATGATGAACAGCGCATCGGGCAGGCCGTTCAGGTCCTTTATGCCGCCCAGCGAGCGCTGGAGCTTCTCCAGTTCGCGCTGCACGCCGAGGGCCTCCTTCTTCGACATGCGCTCCAGCGTGCCGTCGGCCACCATGCCCTCCATCTCCTTCAGGCGCTTGATGGACTGCTTCACGGTCTTGAAGTTGGTGAGCATGCCGCCCAGCCAGCGGTAGTCGACGTAGGGGCTGCCGCAGCGCTGCGCTTCCTCGCGCACGATCTCGCGCGCCTGGCGCTTGGTGCCGACGAACAGCACCGTGCCCTTGTTCGCGGTCAGCTGGCGGACGTACTTGGTCGCGTCCTGGTAAAGGGACAGCGTCTTCTCGAGGTTGATGATGTGGATCTTGTTGCGGTGGCCGAAGATGTACTGCGCCATCTTCGGGTTCCAGTACCGCGTCTGGTGGCCGAAATGCACGCCGGCCTCCAGCATCTGACGCATCGTCACAGACATGTGCAAAGCTCCGTTTAGGGTTGATCACTGCCGCTCCGGCAAACAGCGACCCCGTGTACGCACCGGATCGAGCCGGTCGGGGCACCCTAAGCTGCCAGGCGGGAAACTTCCCTGTGGATCGCGAATCACGTTCCGCAGAGAGCCCGAAATTCTAGCATAATCAGCACCTTTTTGCACCCCATGCCAGCCGTCATCAAGAATGCCGAGGAAGTCGGGAAGATGCGGATCGCCGGTCGACTGGCCTCCGAGGTCCTCGATTACATCGCCCCCCACGTCCGCCCGGGGATCAGCACCGGAGAACTGAACGACCTGTGCCACGCCTACATGGTCGGGGTGCAGGGCACGGTCCCGGCGCCGCTCAACTACGCCCCGCCGGGCTACAAGCCGTTCCCCAAGTCCATCTGCACCTCCGTGAACCATCAGGTCTGCCACGGCATCCCCGGGGACCGGGTGCTCAAGCCGGGCGACGTGCTCAACATCGACATCACCGTCATCAAGGACGGCTTCCATGGTGACTCCAGCCGGATGTACTACGTCGGCGAGCCCGGCATCCAGGCGCGCCGCCTGGTCGAGACCACGTACCAGTGCATGTGGCGCGGCATCCGCATGGTGCGCCCCGGCGCGCAGCTGGGCGACATCGGCGAGGCGATCCAGCGCCACGCCGAGGCCGCCGGCTACTCGGTGGTGCGCGAGTTCTGCGGCCACGGCATCGGCCGCAAGTTCCACGAGGAGCCGCAGGTGCTGCACTACGGCCGCGCCGGCACAGGGATGCGCCTGGAACCGGGGATGACCTTCACCATCGAGCCGATGATCAATGCCGGCAAGTCCGCGATCCGCGAGCTGGCCGACGGCTGGACCATCGTCACCAAGGACCACAGCCTCTCGGCGCAGTGGGAGCACACCGTGCTGGTTACCGAAGGCGGCTACGAGGTGCTGACCGTGTCGGACGGCGCGCCGCCGCCGCCCGCCGCCAGCGTCTGAGGCGGCCATGACCGCGCCGGTCCCGGTCGAGTCGCTGCGCGACGGGCTGAGGCAATCGCGGGCTGCGCTGCGCGAGGCCTACCTCAGGGGCCGCAAACCCGCCTGGCTGCTGCACGAGCATGCGCGGCGGATCGACCAGACGCTGCAGGCGATCTGGCACGACCGCGCGCCCTCCGCCGCGATGGCGCTGGTGGCCACCGGGGGCTACGGCCGCGGCGAAATGTTCCCGTGTTCGGACGTCGACGTCCTGATCCTCCTCGCGCACGAGCCGGACGCGGAGGAGCGCGCTCGCCTGGAGCGCGTGGTGGGCCTGTTCTGGGACGTCGGCCTGGAGATCGGGCACAGCGTGCGCACGGTCGAGGCCTGCCTGGAGACCTCGCGCGGCGACATCACGATCGAGACCTCCCTGCTGGAGGCGCGCCTGCTGGCGGGCAACGCGCGGCTGTTCCGCCGCCTGGCGAAGGCGCTCGAGCGCAGCCTCGACCCTGTCGCCTTCCTGAAGGCGAAGCGGCTGGAGCAGGAGCAGCGCCACGCCAAGCACCGCGACACCCCGTTCGCGCTGGAGCCCAACCTCAAGGATTCGCCGGGCGGGTTGCGCGACCTGCAGGTGATCCGCTGGATCGCGCGGGCCTGCGGCATCGGCCGGCACTGGCGCGACCTCGCCGGCGAAGGCCTGCTGCAGAAGGGGGAGGCGCTGCGCCTCGCCCGCCACGAGGCCGCGATCCAGGACCTGCGCATCCGGCTGCACTACCTTGCCGGCCGCCGCGAGGACCGCATCGTGTTCGATCACCAGGACGCCCTCGCCACGCAGTGCGGCTTCGCCGCCAAGCCGTCGCGGCGCGCCAGCGAGCAGCTGATGCAGGCCTACTACCGGCACGCCAAGGCGATCACGCAGCTCAATACCATCCTGCTGCAGAACCTGCAGGCGCGCTTCGCGCCGGAGCCGGATGCGGCGCCGCGCCTGCTGAACGAGCGCTTCCAGGCGCGAGGCACGCTGCTGGAGGCGCGCCGCGAGGACCTGTTCGAGCGCGAGCCGCGCGCGATCCTGGAGAGCTTCCTGCTGATGCAGCAGCACGGCGACCTGCGCGGCATGAGCGCGGCCACCCTGCGCGCGCTGTGGCGCGCGCGCGGCCGGCTGGACGCGAAGCTGCGCCGCGACCCGCTGGCGCGGCTGCTGTTCGTGCACATCCTGCAGCAGCCGCGCGGCATCGTGCACGAGTTCCGCCGCATGAACCAGTACGACGTGCTGGGCGGCTACCTGCC
>JALHLN010000227.1 GCA_022844545.1 Burkholderiales bacterium | reverse complement strand
ATCTCCTCCACCGCCTGCAGCCGGTTCGCCTTCAGCGTCGCGCCGGTGGACACCAGGTCCACGATGGCGTCGGCGAGGTTGAGCAGGGGCGCCAGTTCCATGGAGCCATAGAGCCGGATCAGGTCGACGTGCACGCCCTTGGCGGCGAAATGCTCGCGCGTGGTCTGGATGTACTTGGTGGCCACGCGCAGCCGCGCGCCCTGGCGCACCGCGGCGGCGTAGTCGAAACCGCGGCGCACCGCCACCATCATTCGGCAGCGCGCGATGCCCAGGTCCAGCGGCTGGTAGAGGCCGGCGCCGCCATGCTCGCGCAGCACGTCCTTGCCGGCGATGCCGATCTCGGCGGCGCCGTGCTGGACGTAGGTGGGAACGTCCGAGGCGCGCACCACGATCAGCCGCACGTCGCGGCGCGCCGTGGGCAGGATGAGCTTGCGCGAAGCCTCCGGGTCCTCCTTCGGCGCGGCGCCGACGCGCGCCAGCAGCGGCCCGGTCTCCTCGAGAATGCGGCCCTTCGACAACGCGATGCTGATGGCGCCCATGGTGGTCAGTTTACCCGCTGGACCGTTGCGCCCAGGGCCGCCAGCTTGGTCTCCAGCGCCTCGTAGCCGCGGTCGAGGTGGTAGATGCGGTCGATCACGGTCTCGCCTTCGGCGGCGAGCGCGGCGATCACCAGGCAGGCCGACGCTCGCAGGTCGGTCGCCATCACCTGGGCGCCCGAGAGGCGCGAGACGCCCTTGACGACCGCGACGTTGCCCTTCAACTCGATGTTCGCGCCCAGGCGCGCGAGTTCCGGGACGTGGGTGAAGCGATCCAGGTAGATGGTGTCCTCGATGACGCTCGTGCCGGAGGCCACCGCGCACACCGCGATCATCTGTGCCTGCATGTCGGTGGGGAAGCCCGGGAAGGGTTGCGTCACCACGTCCACCGCCCTGGGCCGCGCCGGGCCGGCCACGGCGACCGAGTCGGCCGCGCGACGCACGGTGCAGCCGGCCTCCTCCAGCTTGAGCAGCGCCGCCTCGAAGTGATCCGGAATCACCCGCTCGAGCCGGATCGAGCCGCCGGTCATCGCCGCGGCGGCGGCGAAGGTGGCCGCCTCGATGCGGTCCGGGATGATGGTGGCGTCGACCGGCCGCAGGCCGGCCACGCCGTGGATCACGAGCCGGCGCGAGCCCAGCCCCTCGATGCGCGCGCCGCAGGCGAGCAGCACCTCGCCCAGCGCCGTGACGTCGGGTTCCAGGGCGACGTTCTCGAGCACCGTCGTGCCCTCGGCCAGCACCGCGGCCATCATCAGCTGCACGGTGGCGCCCACCGAGACCACGTCGAAGCCGAAGCTCGCGCCCTTCAGCTTCACGCCGCGGCCGACAATGTAGCCGTGCTCGATCTCGAGCTTCGCGCCCATCGCCTGCAGTCCGGCGAGGTGCAGGTTCACCGGCCGCGGTCCCCAGGCGCAGCCGCCGGGCAGCGACACCCGCGACTGGCCGAAACGCGCCAGCAGCGGCGCGAGCACATAGATGCTGGCCCGCATGGTCTTCACCAGGTCGTACGGCGCCTCGACCGCGTTGACGCCTTGCGTGTCGATCGTCATCAGGTCGCCGTCGACGGCAATCTTCGCGCCCAGGATCTCGAGCACGCGCGCGAAGGTCTGCGTGTCGCGCAGGCGCGGCACGTTGCGCAAGGTGTGCACGCCGGGGGCGAGCAGCGTCGCCGCCATCACCGGCAGCGCGGCGTTCTTCGCCCCGGAGATGCGCACCGCCCCCTCGAGCGGACGCCCGCCGGTGATCCGCAGCTTATCCACCGGGCTTCCACTCCGCCGGGGTCAGGGTCTGCATGGACAGGGCGTGGATCTCCTCGCGCATGCGCTCGCCCAGCGCGCGGTACACCAGCTGGTGGCGCTGGACGCGGCTCTTGCCCTCGAACGCCGTGGACACGATCACGGCCTGGAAATGCTGGCCGTCGCCGATCACCTCGAGATGCTCGCAGGCGAGTCCCGCCGCGATGCCCTGCCTGACGCTGTCACTGGTTACCATGATTATCTGCCTCAGCCGCGAAGTTTGTAGCCTGATTTCAGGAGCGCGAGCGCGATCGCCGACAGGATCGCGAAGCTTAACCCGCCCACCGCCAGGCTCGCGAGCGGCGGGAAGTCGGAAGCGCCGATGAAGCCGTAGCGGAAGCCGTCGATCAGGTAGAAGAACGGGTTCAGGTGCGAGGCGTGCTGCCAGAACTCGGGCAGCGAATGGATCGAATAGAACACGCCCGAGAGGAAGGTGAGCGGCAGGATGACGAAATTCTGGAACGCCGCGATCTGGTCGAACTTGTCGGCCCAGATGCCCGCCAGGAGGCCCAGCGCGCCCAGCACCGCGGAGCCCACCAGCGCGAAGCCGGCGATCCACAGCGGCGAGGCGAGGCGCAGGTCGACGAACAGCGCGGTCACCGCCAGCACCCCGGCGCCCACCACCAGGCCGCGCACCATCGAGGCGAGCACATAGGCGGCGTAGAGTTCCAGGTGCGAGATCGGCGGCAGCAGCACGAACACCATGTTGCCGGTGACCTTGGACTGGATCAGGCTGGAGGAGCTGTTGGCGAAGGCGTTCTGCAGGATGCTCATCATCACCAGCCCGGGAACCAGGAACGCGGTGTAGCTCACCCCGCCGGGCGCGGGGGCGCGGTCCGCCAGCGCCTGGGCGAACACCACTAGGTACAGGAGCGAGGTCAGCACCGGCGCGGCGACGGTCTGGAAGCTCACCTTCCAGAAGCGCAGCGTCTCCTTGTAGAACAGGGTCGGGAAGCCGCCCATCGTCAATGCCTTTCCATCACCCTGAGGAACACCTCCTCCAGGTCCGGCGGCTGCAGCTCGAACTCGGCGATGCCGACGCCGGCCTCGCGCAGGCGGTGCAGCACCGATTCCAGCTCCGCGGTATCGCGCAGGCGCAGGTTGAAGCTGGTGCCGTCCTGCGACAGCACCGGGGCGTCAAGGCCCGCGGGCAGCTGCTCGCGGTCCAGGCGCAGGCGCAGCACGAAGCCGGAGAAGGTCTGCAGCAGGTTGCGGGTGGAATCCAGCGCCACCACGCGCCCCGCCTTGAGCAGCGCGATGCGGTCGCACAGCTCCTCGGCCTCGTCCAGGTAGTGGGTGGTGAGGACGATGGTGTGGCCGTCGCGGTTCAGGCGCCGGATGAAGCGCCACAGGCCCTGGCGCAGCTCGACGTCCACGCCGGCGGTGGGCTCGTCGAGCACGATGACCGGGGGCTTGTGCACCAGCGCCTGCGCGACCAGCACGCGCCGCTTCATGCCCCCGGAGAGGGTGCGCATGTTGGCCTCGGCCTTCGCGTCGAGGTCGAGGTGATGGATGATCTCGTCGATCCAGGCGTCGTTGCGGCGCAGGCCGAAATAGCCCGACTGCAGGCGCAGGGTCTCGCGCACGGTGAAGAACGGGTCGAACACCAGCTCCTGCGGCACCACGCCGAGCATGCGCCGCGCGCTGCGGTAGTCGGCCACCACGTCCGCGCCCATGACGCGGGCCGTTCCGGCGCTCGCGCGCACCAGGCCGGCGACGACGCTGATCAGCGTCGTCTTGCCCGCGCCGTTGGGCCCGAGCAGGCCGAAGAACTCCCCCTGCCGGACCTGCAGGCTGACCGCGTCAAGCGCGCGCAGGCAGCCGTAGCGCTTCTCGACATTGACGGTTTCGATGGCAAAAGTCATGTGCGCGGCGGCAGCCGGGAGCGTGCCACGGTGCCGCGCAGCCCCCGGCCGACCGCCCCGGCCTTTAGTGGTGGGTGGAGAGGTCCGGCTGCGCGGCGGCCAGCAGGCCGTCGACGCCGTACAGGCGCGCGATCGCGGTCAGTCCCTCGGGAAAGCCGGTGAAGGCGAGTTCCCGGTTGCGGGAACGCGCCTCGCGCAGCCAGGCGAGCAGCATCGCGAGTGCGGAGGAGTCCAGCTCCGTCACCCCGGCGAGGTCGACGACGCGCGCGCCGGCCAGGATCTGCGCACGGCCCTGCTCGAGCAGCGCCTCGACGCCGTCCAGCGTGACCGCGCCGGAGACGATCATACGCTCGCCCTCGCGCGCGATCACTTCTTCCCGTCCCCGCCGGCAGCCACCGTCGGCCGCTCCAGCGACTGGTTCTTCGCGCGCAGGGTCTTGATCAGGCCGTCGATGCCGCCGTCGCGCACCTGGTTGTCGAACTCGCTGCGGTAGTTGGCCACCAGGCTGATGCCGGCGACGCGCACGTCCCAGACTTTCCAGCCGTTGGGGCGCTTCTCCATGTCGTACTCCAGCTGCACCGGCTGCGCGCCGGACTGCATCACCCGCACCATCACCGTGACGTCGGTATCGGTGGGCTTGGCGCGCAGCGGCCGGAAGTCGAACTTCTGGTCCTTGTAGGCCGCGATCGAACTGGCGTAGGTGCGCACCAGCAGCGTGCGGAACTCGTCGGTGAGCCGCGCCTTCTGCTCGGCGCTCGCCTTGCTCCAGTGCCGCGCCACCGCGCTCGCGGTCATGGCGTCGAAGTTGAAGTGCGGCAGGACCTTGGCTTCGATCAGGGCCACGACCTTCCTGCGGTCGCCGGCCTGGATGTCCTTGTCGCCGCGGACGATGTCCACCACCTCGAGGGTGACGTTCTTCACCAGCAGGTCGGGTGGCGTTTCCTGCGCGGACGCCGGAACCGCGACGACGAACCCCGCCGTCGCGGCCAGGGTCGCGATGCGAGCGATCACCTGGAACATCCTAGCCTCCGTGGGGAGAGACTGCGACGACCGCGTCCCGGAACGCAGGTTCCTCGATCAGCCGGAGCGCGGACTGCACCTCGCCGCCGGGCCGCACGGCCTCGGCGCGCGGCTCGTCTGCCTCGGCGCGCGGCGCCGG
>JALHLN010000226.1 GCA_022844545.1 Burkholderiales bacterium | reverse complement strand
CGACCAGCGGTTGTCCTCGCAGACGAACAGCAGCGGGAGCTTGTGGATGGCGGCCCAGTTCAGGCCCTCCATGAACGGGCCGCGGTTGATCGCGCCGTCGCCGAAGAAGCAGGCCACCACCTCGCTGCCGCCGCGGATGCGCACCGCGTGCGCCGCGCCCACCGCGATCGGGATGCCGGCGGCGACCACGCCGTTGGCGCCCAGCATGCCGACCGAAAAATCGGCGATGTGCATCGAGCCGCCCTTGCCGCCGTTGAAGCCGGTGGCGCGGCCGAACAGCTCGCACATCATCTTCTCGATGGAGGCGCCCTTGGCGATGGTGTGGCCATGGCCACGGTGCGTGGAGGTGATCATGTCGGTGATCGCAAGATTGGCGCAGACACCGGCGGGCACCGCCTCCTGTCCGGTGGACAGGTGCAGCGGGCCGCGCACCATCACGTCCTGGCTCAACGCCGCGCCGAACGCCGACACGCCGCCCTTCGAGGCCTCTTCCGCGGCGTCTTCGAACGCGCGGATGCGGGCCATGGTGCGGTAGAGCGCGAGTGCGCGCTCAGCAGGGTTTTGGGTGGCGCCTTTCAAGGAGGCGCGATTCTAGCAGCGCTTGGGCGCTCGACGCCCGCCGCACCCCCTGCACACCGCCAAATGTGCACGATCGTACACATTGCACCTCAGGTCCGGGGTCGCAACGCCCGGTCGGCAAGGACTGCGAAACCCGCGCCCAGCAGCTGCGCGAGGGCGAATGGCAGCACGTCGTCGGGACGGATGCCGGCGAACGTGGTGGTGAACCCGCGTGCCAGCGTCACTGCCGGATTGGCGAATGAAGTGGATGCGGTGAACCAGTAGGCCGCGGTGATATAGCCGCCGACGGCGATCGGCGCCGCCCACGATCTCGCGCGATCGCAGGACAGCACCACCAGCACAAGTCCGAAGGTGGCTACGATCTCGCTCCACCACTGCGCCAGCCCACTGCGCAGCTTCTCGCCGACCTGCAACACCGGCAACTCGAACATGGCGTGCGCGGCGAAAACGCCGAGCAACCCTCCGACGACTTGCGCGAAGACGTACGGGGCGACTTCACGTTTCGCGACCTCGCCACGCAGCGCCAGCGCCAGGGTCACGACCGGATTGAAGTGAGCCCCTGAACGCGGGCCGAAGGCAATGATCAGCGCCGCCAGCGCCCCGCCAGTGGCGATCGAGTTGGCGAGCAGCGCGATCGCCACGTTTCCGCCCGCCAGGCGCTCGCCCATGATTCCCGAACCGACCACGGCGGCGAGCAGCAGGCTGGTGCCGAGGCATTCGGCCCCCGCCCTCCGCGCCAGGCTCACGGAACCGGAGCTTCCCGGCCGGTCTTGCCGATTTCGTCGAGCTTCTTCTTCAATCCCAGCCGGTCGAGTTTTTCCATCGGCAGGTTGAGGAACAGGTTGATGCGCGTGCTCAGCTCCCTAAAGGCGCGCAGGAACGCGCGGCGCTTCTCGTCATCGGAGCCAGTCACCGCAGCCGGATCGTTCACGCCCCAGTGCGCGCTGATGGGCTGCCCCGGCCAGATCGGGCAGACCTCGCCCGCCGCGTTGTCGCAGACCGTGAACACGAAATCGAGCCCCGGAGCGCCGGGCCGCGCAAACTCGTCCCAGCTCTTTGAACGCAGGCCCGAGGTGTCGATGCGGTTCTTCGCCAGCAGCTCCAGCGCGAACGGATTCGGCTGTCCGGCCGGATGGCTGCCGGCGCTGAAGGCCTTGAAGCGTCCTGCGCCCGCCGCGTTGAGGTAGGCCTCGGCGAGGATGGAGCGCGCCGAGTTTCCGGTGCAAAGGAAGAGTACGTTCTTCATAGCGGCGCGCAGCAGACGGCCTTGGCGCCATCGCGTGGCCTGGCCTGCGCAAGCGTGTCCGCACCGTAGGTCGGCGCCGCCTCCAGCGTGCGGAACGACTCCCAGGCGATGCCCTGCGGGTCGAGCGTCCAGTGCTTGTCGCTCTTCGCGTAGCAGCAGGTGGCGTCCTTCTGGTCCAGGATGGCGACATCGGCCTGCGCCAATTGCGAGCGCAGCGCGCCCAGCTCGCCTTCGTTCTCCGCCTGGATGCCGAGGTGGTCGAGCCCGGTCTTCGCGCCGCGCTTCGAGATCGCGAAATTGACGCGCGGGTCCTCCAGCTGCCACTTGGCGTAGTCGTCCTTCTTCACCGTGGGCTCGGCGTCGAACAGCGCCTTGTAGAAGCGGATGCTCTGCTCCAGGTCATGCACGGCGACGTGCACGTGAAGTCTCTTCATGGCTTTCTCCTTTGTCCGTTTCGGGTTGGCATGCCTGCGGGGCGCAGCTCACGCCGCCGCAGCAGTTGGTGGTCAGGAATGCGACGAGGTCGTTCATGCGCTCGAACGCGGCGCTGTAGATCACGAATCGACCCTCCTGCCGGCTGCGCGCCAGGCCGGCGCGCGTCAGTCCCGCGAGGTGGAACGACAGCGTGGCGGGCGGCAGCTCCAGCTGCTCGCCGATGCTCCCGGCGGCCATGCCGGCGGGGCCCGCCCGCACCAGCAACCTGAAGATCGCGAGGCGCGAACCCTGCGCCAGCGCGCTGAGGGACCGGACGGCTTCATTCGTTTCCATATTTCCAGAATAATGGAAACGTTAGGGACACGTCAACCCGAATCTCAGCCTGCGTCAGGCAGCGGCCTCCCGCCGAACCACGTCGGCAATGGATTTTGCTGCGGATTCAATAGCCTTACGCGGTTCCCCTTCCACCATGACGCGCAGCACCGGCTCGGTCCCGGAGGGCCGCAGCAGGACCCTGCCCTTCCCGTTCAGGGCCTTCTCGGCGTCCGCCTGCGCCTTGGCAATGGACTTGCGCGTCTTCCACTGGAAGCCCTTCGGGATGGTCACGTTCACCAGCACCTGCGGATACATCACCAGGTCCGCGGTCAACTGCGCGAGCGATTTGCCCGACTGCCGCATCGCCGTCAGCACCTGCAGCGCCGACACGATGCCGTCGCCGGTGGTGTGCTTGTCCAGGCTCAGGATGTGGCCGGAGTTCTCCCCGCCAAGCAGCCAGCCCTTCTCCCGCAGCAGCTCCAGCACGTAGCGGTCGCCGACGGCGGCGCGCGCGAACGGCACCTTCATGCGCGCGAAGGCCTGCTCGAGCGCGAAATTGGTCATCAGCGTCCCGGCCACGCCGGCCAGCTTCTCCCGCCCGGCGCGGTGCTTCGAGATCGCGTAGAGCATCTGGTCGCCGTCGTAGGCGGTGCCGCCGCCGTCCACCATCAGCAACCGGTCGGCGTCGCCGTCCAGGGCGATGCCCAGCTGCGCCTTCTGGCGCTTCACTTCCATCACCAGGTTCTCCGGCGCGGTGGCGCCGAACCCGTCGTTGATGTTGTAGCCGTCGGGCGCGACGCCGATGGCGAGGACCTCGGCGCCCAGCTCGTGGAACACCTGCGGCGCGACGCCGTAGGCGGCGCCGTGCGCGCAGTCCACCACCAGCTTCATGCCCTTGAGGTCGAGCTCGCCGGGAAACGTGGACTTGCAGAACTCGATGTAGCGCCCCTGGGCGTCGTCCACGCGCCGGGCGCGGCCCAGCTTCGCCGACGGGTTGCAGCCCATGGGCTGCTCGAGGCGCGCCTCGATCTGCGCCTCGAGCGCGTCGGGCAGCTTGTAGCCGTCCCCGGAGAAGAACTTGATGCCGTTGTCGGCGTAGGGATTGTGCGAGGCGCTGATCACGACGCCGGCCGAGAGCCGCAGCGCGCGCGTCAGGTAGGCGACGCCGGGTGTCGGCAGCGGGCCGCACAGGAGCACGTCCACGCCTGCGGCGGAGAACCCGGCCTCCAGCGCCGCCTCGATCATGTAGCCGGAGATGCGCGTGTCCTTGCCGATGAGCACCGCCGGCCGCTCGCCGGCCTCCGCGCCGCGCGCCGCCAGCACGCGGCCCGCCGCGTAGCCCAGGCGCAGCACGAAATCGGGCGTCATGGGCGCGTTGCCCACGGTGCCCCTCACGCCGTCGGTGCCGAAGTGCTTCCTGCTCATGCGGTGCCTCGAATATCCCCGTTGCGCATCGCCAGCCACACGGCGAGCGCGTCACGCGTCTCCCCGACGTCGTGAATCCTCAGTATTGTCGCCCCTGCCTGCGCCGACAGCAAAGCGGCCGCGAGGCTGGCCGCGAGGCGCTCCCCGGCGGGCCGCCCGGTGATCGCGCCCAGCGTCGACTTGCGCGACCAGCCCGAGGCGATGGGCACGCCCAGGTCCGCGAACTGCGCGAGGCGCCGCAGCAGTTCCAGGTTGTGCGCCGCGGTCTTGCCGAAGCCGAACCCGGGATCGGCGACGATCCGCTCGCGCGCGATGCCGGCGGCCTCGCAGGCGGCGATGCGCGCCGCGAGATAGGCCTTCACCTCGGCGACGACGTCGCCATAGACCGGGTCGCGCTGCATCGTGGCCGGGTCGCCCTTCTTGTGCATCAGGCAAACGCCGCAGGAGGAGGCCGCCACCGCTTCCAGCGCGCCGGGCGCCTCGAGCGCCTCGATGTCGTTGATCATGGAGGCGCCGGCCGCCAGCGCCTCGCGCATGACCCGCGGGCGGCGGGTATCCACGGAAAGCGGCACCGGCAGGTCCTGCAGCGCCTCGAGCACCGGGAGCACGCGTTCGAGCTCGTCGTCCTCGCTGACCGGCGCCGCGCCCGGCCGGGAGGATTCGCCGCCGATGTCCAGCAGGTCGGCGCCCTCGGCGGCCAGCCGGCGCGCGTGCGCGACTGCCGCTTCGCGAGACAGGAACCGGCCGCCGTCGGAGAAGGAATCGGGCGTGACGTTGAGCACGCCCATCAGGAGCGGCCGATCCTGGGCCAGCGCATACCGGCCGCAGCGCAGGATCAAGGCGCGCCCGTCAGGCGGCCGCGGTCGTCGTGCCGGTGGCCGCGGCCGGGCCGTCGCTCGCG
>JALHLN010000225.1 GCA_022844545.1 Burkholderiales bacterium | reverse complement strand
CCAGGCGCCCCGCCATGCGCGCATGCTCGGCCCAGCGCAACACCGGCGCCTCGCCGTCGCCCAGCAGCAGCAGGCGCAGGGTTTCGCACGGCGGACCCGGAAGGCAGGCGGCCGCCGCGGCCAGCAAGGCCTCGGGCAACACGCCGCGTTCGACGCGGAACGACCAGCGCACATCCCGCCGCTCTGCGACACGCGCCAGCCCACGCCGCGCCTCGCGCGCCAGGGTCCGCAGCGAGCGCTCCATGGCGTCCACATCGGTGCCGCGCCGCGCCGCGGAAGCGAATCCGATCTCGCGCGCGAAGGGCAGCGCCGCAAAGCGCAGCAAGGTCGCGTCCTCGACGAACAGGCCGGTCAGCTCGGCGCCGATGCGCCCGGCCAGCGCGACTGCCGCCTCCAGTTCATGCGCGGAGGTGCCGGCCTCCACCTCGATCAGGATCCGGGAAGCGCTCAACGGCGCCCCCGCTCGCGCCGCTCCAGCCTGCGCCCATCGCGCAGCCGCCTGTCCTTCGCCTGCCCGGCAAGTTCGAGCAGGCGCTCCTCGACGCGGCGGTTGAGCGTTCCGGCCGGGAAAGCCCCCAGCGCGTCGCGCTCCCCCGCCGGCAACCCGGTGAGCAGCGCCGCGGCCTCGTCGATGCTGCGCACCGGATGGATCGCGAACTTGCCCTCGGCGACCGCCTGCACCACCTCCGCGCGCAGCATCAGGTGGCGCACGTTCGCCTGCGGGATGATCACGCCCTGCTCCCCGGTCAGCCCGCGGGCGCGGCACAGCGCGAAGAAGCCCTCGATCTTCTCGTTGACGCCGCCGATGGCCTGCACGTCGCCGTGCTGGCTGACCGAGCCGGTGATGGCGAGCGACTGGCGCACCGGCGCCTCGGCGATCGCCGAGAGCAGCGCGCACAGCTCGGCCGACGAGGCGCTGTCGCCCTCGACCCCGCCGTAGCTCTGCTCGAACACCAGGCTCGCGGCGAGCGCGAGCGGCACCTTGACCGCGTAGCGCGCGGAGAGGAACCCGGACAGGATCAGCACGCCCTTGGAGTGGATCGGCCCGCCCAGCTCGGATTCGCGCTCGATGTCCACCACCTTGCCCCCGCCCAGGCGCACGCGCGCCGTGATGCGGTGGGCCATGCCGAAGGCGCGGCCGGCGAGTTCGGTGACCGCGAGGCCGTTGACCTGGCCGATGCGCTCGCCCGCGGTGTCGATGAGGAGCGTCCCCTCCAGCACCGCCTTGCGCAGGCGGTCGCGCACCCGCCCGGCGCGCGCTTCCTGCGCCTCGACCGCGCGCTCCACGTCCGCCGCGGCGGTGATCGCGCGCCCCGCCTCGCCGGCCCAATAGTCGGCTTCGCGCAGCAGGTCGGCCAGCGCCTCCAGGTTGGCCGAGAGCTTCTCGGTGTCGCTCGCGCCGCGCACCGCCTGCTCGATCACCTTCGCCACCGCGCCGCAGTCGAGCGCGCGCAGCTTGTCGCGCCGCGCCACCGTCGCCACCAGTCGCGCGTATTGGAGGTCGGCGCCATCGGCGCGGGTGAATTCGTCCTCGAAGTCCGCCGCCACCTTGAACAGCTCGGCGAACTCCGGGTCGTAGGCGTGCAGCAGGTAGTAGACACGGCGCGGGCCGACCAGCACCACCTTGAGCTGCAGCGGGATCGGCTGCGGGGTCAGCGACACCGTGCTCACCAGGCTCAGCGCCTGGCCCAGCGGCTCGATCTTGATCTCGCGGGCGCGCAGGGCGCGCTTGAGCGCCTCCCAGGCGAAGGGCTGGGTGAGGAGCTTGATCGCGTCCAGGATCAGGTAGCCGCCGTTGGCGCGGTGCAGCGCGCCGGACTTGATCAGCGAGAAGTCGGTCTGCAGCGTGCCCATCTGCGCGATGTGCTCGATGCGTCCGACCAGGTTGTCGTGGGTCGGGTTCTCCTCCTGCACGATCGGCGCGCCCTGGCCGTCGCCGTGCGCCACCAGCACGTTCACCAGGTAGCGGCGCAGCGGCGCGTCGCCGCCCTCGGGCGCCGGCAGCGGGATGCCGAACAGCGTCGGCCGCTCGCCGTCCTTCGCATGCTGGAAGTACTCGGCGTGGTCGAGCACGTCGGCGCGCACCTCGCCCAGGTAGGCCGCGACCTCGGGCAGGTCGCGGTAGCCGGCCTCCAGTTCCTCGATCAGGCTCCCGACCACCGCGCTGGTGACCTCGCGGTTCAGCTCGCGCAGCCGGCGCTGTGCCTCGCGGCGCCACTTCGGCACCTCGTGGATCACCGCCTCGAGTTCCTCCTGCAGCTCGGCGATGCGCGCCTGCAGCCGCTCCTGCTCCGCCTGCGGCAGCTTGTGGAACGCCTCCGGCGCCATCACTGCGTCGTCGCGCATCGGCGCGAAGCCGAATCCGGCCGGCGTGCGCAGCAGCGCGATGCCGTCCTTGCGCGCGTGCTCGCCGACCGCCCCGAGGGCCTCCTCCTGGCGGTGCTCGAACGCGCCCTCGATCTCCTTCAGGCGGCTGCGATGCTCGTCGGTCTCGAACGCTGCCGGAATCCCGGCGCGCAGGTCCCCGACCAGCCCCTCCATGTCCTGGCGCAGCCGCTCGGCGCGGCCCATGGGCAGGCGCAGCGCGCGCGGCTGGTGGGGCGTCCTGAAGTTGAACACATAGACCCAGTCCGAGGGCGCGGCGCCCTTGCCCGCCCGGCGCTCCAGCACGCGCCGGATCATGCTGCGCCGGCCGTGGCCCTCGGGCCCCATGACGAACAGGTTGTAGCCCTCGTGCACGACATCCACGGCGAAGCGGATCGCGTCCTCGGCGCGGACCTGCCCCGGCGGCTCGGCCAGGTCCGCCAGCTCGTCGGTGGTGCGGAACCCCAGGCTCGCCGGGTCGCAGATGCGGCAGAGCTGGGCGGCGCCGAGCGCTGCGGCCACGGCGGCGCGGCTAGCCGCGGCCGGCGAGGCGCCGGTCGGGCAGGACCAGCTGCTCGCGGTGGCGCTGCTCGCAGCGCGGGTGCTGCAGGATGAAGTTGCGCAGCACCAGCTTCAGCGTCAGTTCGCGCTCGCGGTGACCCTCGGCGACGGCATGCGCGATGTCGTCGCGTATCATGGCCCGGACGCACAGTTCGCCCTCGGGCGTGCTGATGAGGTAGTGGCCCAGCTCGGCGGCGGCGATCTCCGGGATGCGCTCATGCTCCGCGATCGCCCTCACCTCGTCCTCGGTGAGGCCGCACAGGCCGATACAATCCTCGAAAGTGAGCATAGGCAACCATGATCCCCGCCGCCCCGCCGCCGCGTTTGACGCCGATCAAACACGGGCCTCGCCGCGGCCCGATCATCGTCTGACATGACCCTGCCCCGCAGCATGCGCTGGTTGGCGGCGCTTGCCCTGGTGGTGGCGCTGGGCCTCGCCGCCTGGAAGGCCACCCGCCCGGTCCCGGTCCGGGTGCTGGTCGCCGTCGCGGAGGCGGGCCGCGTCGAGGCCACGGTCGCCAATACCCGCGCCGGGTCGGTCGCCGCCTGCCGCCGCGCCAGGATCTCGGCGCCGCTGGGCGGCCGCATCGAGAAGCTGGCGGTGCGCAAGGGCGAGCGGGTCAAGGAGGGCCAGCTGCTGCTGCAGCTCTGGAACGACGACCTCGCGGCACGCGAGCGCGTGGCGCGCGAGCAGTTGCTGTCGGCGCGCTCGCGCGTGAACGAAGCCTGCCTGATGGCGGAGAATGCGGCGCGCGAAGCGGCGCGCACGCGCGACTTGCGCAAGCAGGGCTTCGTTTCCGAGGACCGGCTGGACCGCGCCGAGAGCGAGGCGAAGGCCAGGGCAGCCGGCTGCGAGAGCGCGCGCGCGCAGGTCAAGGAGGCCGACGCGCGCATCCGCGCCTCGGTCGCCGACACCTCGCGCACCACGCTGCGCGCGCCCTTCGCCGGCATCGTCGCCGACATCAACGGCGAGGTCGGCGAGTACCTCACGCCCTCGCCGCCCGGCATCCCCACCCTGCCCGCGATCGACCTCATCGACGATGCCTGCCTCTACGTCACCGCGCCGATCGATGAGGTGGACGCCGCGCAGCTGAAGATCGGGATGCCGGCGCGCATCACCCTGGATGCCTACCGCGGCAAGCCCTTCGCCGGCAGGCTGCGCCGCATCGCGCCCTACGTGCTGGCGCTGGAGAAGCAGGCGCGCACGGTCGAGGTGGAGGTCGAGTTCGACACCGCCGGCGAGACCCGTCACCTGCTGGTGGGCTACAGCGCCGATGTCGAGGTGGTCGTCAGCGGCCGCGACCAGGTGCTGCGCATTCCCACCGCGGCCCTGATGCCCGGCAACAAGGTGCTCGTGCTGGGCGCCGGCGGCCGGCTGGAGGAGCGCAAGGTGGAACCCGGGCTGTCCAACTGGGAGCACACCGAGATTCGCTCCGGGCTGGCGGCGGGCGAGCGGGTGGTGACCTCGCTGGAGCGCGCCGGGATCAAGGCGGGGGCGCTGGCCGAGGCGGAAGCCGCCCCGCCCAAGCCGTGATCCGGCCGCAGTGATATCCCTCCAGGGGATCGAGCGCGTGTTCCGGGTGGGCGGCGAGGAGGTCCACGCGCTGCGAGGAGTCGCGATGGACATCGCGGCGGGCGAGTACCTGTCCATCATGGGCCCCTCGGGCTCGGGCAAGTCGACGCTGCTGAACGTCATCGGCCTGCTCGACCGGCCCGACAGCGGGCGCTACTTGCTCGATGGGCGCGACGTCACCTCGCTGTCGGACGACGAGACCGCGCGCGTGCGCCGCGACAAGCTGGGCTTCGTGTTCCAGTTCTTCCACCTGGTGCCGCGCTTGAGCGCCGAGCAGAACATCGAGCTGCCCATGATGCTGGCCGGGATCGCGCCCGAGGAACGCCGCCGGCGCCTCGACCGGATCCTCGCCGAGTACGGGCTGGAGGAGCGCGCGAAACACCGGCCGAGCGAACTCTCCGGCGGCCAGTGCCAGCGCGTCGCCATCGCGCGCGCGCTCGCCCTCGGCCCCGCGGTGATCCTCGCCGACGAGCCCACCGGGAACCTGGACCGCCACACCGGGCAGGAGGTGAT
>JALHLN010000224.1 GCA_022844545.1 Burkholderiales bacterium | reverse complement strand
CGTTCGGCATGGACCACATGGACTTCCTGGGCTGGATGTACGAGGGCGGCGGCCTGGACATGTACTGGGACTTCTACCAGAAGGAACTCAAGCTCAACGTGCTCGCGTTCCCGATCATGCCCGCCAGCCCCCAGGCCTTCGGCTGGTTCAAGCGCCCGATCAAGAACCTCGCGGACTTCAAGGGCATGAAGTGCCGCCAGACCGGCATCGTGGCCGAGATCTTCCAGCGGATGGGCATGGCGGTGGTGAACATGCCAGGCGGCGAGATCATCCCGTCGGCGCAGCGCGGCGTGATCGACTGCGCGGAGTGGGTGGGCGGCGTGGAGGACCTGCGCCTCGGCCTGCCGCAGGTGTTCAAGTACCACTACACCCCCGGCGTGCACGAGAGCTCGTCCATCGCGGAACTGATCATCAACACCGACGTCTGGAAGGGCTTCGCCCCGCAGCACCAGGAGGCGGTGCGCTCGGCGACGCTGGAGACGTTCATGCGCTGGTGGGTGAAGTGGCAGCGCCAGAACGCCGACGCCATCATCGAGATGCGGACCAAGCACGGCACGCAGATCCTGCGCACCCCGCCGGAGGTGCTGACCGCGTTCCTGAAGGCCTGGGACCAGATCGCCGCCGAGGAGTCCGCCAAGAGCCCGTTCTTCAAGAAGGTGCTCGATTCGCAGCGGGAGTACGCCTCCAAGGTGGTGCCGGCCAAGCGCTTCATGTTCCCGCCGTACTCCTTCCTCGCCAACTACTACTGGCCGGAGGACGTAAGGAAGGGCGCGGCCAAGGGCAAGGGCGACGGCAAGAAGTAGCCGGCGTCGCCGGGGGGCGCCCCCGCACCGGAAAAGGGCAGCCTCGGCTGCCCTTTTTTTTGACCCCGACCCAGTGTCGTCGAAATGCCGGGGAACTTTTTCCCCTTTGTTGACCGGGGGCGTTCTTAGCGTGTAGGCTGCGTTTCGCTTTGCGGAAATCACTCTAGGAGGAGGGATCATGTCGCATCTGAAGAAGGCGCTTGTCGCGCTGGCGTGCACCGGGGCCATGGCTTCCGGCGCGCAGGCGCAAACCACGCTCAACATGCAGGCCACCTGGCCCGCCAGCCTGACGCTGTACGAAAACTTCCTGTACTTCGCCGACAAGATCAACAAGATCTCGGCCGGTTCCCTCAAGATCAACGCCATGCCCGCGGGGCAGGTGGTTCCGGCCTTCGAGGTGCTGGATGCCACGCACAAGAAGGTGCTCGACGGCGCGCACGCCTGGTCGGGCTACTGGGTGGGCAAGAACAAGGCCGCGATCCTGTGCACCGGCGGCCCCGGCGGCACCTTCGGCATGGACATGATCGACGCCCTGGGCTGGATGCACCACGGCGGCGGCATCGACCTGTGCAACGAGTTCTTCCAGAAAGAACTCAAGATGAACGTGCACTGGATCCCGATCCTGCCCTCCGGCCCGCAGGCCTTCGGCTGGTTCAAGCGGCCGATCAAGAACCTGGCCGACTTCAAGGGCATGAAGTGCCGCCAGACCGGCATGGCCGCCGAGGTGTTCCAGAAGATGGGGATGACCACGGTCAACATGCCCGGCGGCGAGATCATCCCGGCGGCGCAGCGCGGCGTCATCGACTGCGCGGAGTGGATCGGCGGCGAAGAGGACCGGCGCCTTGGCTTCCACAACGTCTGGAAGTACCACTACACCCCCGGCGTGCACGAGAACGTCACCATCGGCGAAGTGCTGATCAACGGCGACGTCTGGAAGGCGCTCAGCCCGGCGCACCAGGAGCTGATGAAGTCGGTCGCCAGCGACACCTTCGTGGTGTGGTGGGCGAAGTGGCAGCGGCAGAACGCCGATGCGCTCTCCGAGCTCCAGGTGAAGCATGGCGTCCAGATCCTGCGCACCCCGCCGGACATCCTGACGCAGTTCCTCAAGGCCTGGGACCAGATCGCAGCCGAGGAAGGCAAGAAGAGCCCGTTCTTCAAGAAGGTGCATGACTCGCAGAAGGCCTACGCCGCCCTGGTGGTGCCGGCCAAGCGCTTCATGTTCCCGCCCTACTCGTTCGTCGCGAACTACTACTGGCCTGAGCGCGGCGCGAAGCCGGCGGCCAAGGCGGCGGCGAAGAAGTAGCATTTGTCCGGACAAAAGGGGGCGGCAACGCCCCCTTTTCTTTTCATCCTCGTGAACCGGGACTGACCTGATGGAAGAAGCGGTACCGACGCAGATCCGGCTGGTCCGGATCATCGACAAGTTCACCGACACCACCGGCACCTGGGTGGCGTGGCTCATCCTGCCCCTGGTCTACGTGGTCTGCCACGAAGCCTTCGCGCGCTATCTGTTCGACGCGCCCACGCAGTGGTCTTTCGAGCTCACCTACATGCTGTACGGCACCATTTTCATGCTCGGCTCGGCCTACGCGCTGCACAAGGGTGCGCACATCCGCACCGACTTCTTCTTCGAGAAGTGGTCCATCCGCACCAAGGGCGTGGTGGATTCGGTGGCCTACATCGTGTTCTTCTTCCCGTCCATCTTCGTGTTCATGATCGTGAGCGGCGGCGAGGGCTGGTACGCGTTCGGAATCGGCGAGGTTTCCGAGCAGACGCCGTGGCGGCCGATTCTGTGGCCGTTCAAGTTGGTGATCCCGCTCACCTGCCTGCTGCTCCTCATCCAGGGCATCTCCGAGACCATCAAGAGCGTCCATGCCGCGCGCACCGGCATCGAGCTCGAGCACAAGGAGAAGATCGAGATATGAGCTCCGGCATGATGGTGGAAAAAGCGCCATGACCGATCTCGCCCTGCTCGGGATGATCATGCTGGTGGTGATGATCGGCGCCATTTTCATCGGCTTCCCGATCTCCTTCACCCTGCTCTTCCTCGCCCTCACCTTCGGCTACTTCGGCCTGGGCGAGGTGGTGTTCAGCCTGGCCTATTTCCAGACCATCGGCATGATGAAGGAATCGCTGCTCGCCGCGGTGCCCCTGTTCATCTTCATGGGCTTCATCACCGAGCAGGCGGGGCTGATGGAGCGCCTGTTCGTCGCCCTGCGCCTGCTGCTGGCGCCGATCCGGGGTTCGCTGTACGCGGTGGTGATCCTGACCGCGGCCATCTTCGCCATGGCCACCGGCATCGTCGGCGCCGCGGTGACGGTGCTGGGCATCATGGCCTCGCCGATCATGATCAAGACCGGCTACGACGGGCGGCTCGCGGCCGGGGCCATCACCGCGGGGGGGACGCTCGGCATCCTGATCCCGCCTTCGGTGATGCTGATCGTCATGGGCCCGGTGCTGGGGGTGTCGGTGGCCGACCTGTATGCCGCGGCATTCGGCCCCGGCATCATGCTCGCCTGCCTGTACCTCGCCTACCTGCTCGGGCGCTCGTTCATCAACCCGAAGCTGGGCCCGCCGGTGCCGGCGGCGGAGCGCGTCGTCAGCGTGCCGAACATGATCAAGGAAGTCATCATCGGCGTGGTGCCGCTGGTGGGCCTGATCGCGGCCGCGCTGGGCTCCATTCTCGCGGGCATCGCGACGCCCACGGAAGCAGCGGGGATGGGCGCCTTCGGTGCCCTGCTGCTCGCGGTGGCTTACCGCAGGATGAGCTACGCAGGCCTCAAGCGCGCGGTGCTGGCCACCACCGCGACCTCCGCCATGGTGCTGCTGCTCGCGGTCACCTCGAACGTGTTCGGCGCGGTGTTCGCGCGCATGGGAACCGCGAACTGGATCACCGATTCCATGCTGGCGCTGCAGTTCTCGCCGGTGGTGATGCTGATCGTGGTGCTGGTGCTCATCTTCCTGCTGGGCTGGCCGTTCGAGTGGCCGGCCATCATCCTGGTGTTCCTGCCCATCTTCTACCCGGTGATGGACGCGCTCAAGGTCGACCTCGGCACGTCGCTGGGCATCCCGACCGAGATGGTGATGGTCTGGTTCGGCGCCCTGGTGGCGGTCACATTGCAGACGGCATTCCTGTCGCCGCCGGTGGCGATGAGCGCCTACTACCTGCGCCAGGTGGTGAAGGAATGGTCGCTCGCGACCATCTACAAGGGCATGTTCGAGTTCATGATCCTGCAGGTGATCGGGATCACGCTGATCGTCATGTTCCCGGCGATCGCGACCTGGTTCCCGACCCACCTGCAGGCCGAATCCCGCGCCATCAAGACCGAGCAGGTGGACGACAGCATGAACCGCCTGGAAGCGGCGCCCTACGAGGGCGAGAAGGAAGGCGCGGAGGCAGCGGAAGAGGAAGAAGCGAAGGACGGGGAGTCGCTCGAAAAAGACGACCTGAAAGCGACCAAGTAGGGGGAGAGAATCGCGCGCCGGCGGCAAGCCGGCCCGCATTCCGTTCGACGCCGGGCCCGATGTGAATTCGGCCCGGCGTTTTTATTCGTGCGACAAGGCGCCGCCAGCGGAAATCAGGGACGCACCACGTTTTTCATCCGGGCCAGGGCTTCGGCGAGCCGCGCGCGCTGGGTGCCGAAGTTGAGGCGCACGAAGCGCGGCGCGCCGAACTGGGCGCCGGGGGAGAGCGCGACGCCGCCTTCCAGGAAAAGCTTGTGCGGGTCGGGCGCGTCCAGGGCGGAGCAGTCGATCCAGGCCAGGTAGGTCGCCTCGACGTGCGCCATGGCAAGGCCCGGGGTCGCGGCCACCATGCGCTCGACCAGGTCGCGGTTGCCGGCCAGGTACGCCAGCTGCGCCGCCAGCCACTCGGCGCCGTCGCGGTAGGCAGCGAACGTGGCGACATAGCCGAAGAGCGACGGGTCGTGCACCGTGGCGTGGTCGTCGGCAAGGAAGGCCCGGCGCAGCGCCGGATCCTCGATGATCGCCCAGGCGCAGCCGGAGCCCGGGAAGTTGAAAGCCTTGCTGGGCGAGGCCAGCGTAACCGTCCGCCTCGAGACCTCGGGCGCCAGGCTCGCGATCGGCACATGGGTCTTGCCCCGGTCGAGCAGCAGGTCGCAATGGATTTCGTCCGAGCAGATGAGCAGCTCGTGCCTAGCCGCGAACGCAGCCAGGCGCTCGAGTTCGGCGCGGGTGAAGATCGTGCCCCCCGGGTTCTGCGGATTGCACAGGAGCAGCAGCCGCGTTTCGCG
>JALHLN010000223.1 GCA_022844545.1 Burkholderiales bacterium | reverse complement strand
GCCGCGGCGAAGCGCATCCCGGTGATGCTGTCGCCCAATTTCGCGGTCGGGGTCAACGTCGTGTTCAAGCTGGCCGAGGTCGCCGCGAAGGCGCTGGGCGAGGGCTACGACATCGAGGTGATCGAAGCGCACCACCGGCAGAAGGTGGACGCGCCCTCGGGCACCGCGCTGGAAATCGGCCGCATCCTGGCGCGCGCGCTCGGGCGCGATCTGGGCAAGGTCGCCAAGCACGGACGCGACGGCGACACCGGCGCTCGCCCGGCGCAGGAGATCGGCTTCCACGCCATCCGCGGCGGCGACATCGTGGGCGAGCACACCGTGGTATTCGCCGGGACGGGCGAGCGGGTCGAGGTCATCGTGCGCTCGCACAGCCGCATGAGCTACGCCACCGGCGCGCTGCGGGCGGCGAAGTGGCTGCAGGGGAAGCCGCCGGGACTCTACGATACGTTCGACGTGCTTGGCTTGAAGGGGGGCGGCGGGGTATAATTCGCCGCTCTTAGCGGAAACCTAAGCGGAGCGGGAGCGGCAGCAGCCTCTTCCGCTTTTTTTGCGCCATCAATTATCTGGAGTTTCGCCCTTGGCCACCGAAGATCCCGCCGTCCTCGTCCTCGCCGACGGGTCGGTTTTCCGGGGCCGCGCCATCGGCGCACCGGGGATCTCCACCGGCGAAGTCGTGTTCAACACCGCGATGACCGGGTACCAGGAGATCCTCACCGATCCCTCGTATTGCCGCCAGATCGTCACCCTGACCTACCCGCACATCGGCAACACCGGCGTCAACGCCGAGGACGAGGAATCGGCCGCGGTGCACGCCGCCGGCCTGGTGGTCCGCGACCTGCCCAGGGTGCATTCGAACTGGCGCGCGCAAGCGGGCCTGGGCGAGTACCTCAAGGCGCGCAAGGTGATCGCGATCGCCGACATCGACACCCGGCGGCTGACGCGCATACTGCGGGAGAAGGGCGCGCAGAGCGGCAGCATCATGGCCGGAGCCATCGACGAGAAGGCCGCGCTGGCCGGGGCAAAGGCCTTCCCTGGCCTCGCCGGTATGGACCTCGCCAAGGTCGTGACCACCAACAAGCCCTACGAGTGGCGCGAGGGCGAGTGGGAGCTGGGCAAGGGATTCCGTCAGTCCGCAGAGGCGCGCCACCACGTGGTCGCCTTCGACTACGGCATCAAGCGCAACATCCTGCGGCTGCTGGTGGAGCGCGGCGCGCGCGTTACCGTGGTGCCGGCGCAGACGCCGGCGCGCGACGTGCTCGCAATGAGGCCCGACGGCGTGTTCCTGTCCAACGGCCCGGGCGACCCGGAGCCGTGCGATTACGCGATTGAATCCATCGGGCAGATCCTGGACACGACGCGGGTGCCTGTGTTCGGCATCTGCCTCGGCCACCAGCTGATGGGCCTCGCCTCCGGCGCGAAGACCCTCAAGATGAAATTCGGCCACCACGGCGCCAACCACCCGGTGAAGGACCTCGACAGCGGCGCGGTGGTGATCACGAGCCAGAACCACGGCTTCGCGGTGGACCCGAAGTCGCTGCCGGAGACGCTGCGGCCGACCCACGTGTCGCTGTTCGACGGCTCGCTGCAGGGACTGGCGCGCACCGACCGGCCGGCGTTCTGTTTCCAGGGCCACCCGGAGGCGAGCCCGGGGCCGCACGACATTGGCTACCTGTTCGACCGCTTCGCGAAGATGATGGACGATGCCGGCGGCGCGAAGCATGCCTAAGCGCACCGACCTCAAGAGCATCCTGATCATCGGCGCCGGCCCGATCGTCATCGGCCAGGCCTGCGAGTTCGACTATTCCGGGGCGCAGGCCTGCAAGGCGCTGCGCGCCGAGGGCTACCGCGTGGTGCTGGTGAACTCCAACCCGGCCACCATCATGACCGACCCGGAGATGGCCGACGCCACGTACATCGAGCCCATCACCTGGCGCACGGTGGCGAGCATCATCGAGAAGGAGCGCCCGGACGCGCTGCTGCCCACCATGGGTGGGCAGACCGCGCTCAACTGCGCCCTGGACCTCGCCAGGGAAGGCGTGCTGGAGAAGTTCGGCGTCGAAATGATCGGCGCTTCGCGCGAGGCGATCGACAAGGCCGAGGACCGCGAGAAGTTCAAGCAGGCGATGACGCGCATCGGGCTTGCCTCGGCGCGCTCGTCGCTGGCGCACTCCCTGGAGGAGGCGCTGCAGGTGCAGGCGGGCCTGGGCTACCCGGTGGTGATCCGGCCCTCGTTCACGCTGGGCGGCACCGGCGGCGGCATCGCCTACAACCGCGAGGAGTTCGTCGCCATCTGCGAGCGCGGCCTGGAGGCCTCGCCCACGCAGGAGCTGCTGATCGAGGAGTCGCTCATCGGCTGGAAGGAGTTCGAGATGGAGGTGGTCCGCGACAAGGCGGACAACTGCATCATCGTGTGCTCCATCGAGAACCTCGACCCGATGGGCGTGCACACCGGCGACTCCATCACCGTGGCGCCGTCGCAGACGCTGACGGACAGGGAATACCAGATCATGCGCGACGCCTCGATCGCGGTGCTGCGCGAGATCGGCGTCGACACCGGCGGCTCCAACGTCCAGTTCGCCATCAATCCGGAAGACGGGCGCATGGTGGTGATCGAGATGAACCCGCGCGTCTCGCGCTCCTCCGCGCTCGCCTCCAAGGCCACCGGCTTCCCGATCGCCAAGGTGGCGGCCAAGCTGGCGGTGGGCTACACGCTGGACGAGGTCATGAACGAGGTCACCGGCGGCGCCACGCCGGCGTCGTTCGAGCCGACGATCGACTACGTCGTCACCAAGGTGCCGCGCTTCGCCTTCGAGAAGTTCCCGCAGGCGAATGACCGCCTCACCACGCAGATGAAGTCGGTGGGCGAGGTGATGGCCATCGGCCGCACCTTCCAGGAGTCGCTGCAGAAGGCGATGAGGGGACTCGAGATCGGGGTGGACGGCTTGAACCAGCGCACCACCGACCGCGAAACCATCGAGAAGGAGTTGGGCGAGCCCGGGCCGGAGCGCATCTGGTACGTGGGCGATGCGTTCGAGAACGGCTTCACGGCGCAGGAGGTGCACCGCCTGACCAGGATCGATCCCTGGTTCCTCGACCAGATCCAGCAGATCGTCGAGCTGGAGATGAAGCTGGACGATCAGAAGCTGGAGGACATCGATGCAGGCACGCTGAGGGATTTGAAGCGCAGGGGCTTCTCCGACCGCAGGCTGGCCTACCTGTTCAATTCGAACGAGAAGCTGGTGAGGGAGAAACGGCGCGCCCTCGGCATCCGCCCCGTGTACAAGCGCGTCGACACCTGCGCGGCGGAATTCGCGTCGAAAACCGCGTACATGTACTCGACCTACGAGGAGGAGTGCGAAGCCGCGCCCACCGCGAACAGGAAGATCATGGTTCTCGGCGGCGGGCCGAACCGCATCGGCCAGGGCATCGAGTTCGATTATTGCTGCGTGCATGCGGCGCTCGCACTGCGCGAGGACGGGTTCGAAACCATCATGGTCAACTGCAACCCCGAGACCGTATCGACCGACTACGACACCTCGGATCGCCTCTACTTCGAGCCGTTGACGCTCGAGGACGTGCTCGAGATCGTCGACAGGGAAAAGCCCTGGGGCGTGATCGTGCAGTACGGCGGGCAGACGCCGCTCAAGCTGGCGCGCGACCTCGCGGCGGCCGGCGTTCCGATCATCGGCACCTCCGCCGACTCGATTGACATCGCCGAGGACCGCGAGCGCTTCCAGAAGCTGCTCGAAGCGCTCAAGCTGCGCCAGCCGCCCAACCGCACCGCGCGCTCGGTGGAGGAGGCGGTGAAGCATGCCGAGGCGATCGGCTATCCGGTGGTGGTGCGGCCCAGCTACGTGCTCGGCGGCCGCGCGATGGAGATCGTGCACCGGAAGGACGAGCTCGAGCAGTACATGGCGAATGCGGTCAAGGTTTCGAACGATTCGCCGGTGTTGATCGACCGCTACCTGTCCGACGCGATCGAGATCGACGTCGACTGCGTGTCCGACGGCAAGCAGGTGCTGATCGGCGGCATCATGGAGCACGTCGAGGAGGCGGGCGTGCATTCCGGCGACTCGGCCTGCTGCCTGCCGCCGAATTCGCTCGCCAGCCACGTGGAGCGCGAGCTGCGCAGGCAGACCACGCAGATGGCCAAGGCGCTCAAGGTGAAGGGCCTGATGAACGTGCAGTACGCGATCCAGGGCGGCACGGTCTACGTGCTCGAGGTCAACCCCCGCGCTTCGCGCACCGTGCCGTTCGTGTCCAAGGCGACCGGCCAGCCGCTCGCCAAGATCGGCGCGCGCTGCATGGCAGGCATGACGCTGGCGGAGCAGGGCGCCGAGGAAGTGACGCCGCCGTACTTCTCGGTGAAGGAAGCGGTATTCCCGTTCGGGCGCTTCCCCGGCGTGGACACGCTCCTCGGCCCGGAGATGAAGTCCACCGGCGAGGTGATGGGGGTGGGCGAGACCTTCGGCGAGGCCTTCGTCAAGTCGCAGCTCGCGGCCGGCATCAGGCTGCCAGCGGGCGGGCGCGCCTTCGTCAGCATCCGCGATTCCGACAAGCTCGCCGCGGTGCAGGTCGCGCGCGACCTGGTCGCGCTTGGCTTCGAGCTGGTCGCGACGCGCGGCACCGCGGCGGTGTTCAAGTCCCATGGCATCGCGTTGACCGAGGTGAACCGCGCCTCTGAGGGCCGCCCGCACATCGTCGATATGATCAAGAACGGCGAGATCGCCTTCATCGTCAACACCGAGGAAGCGACGCGCGCCGCGCTGGCGGACTCGCGCTCGATCCGCACCACGGCGCTGGCGCAGCGCGTCACCTACTACACGACCGTGGCCGGCGCCAAGGCGGCGGTCGCCGGCATGAAGCACCTCGCTCGGCTCGAGCCCTATCGCCTGCAGGACCTGCATGCGCGCCTGGCGCGCGGACGGGCACTCGAAGAGGTAAATTAGCGCCATGCCCAGCACCCCCATGACCATCCGCGGCGCCGAGGCGCTGCGCAGCGAGCTGCAGCGGCTGAAATCCATCGAGCGGCCGGCGGTGATCACCGCCATCGCCGAGGCGC
>JALHLN010000222.1 GCA_022844545.1 Burkholderiales bacterium | reverse complement strand
ACCGCCTGGGGCACCGCCTACTACTGCCTCGGCGTCCTCGCCAAGCCCGTGGTCGCGGACACCGGCTGGAGCCTGTCCTCGGTCTACTTCGGCTTCACCGTGGCGCTGCTCGTCATGGGCCTGGTGTCGACCTGGGCCGGGAAGGCGATCGACGCCTACGGCGCGCGCCGGGTGATGGCGCTGGGCACGGTGCTGACTTCGATGGGCCTGTACGCACTGTCGCTGGTGCAGAGCCAGGCGGCGTGGCTCGCGGCCTGGGCCTTCCTCGGCGTCGGCATGCGCCTCTCCCTGTACGACGCCGCCTTCGCCGCGCTGGTGCAGGTGCTGCCCTCGCGCGGGCGGCAGGCCATTTCCTACCTCACGCTGTTCGGCGCCTTCGCCTCCACGGTGTTCTGGGTGGTCGGGCACTACTTCAACGAGTCCATGGGCTGGCGCGACACCCTGGCGATGTTCGCGGTGATCAACCTCGCGGTGTGCCTGCCGCTGAACTGGATCGGCCTGGCGAGGAAGGAAGATTCGGCGCGCCGAGTGGAAGAGCAACGCGATGCGCAGGTGGGCAGCGCTCCGTTGCAGGGGAAAAGGCGCATCGTTGCGATGGCCCTCTTCGCGCTGGTGATGTCGCTGAACGGTTTCGCCTTCAGCGTGGTGACGGTGCAGCTCGTGCCGCTGCTGGAGGCCGCCGGCCTGGGCGCCGCGGCCGCGGTCTGGGTCGCCTCGCTGAAAGGCTTTGCGCAGTTCGGCGGCCGGGTGGTGGAGATCGTGTTCGGCCGCCACCTGCGCCCGATCACGGTGGCGCGCATCGCCATCGGCGTGCTGCCGCTGTCCTTCGTCCTGCTTTACGCGGCGAACGGCAACTTCGCCGCGATCCTCGTCTTCACGCTGGTGATGGGCGCCTCGCAGGGCGTGATCACCATCGTGCGCGGCGCGGTGCCGCTGCAGCTGTTCGGCGCCAACGGCTACGGCGCGGTGCTGGGGGTGCTGGCGACGCCGATCCTGATCGTGAACGCGATCTCGCCGACGCTGTTCGCGCTCATCGTGGACCGCTGGGGCTGGGGCGTGGGGCAGGCGGCGCTGGTGGGCGCCACCCTCGCCTCCTGCATCGCGATCGAGATGATGTCGCGCTGGTACGAAAAGGGTCGCGCCGCCGGCGTCAGCGGCAGTTGAAACTGGCCGCGCTGGCCGGGTTCCCACCGCTGTAATGCGGATAGGCCGGCCAGCGGCACAGCGGCCGGCTGTTCACCACCTTGAACGGCGCGGCGAGCTCCTGCTGCACCACCTGCAGCGTGCCCGGCGCGCGGCCGCGCTCCACCCACTCCTCCAGCACCTCCAGCATGTCCACGTTGGCCGGCGCGCCGCCGCCGGCGTGGTCCACGCCAGGCGCCACGTACAGGCGCGCGAACTGGTCCACCACCGGCTGCTTCATCCTGGCCACCACCTTTTCCCAGTACTGGATGCCCGCGTACGGGCTCTGCGCGTAGTCGGCCATGTGCTCCAGGATCACCAGCTTGCCGCCGCCGGCGTGGAAGCGTGACAGATCTGGATCGGTGGCATCCATCAGCGCGGACACCTTCAGGATCCGGTTGCGGAACTCGTCCGGGTTGTACTTGCGCAGGTCGAAGCGGGCATCCTGCGCGTAGAAGTACTGGATCGCGCCCGAGCCGTACTGCCAGGCGCGACCGTTGCCGAGCGCGGGCGGCGACACCGGCGGCGAATCGCCCGAATACCACGCCCGCCAGCCGCCGAAGGGGAAATTCCCCGGCGTGTTCTCGCCGCCCAGGCCGTAGCCGGGATACTCGGTTTCCCAGTGCGCGAGGCCGAAGTTGAAGCGGTAGGGGCTGTGCAGCGCCTGCACCGCGCGCAGCTGCGGCTCGGTGAGGCAGCCGTCGCCCTTCTGCCCCGGCGCGCAGCGCAGTTTCGCGGCGTCGAAGCGCGCGCGGCAGCCGGCGTAGTCGCCGACGATGCCGTCGGCGAGGCCGTCCGCGGCATCGCAGGCGGCGAGCACGGCGTCGTGCACCAGCTTGACCTGCGCGGGGCGGATCCAGCCCTCGCCCATCAGCGCCAGGCCATTCCTCAGGCCAATGTGCTGCAGCCCGGTCCAGTTGATCACCGGCACGCGGCTGAAGATGCCGGCGTAGTCCCCAGGGTAGCGCTGCGCCATCGCGAGGCCCTCGCGCCCGCCCTCCGAGCTGCCCATGAAGTACACATGCTGCGGCGGCTTGCCGTAGCGCAGGCGCATCAGCGCCACCGCGACGTCCTTCACCTTCTTGTACGAGGCGTGCGCGAAGTTCTCCAGCGCCTCGTCGTTGAGCGCGAACGCCTGCAGCGGGACGCCGGGCCGGTTCTGGTGGCCGGAGTCGGTGCCGAAGGTGGCGTAGCCGCGCGCGAGCGGGCCGGGGCGGTCCGGGCGCGCGCCCGGCGGCAGGGCGAGGCCGGTGATGAGCACGCCGTTGAAGCCGCCGCCGCCGTACTGCAGCGCGCGCACGTTCCATTGCACCGGCAGGTTGACCTGGAAGCGGATCACCGGCGCCTTCGGGTCGAGCGGCGCGATGTCGCCGATGACCTGGCAGTGCGCCGGGAGCGCCGGCTGCAGCGGCCCGCTCGCGGGCACGCGCAGGTCCGAGGCCGGGACGTGGACCGCGCTGCGCACGGTGGCCGCGCCGCTGGGCAGGCCGATGTCGCCCTTGGGCACCGTGACCATCAGGCGCGCGCAGGCCTGCTCCACGGAGGGCGGCGGCGGCGACGCGCAACCGGCGGCCAGCGCAACGGCGGCAGCCGCGATTCCACAGTTTCCCCAGCGAACCCGTGCCATGCGATGCTCCCTCCCGGTCCCAGTTCCTCGGAGTATAGACAAATGCCCTCGCTGCAAGACCTCGGCGCCGCCGCCGGCGCGCTGCTCAAGGAACGCCGGCACACGATAGCGGTGGCGGAGTCCTCCGCCGGCGGCCTGATCAACGCCGCGCTGGTCGCGGTGCCCGGCGCCTCGGCCTACTACCTGTCGGGCGCGGTGGTCTACACCGTCCCCGGCCGCATCGCCCTGCTCGGCATCGGCAAGGAGGAAATCCTGCCGCCGATGCGCTCGGCGAGCGAACCCTACGCCGCCCTGATGGCGCGGCGGATCCGCGCCAACCTGGGCGCCACCTGGGGACTGGCCGAAACCGGGGCGAGCGGCCCGTCGGGCAACCGCTACGGCGACGCCCCCGGCCACGCCTGCATCGCGGTCAGCGGCCCGGTGGAGGCGGTGGTTACGCTCGAGACCGGCAGCGACGGGCGCGAGGCCAACATGTGGGCGTTCGCGCGCCGGGCGCTGGCGTTGCTCGAGGACTGTATCCGCAGGGCCAGCTGAGGTAGAGTGCGCCCATGGGAAACCTCTTTGCAAACATGCACGTCGCGACGGTGGGCGCCATCGCCGGCGTCGCCCTGGGCCTGGTCCTGGTGATCTTCGAGTACTCGATGCTCAAGCGCCTGGCCGAGCGCCGCGCGGTCCAGAAGGGCAGGAAGGTCGTCGAAATGGACCCCACCGAGCGCAAGCAGTTCATGGGCATGGTCAAGTTCTCCTTCTTCCTGCCGCCGGGCTTCGCGCTGCTGGCGTGGATGTTCTGGGGCTGAGCTAGTCCCCCTCGTCCGGCGCCCCGCCGGCGGAGGCCAGGTCCTCCTGCTTGACCTTGTCGGCGTTGAACTTCGCCGCGCGCGCGGTCATCGTCTTCAGCACCTCCTCCAGTTCCGGCGGCTCGCCCTGGATCCAGCGCAGCGGGTTGATGCGCGCCACCACGAAGGCCTTGAGGTAGGGGCTCACGAACCCCTTCGCCTTCAGCTTCGCCACCGCCGCGGCGACGTGGCCGTCCAGTTCCATCAGCATCGCGGCGTGCTTCTCGTGCGCCTTCACCGCCTTCGCGATCGGCTCCTCCGAGAACTTCTCCAGCCGCCGCACGACGCTGTTGTAGGCGCCGCCGGAGAAGCGCGCGTTCTTTTCATAACACAGGCCCAGGGTCACCAGCGAGGCTTCCTCGAGGTAGAACGCGAAGCCGGATTCGGCGCGCCTGCCGTCCTCCTCCAGCAGGCCGCGGTAGATGCGGATCACCTCGGTCGCCTTCTCGCGCAGGTTGTGCGCCTTCTCGGTGTTGAGCGCGAGGATCTGCCACGCAACCTCGCGCCTGGGCACCACCAGCGCGGAAATGGACTTCGCGCCCAGGCGCCTCATGGCGGCGAGGCGATGCCCGCCATTGGGCGTCCAGAACCCCTTCTCGGGCGCGGTGATGGCGATGATGGGGTCGAGGAACACGCCGGTCCTGTGCAGCACGTCCGCCAGGCGCTTGTGGTGCATGTCGGAGACGTCGCGCTGGAAGGGCGTCGGTTCCACCTTGTCCACCGGCAGGATGGCGAACAGCAGCGGGTGCTTCCCCAGCGGGTCGTAGTAGGCGGCGACCACGAGGCCGCCTTCGCGCTCGACCCAGTCCTTCGTCCTCGCCGCGTCCGCCGGGAGATCGTCGAGCCGGCATTCCAGCGCGGCGATGCCGCGCGAGCCGGCGGCCGCCTTGCGCGGCCGCTTCTTCGGCGCCGCGCGCTTCAATCCGGACTTGCGCCTCGGGGTCGCCATGGCAGCGCGCCGGCTACCGCCCCTTCGCCACCGGGATGTCGACGCCGTTGTCGCGCGCGATCTGGTAGTAGCGCAGCGCCTCGCCGTAGTCGCGCGAGACACCCGGCTTGCCCACCTGCAGCATGTCGCCCAGGCGCTTGGCGGCCTCGCCGCCGGTCCTGGTCTTGGCGCGCGACAGCTGGCGCAGCATGCGCGCCGCCTCCGCGGACTTGCCGTCGTTTTCCAGCGCAATCGCGCGCGCGAGCAGCGTCTCCGGCGTCGGCGCGAGATCGGGCGCGGGGGTCGCGATGGCGACCTTGACCGGATCGGGCGCCTTCTTCACGTCTTCGGCGGGCGCGGGAGCGGGAGCGGGCGCCGGTGCAGGCCTTGGCGTGGGCGCCACCGCGACCGGTTTCACGGCATCGGGCACCGGCTTCGCTTCCTCGACCGGCGCGGGCGCTGGGGCCTGCGTCGTGCTGGGCAGCGTCGGGGTCGGGGCCGGCGCCGCGCGGCGCCCCGTCGATTACTCC
>JALHLN010000221.1 GCA_022844545.1 Burkholderiales bacterium | reverse complement strand
TCGCGGTCGCGCTCGAGTTCGGCCAGCGTCGCGGCGAGGAACTTCGGCCGCTCGCGCAGGCGCGCGCGGGCGACGAGTGCCGCGAACCCGCCGGCGCCGACGAAGGCCGCCGCCACCAGGCCGGCGGCGAGCAGGCGGTTGGAATCCCAGAACAGCAGCACCACTACTATGGCGCTGAACACCAGCGCTGCGCCGAGCAGGAGGAACGCCGCGCCGAGCCAGATCGCGATCTCGAGCAGGCGCAGTGCCTGCTCCTCCACTTCCGTGGCGGCCAGACGGGTGCGCGTGGCCGCGAACGCGAGCAGCGTGCGCGCCAACTCCCTGACGGGGCCTAGCATCGGCGGCTGGCCATCGCCCCCGCGGGCGACCGGCCGGTCAGCGGCGGCTGATGAGGATGCCGAGGACCAGGCCGACTGCGGCGGCGATGCCGACCGCGTGCCAGGGGTGCTCATGCACGTAGGTGTCGGTCGCCTTGGCGGCCTCCTTGGTCTTTTCGACCACGATGCGCTCGGCTTCCACCAGCTTCACCTTGGCCGCGGCAAGCGAGGCCTGGATGCGCGCGCGCGCGGCGGCGGCCTTCTCGCCCGCCTGCGCGGCGGTCGCGGCCAGCAGTTCCTCGGCGTCGGCGACCACGACTTTCAGGTCGGCGACGAGTTTGTCCTTGTTCACTTCGGTGGTCATGGTTTGGGTGCTCTTCTGAAAAAGTCGGGAAAAGTCGAACGGGGGCGTCTATTGTAGCCCTTGCCCATGGCGCCGGGGCCGCCACGGGTAAGATTTGCCCCGATGGCCCGCGCCGAGACCGCCGCTTTGTTGCATGACCGCCGGGCCTAGCGCGGCCGGCGCCAGGCCGGGCTGGCGAGAGGCGCTTCGCGCCTACGCCGCGCCGCGCGTGGCGGCGATGCTGTTCCTCGGCTTCTCCGCCGGGCTGCCCTTCCTGCTGGTGTTCGCCACCCTGTCGGCCTGGCTCGCGCAGGCGGGCATCGAGCGCGGCACCATCGGACTGCTGTCCTGGGTCGGGATCACCTACTCCACCAAGGTGCTGTGGGCGCCGGTCGTGGACCGGTTGCCGCTGCCCCTGCTCACGCGCTGGCTTGGCCGCCGCCGCGGCTGGATGCTGCTCGCGCAGCTTGCGCTCGCGGCGGGCCTCGCCGGCCTGTCCGCGCAGGATCCGGCGCGGGACCTGCAGGCGGTGGTGCTGCTGGCGCTGCTGGTCGCTTTCGCCTCGGCGACGCAGGACATCTGCATCGACGCCTGGCGCATCGAAGCCGCGCCCCCGGCGCAGCAGGGCGCCATGGCCGCTGCCTACCAGCTGGGCTACCGCGTGGGGTTGATCGCGGCGGGGACCGGGGCGTTGCTGCTCGCCGGGAGCTATGGCTGGTCGACCGCCTACCTCGTCATGGCCGCGCTCGCCGGTGTCGGCATCGTGACGACCTTTCTCATCCCGGAGCCCGAGCGCGACAGCGCATCCGCGGTCGCGGCGGTGGAAGCGCGGGTGGTCGACTTCATCGCGCGGCGCGCGGGCTGGCCGGGCTGGCTGCGCTCGGCCGGCGCGTGGTTCACCGGCGCGGTGGTCTGCCCGTTCCTGGACTTCTTCTCGCGCAACGGGGTGGCGACCGGGGCGCTGATCCTCGCCTTCATCGGCCTGTTCCGCGTCACCGACATCGCCATGGGCGTGATGGCGAACCCGTTCTACCTCGAGCTGGGATACACGCTGGAGCAGATCGGCCTCATCGCCAAGGGCTACGGCGTCGGCATGACCATCCTGGGCGCGCTCGCCGGCGGCTTCGCGGTGGCGCGCTGGGGCACGCTGGCCACGCTGGTGGCGGGCGGGTTGCTGGTCATCGCCTCCAACCTGACCTTCGCCGCGCTCGCCTGGGTCGGTTCCCCCGACCTCGCCTGGCTCGCGCTGGTCATCAGCTGCGACAACTTCAGCGCCGGCTTCGCCGGCACCGCGTTCATCGCCTACCTGTCCGGGCTCACCAACACCGCCTACACCGCGACGCAGTACGCGCTGTTCTCGTCGCTGTTCACCCTGCCGGGGAAGATCATCGCCGGCGGCTCGGGCTATGTCGCCGACGCGATCGGCTGGCCGCTGTTCTTCGTCTACACCTCGTCGCTGGGGTTGCCGGCGCTGGTGCTGCTGGCCTTGCTCGTGCGGCGGCTGGGGCGGGAGGGCGCGCGGGCGGGGAGCAGCCCCACGATGTAACCGATCGGTTACATGGTGACGGGGGATGTCGAACCGGTCGGCATCTGCGCGCTAAGACGTTGCCGCCCCCGTGGCGCCTGCCTGGCCGGCAATGACCCGATTCCGTCCCTCCCGTTTCGCGCGCAGCAGGTTCTCGTCGGCGGCGTGAACCAGCGCCTCTGCGTCGTCCCGCCCGTCGCCGGTGCTCGCCACGCCGATGCTGGCGGTCACTCGGATCCCGCGCCCCGCCGGCTCGTTGGGCAGGCTGAACTCGCCCGACTCGATGCTCCTGCGAACCCGCTCCGCCAGTTCGGCCGCGCCAGGAAGAGGCGTGTGCGGAGCGATGACGAGGAATTCCTCCCCGCCATAGCGTGCGAGAACGTCCGACTCGCGAAGTTGTTCGGCAACTCTTTGTGCTACGGCCGCCAGTACCTGGTCGCCGGCCTGGTGCCCGTGCCGGTCGTTGACCTGCTTGAAGTGATCGATGTCGAGCAGCATGACGGCGAGCGGCAGGCCATAGCGCCGCGCGCCCGCGGCCTCTTCGATCAGGCGCCGATCCAGGTAGCGGCGGTTGAAGGCCCCGGTCAGGGCGTCGGTGGCGGCGTCCCGCTCGAGGACGCTGATGCGCATCACGTCCATCGCGGTCTGCAGGGCGAGCGTGGTCGCGAGCAGCACGAAGCACGCGCCCAGGAAGAACACGCTCGGAACCGTGAGATCCACCAGCGTCGAGTGGCTCCCCCAAAAGAGGTCCGCATAGGCAAGGTAGCCGAGGATGAACACGGCGATCAACGCCACCATGACGAACCAGCGGCTGCGCACCCGGCCTGACGGCAAGCGCCCGATCAGCCGCCGCACGGAGACCAGCGCCCCGGAAAGGATGAGCACGCCTGCGATCACCAGGCCCAACGCAATGAGGGAGATCACGGTTGGATTCGGTTCGCCACGCAGGGCGATATTCTAGCCGTCCGAACTACCGATCAGCCGCTGCCCGGCGACGGCGCGCGCCGGGAAGTCACCCGGTACACCGCCAGCGCCCCCAGCAGGTTGGGCAGCGTCGCCACCGCCGCGCCTTCGGTCAGCACGACGCGCTCCAGGATCCTGAAACCCAGCTTGCCGCACAGCGCCTCGAAGTCCACCAGCGTGCAGTGGTGCACGTTGGGCGTGTTGTACCACTCGTAGGGCAGTTCCTTCGACACCGGCATGTGGCCGGCGAAGGCGATCTGGATGCGCGCCCTCCAGTAGCCGAAGTTGGGGAAGGAGACGATCGCCTCGCGCCCGACGCGCAGCATTTCCTTGAGCAGGTACTCCTGGCGGTGGATGGCCTGCAGGGTCTCGGAGAGGATGACGACGTCGAATGACTTGTCCGCGAACGCCGCCAGGCCGTCCTCCAGGTCCATCTGCAGGACGTTGACGTCGTTGCGCAGGCACTCCAGCACGTGAGCGTCGTCGATCTCGACGCCGTAGCCCGGCGCCTGCTTGGTTTCCCAGAGCCTGCGCAGCAGCCTGCCGTCGCCGCAGCCCAGGTCGAGGACCCGCGCGCCATTGGCCACCCAGCGCGCGATGGTTTCGGCTTCGGTCACAGCGGCATGTTCCGGAAGTAGGCGCGCAGCGCGCCGTGGTAGCGCGCATCGTCCAGCAGGAAGCAGTCGTGGCCCTGCGGCGCGTCGATCTCGAGGTAGGAGACGATGCGCCGGCTGTCGAGCAAGGCGCGTACGATTTCCCGCGAGCGGGCCGGCGAGAAGCGCCAGTCGGAGGTGAACGAGACCACGAGGAAGTCCGCCTTCGCCTGCGCGAAGGCCTTGGCCAGGTCGCCGCCGAAACGCGCCGCGGGGTCGAAGTAGTCCAGCGCCTTGGTGATGCGCAGGTAGGTGTTGGCGTCGAAGTAGCCGGCGAACTTGTCGGCCTGGTAGCGCAGGTAGCTCTCGATCTCGAAGTCGATCTCGAAGTCGTAGCCCGGCGCCGCGCGGCGCAGCGCGCGGCCGAACTTCTCCATCATGGCGTCGTCCGACAGGTAGGTGATGTGCCCGACCATGCGCGCGATGCGCAGGCCGCGCGCGGGCACCACGCCCTTGTCGTAGTAGTGCCCGCCATGGAAGTCCGGGTCGGTCATGATCGCCTGGCGCGCGACCTCGTTGAAGCCGATGTTCTGCGCCGTGAGCCGCGGCGTGCAGGCGATGACGATGGCGTGGCGCACGCGTTCGGGAAAATCCAGGGTCCACTGCAGCGCCTGCATCGCGCCGATGCTGCCGCCCATCACTGCGGCGAAGCGCTCGATGCCGAGGTGGTCCGCCAGGCGCGCCTGCGCTGCCACCCAGTCCTCCACCGTCACCACCGGGAAATCCGCGCCCCAGGGCTTGCCGGTGGCCGGGTTGGTGGAGGCGGGGCCGGTCGAGCCGAAGCACGAGCCGATGTAGTTCGAGCCGATGACGAAGAAGCGGTCTGTGTCCAGGGGCTTGCCCGGCCCCACCATGTTGTCCCACCAACCGACGTTGTCCGGGTCCCCGGCGTAGGTGCCGGCGACATGGTGCGAGGCGTTGAGGGCGTGGCAAACCAGCACGGCATTCGAACGGGCGGCATTCAGCTCGCCGTAGGTCTCGTACGCGATCTCGAACTCGGGCAGCACCGCGCCGCCCGAGAGCCTGAGCGGTTCGGTGAAGCGTGCCTTGTGCGCGGTGACGATCAAGCCGGCCCCTGAAGCGAAAAACCCGTCCAGCTTTGCGCGAGGACGGGTTCCGGAAGCCGTCTCTTTAGCGGTATTTGTAGAGCGCCCGCAAGCTGAACTTCAAATCGGCGCTGAGGCCGAAGTCTAGCCCAACTTGAGCAGTTCGGGCCTCGTTCTGACATTTTGCGCGCGGCTGGGTTGAGCCGAATCAGCGACTTGCGTGGTGCGTGAGGTACGAAACGGCGTGTAGTGCCGACCTTGCC
>JALHLN010000220.1 GCA_022844545.1 Burkholderiales bacterium | reverse complement strand
GACGCTCTGGCGCTTCCCGCCGCGGCGGCGTGAGAGGAAGGCGACGTAGGAACAGGCAGCGCGGTCTGGTACTTCACCTGCTTGAGCGCGAAGCTGGACTTGATGTTGCCCACGCCGGGTACCTTGGACAGGAAGTCCAGGATGAAGCGCTCGAAGGCCGGCACGTCGGGTACCACCACGCGCAGCAGATAGTCGGCGTCGCCGGTCATCAGGTAGCACTCCATCACCTCGGGGCGCTCCAGCACCGCGCGCTCGAATACGTCGAGCGCCTTCTCCACCTGGCGTTCGAGGGTCACCTGCACCAGCACGCTCACAGTGAGGCCGAGCTTCTTCGCGTCGAGCAGCGTCACGTAGCGTGCGACGAAGCCGCCCTCCTCCAGCGCGCGCACGCGCGCGAGGCACGGCGAAGGCGAAAGGTTGACCTTGCGCGCCAGGTCCACGTTGGCGATGCGGGCGTCGGCCTGCAGCGCGGCCAGGATCTTCAGGTCGATGGCGTCCAGCGCTTGGCTCGGCATGATATTCCTTGAATTGGCTTGCCTGCGGCACATCATGCCGCAAGATGTCGATTCCTGCAGCGCGAACGCTACCCCATGCCGCGCCGCGCCGCGTACCATCCCGCGATGACCGACCTGACCGATTCCCCCTTCTCCGGCTACTGGCGCGTCAGCCCGCCCGACCCCGACCCGCGCGAGACGCGCGAGTGGCTCGAGGGCTTCGACGCCGTGCTGCAGAACGAGGGCCCGGAGCGCGCCAGCTTCCTGCTGAGGAAGCTCCTCGACCGCGCCCGCGCCCGCCGCGTGCGCATGCCGCCGGTGCTGAACACGCCCTACTGCAACACCATCGGCCTCGCCGAGCAGCCGCAGTTCCCGGGCAACCTGGAGATCGAGCAGCGCCTGGCCTCGATCATCCGCTGGAACGCGCTCGCCATGGTGGTGCGCGCCAACCGCGCCCACGCCGAACTGGGCGGCCATATCGCGAGCTACGCCTCGGCCGCGGACCTGTTCGAGGTCGGCTTCAACCATTTCTTCCGCGCCGGGCAGGATGGCGACCTGGTCTACTTCCAGCCGCATTCGGCGCCCGGCGTGTATGCGCGCGCCTTCCTCGAAGGCCGGCTCGACGAAGCGCAGTTGGACAGCTACCGGCGCGAGACCGGCGGCCGGGGCCTGTCCTCCTACTGCCATCCGTGGCTGATGCCGGACTTCTGGCAGTTCCCGACCGGCTCCATGGGACTGGGACCGATCGCCGCCATCTACCAGGCGCGCTTCATGCGCTACCTGCAGGACCGGAGCCTGCTCGACACCGCGTCGCGCAAGGTGTGGTGCTTCGTCGGCGACGGCGAGATGGACGAGCCCGAGTCGCTGGCGGGCCTGTCGCTGGCGGCGCGCGAGGGCCTGGACAACCTGATCTTCGTCGTCAACTGCAACCTGCAGCGCCTGGACGGCCCGGTGCGCGGCAACGGCTCCATCGTGCAGGAGCTGGAAGGCCTGTTCGCCGGCGCCGGCTGGAACGTCGTCAAGTGCCTGTGGGGATCGGACTGGGATCCGCTGTTCGCGCGCGACCCGGAGGAAGTGATCCTGCGCCGCCTGCACGAGACGCCGGACGGCGCCTTCCAGACCTATGCCGCCACCGACGGCCGCTTCAATCGCGAGCACTTCTTCAACAAGTACCCCGAGCTGCAGGCGCTGGTGGCGCACCTCACCGACGAGGACATCGACCGGCTGCGCCGCGGCGGGCACGACACGGTGAAGGTCTTCTCCGCGTACCACACCGCCCTGCGCCATCGCGGCCAGCCCACGGTGATCCTCGCCCAGACCAAGAAGGGCTTCGGCATGGGCCACTGGGGCCAGGGCAGGATGGGCACCCACCAGCAGAAGAAGCTGGACGACGAGGCGCTGCGCGCGTTCCGCGACCGCTTCGCGCTGCCCCTGACGGACGAGGACGTCGAGCAGTTGCGCTTTTTCCGCCCGCCGGCGGACTCGCCCGAGATGCGCTACCTGCACGCGCGGCGCGCGGCGCTGGGCGGCTACCTGCCGGCACGCTCGGCTTCGGCGCCGCGCCTGCCCGCGCCGAAGCGGGAGGCGATCACTGGCCTGCTCGAGGGTACCGGCACGCGCGAGAAATCCACCACCATGGCGTTCGTGCAACTGCTCTCGCAACTGCTGCGCGAGCCGGAACTGGGCCCGCGCATCGTCCCGATCGTCGCCGACGAGGCGCGCACCTTCGGCATGCAGAACCTGTTCCGGCAGGTGGGCATTTATTCGTCGGTCGGCCAGCTCTACGAGCCCGAGGACCGCGACGAGCTGCTGTACTACAAGGAAGCGAAGGACGGCCAGATCCTGGAGGAAGGCATCACCGAGGCGGGCGCCATCTCCTCGTGGCTTGCGGCGGCGACCAGCTACAGCGCGCACGGCACCGCCATGCTGCCGTTCTACATCTTCTATTCCATGTTTGGCCTGCAGCGCGTCGGCGACCTCGCCTGGGCGGCGGCCGACTCGCGCGCGCGGGGGTTCCTGGTCGGCGCCACCGCCGGCCGCACCACGCTCTCGGGGGAAGGCCTGCAGCACCAGGACGGCTCGAGCCACCTCGTGGCCTCGACGATTCCCACCTGCAAGGCCTACGACCCCTGCTTCCAGCACGAGATCGCGGTGATCGTGCTGGACGGCATCCGGCGCATGGTCGAAGAGCAGGAGGACGTCTTCTACTACCTCACCACGATGAACGAGAACTACGCGCACCCGGCGATGCCGGCGGGCGCGGAGCAGGGCATCGTGAAGGGACTGTACCGGTTGCGCGAGGGCAAGGGTTCCGGACCGAGGGTGCAGCTGCTGGGTTCGGGCACGATCCTGCGCGAGTCCCTGGCCGCCGCCGAAGTGCTGGAAGCGGAGCACGGCATCGCGGCGGACGTCTGGAGCGTCACCAGCTGGACCGAGTTGCGCTGGGACGGGATGGAGGCGGAGCGCTCGACCCTGCGCGGGGAAGCGAAATCGTCCTGGGTTGAAGCCTGCCTCGGCGCCACCGAAGGCCCGATCGTCGCCGCCACCGACTACGTGCGCGCGGTGGCCGACCTGATCCGGCCTTACCTGCCCTCGGGCCGAAAGTACACCGCGCTCGGCACCGACGGCTTCGGGCGCAGCGACACGCGCAAGGCGCTGCGCGCCTTCTTCGAAGTGGACCGGGATTCGATCGTGCGGGCGGCGCTGGCCGGGTTGAGTCGTCTCCCGGACCGGCCGCTGCCGCCGTCGGCACCAAAGCCGCCGCCCTGGACCGCCTAGCGCCGCGCCGCCCAGGCGAACAGCTGCCCGAACACCTCCTCCCGGATTTCCCGCCGCGACAACACCAGGTCGTGGAACGCGCCCGGGAAGGAAAGCACGCTCACCCTCGGTCCCAGCGTGCGCGACCAGCGCGCGATGTGGCGCCAGTCGAGGATGATGTCGGCTTCGTCCGAGTGCATGGACAGCACCGGAATCTCCAGCCCAAGCCCGGCATGGACTTTCGCCTGCGCGGCGAAGATCGCCCGCACCCAGCCGAAGTAGGCCGGGAACCCCATCAGGGGCTTCAGCGTCAGGTCGAAATCCCATTCGCCGTCCCATTGCTGGTGCAGGCTCTTCACGTACTGCGGCAGCACCGCCTTCGGATTGTTCAGGAACGGCGAGAAGCCGCCGAGGAAGCGCGCCAGCTGAAGCTGGAGCCGCTGCGAACCCGTCACGCGCCAGTCGAAGAACGGGCTGTTGAGCCAGAGCGCCTCGACCTGGCTCCTGCGTCCGCCCTCCTTCACGTAAAGTGAACAGACCAGGCCGCCGGTGGAATGGCCCGCCAGCAGTACCGGCCGCCCGATTTCCTGCAGCGCGCGGTCGATGTCGGCGTGGTACTCGGAGACATCGGCGCAGTAGCACGGATGCTGGTGCGGCAACAGCGAGCGGCCGTGCTTCCTGAGATCGAGTGCGTAGAACGCATGGCCCTCGGCGGCGAAGCGCTCGGCCATGTGGCGCTGGAAGAAGTAGTCGATGAAGCCATGGACGTACAACACCGCCCGGGGCGCGTCGCCGGCCGGAGCGCGCACCAGCGTGGCCACCACGCGGCCGTCGTAGTCATCCGGCTGCGCGAGCTCGAGGGTCTCGAACCCGGGCAGCAGCCGGTCAGGCCGCCACTCGCTCATGCCGCGCCAATGCCCATTGCACGTGCTCCCTGACCAGCGCGGAAGGATGGTCCATCCGCGTGCGCAGGGCCGCGACGACCGCGTCGGAACGCGGCGCGTTGCCCAGCCCCACCGCGAGGTTGCGCAGCCAGCGCTCGTGGCCGATGCGCCGGATGGGCGAGCCGCGCAGGCGCGCGTCGAACTCGGACTCGCTCCAGGCGAACAGCTCCACCAGCGTCGCGCGGTCGAGGCCGTTGCGCACCTGGAAATCCGGCTCCGCGCTCGGCCGCGCGAAGCTGTTCCAAGGGCACACCAGCTGGCAGTCGTCGCAGCCGTAGACGCGGTTGCCGATGAGTGGCCGCAGTTCCTCTGGGATGGCGCTCTTGTGCTCGATGGTGAGGTAGGAAATGCAGCGCCGCGCGTCCAGCCGGTAGGGGCCCTGGATGGCCTGCGTCGGGCAGACGTCGATGCACTGGCGACAGCTGCCGCAGTGCTCGCTGCTGGGCTGGTCGACCGGCAGCGGCAGACTGGTGTAGATCTCGCCCAGGAAGAACCATGAGCCCGCCTCGCGCGAGAGCAGCAGGGTGTGCTTGCCGCGCCAGCCGATGCCGGCCTTGGCCGCCAGTTCCACTTCCATCGCCGGCGCGGAATCGCACAGCACGCGGTGGCCGAAGGGCCCGGTCTCGGCCTCGATTCGGTCGCACAGCCTCTGCAGCCTGGAACGGAGCACCTTGTGGTAATCGCGGCCCCGCGCGTAGCGCGCGACATAAGCGCGCGCGCCGTCGGCGAGCGCCGGCCATTCGTCCTCCAGCGACGCGGCGTAATCCATGCGGCAGGTGATCACGCGCAGCGTGCCGGGCGCGAGCTCTGCCGGCCGCGCGCGGAGCGCGCCATGGCGCGCCATATAATCCATCTCGCCGTGCCAGCCCAGCTCGAGCCATTCGGCGAGACGGCCCTCGGCCGCCGAGAGGTCCGCGTCCGCGATGCCCACCGCCTG
>JALHLN010000219.1 GCA_022844545.1 Burkholderiales bacterium | reverse complement strand
GAGGGCCTCGCCGCGCTCAAGACCTCCTTCGACAAGATGGGCGAGATGGGCTACGACGCGGTCGCGATCCAGCGCTACCCGCAGGTGGAGCGCATCACGCACGTGCACACGCCGGGCAATTCCTCGGGCATCGTGGACGGCGCCGCGGCGGTGCTGATCGGCACCGAGGCGAAGGGCAAGGCGCTGGGCCTCGCGCCGCGCGCGCGCATCGTTGCGGTGGCGCTCTCGGGCGCGGATCCGACCATCATGCTCACCGGTCCGATGCCGGCGGCAAGGAAGGCGCTCGCCAAGGCGGGCCTCACCATCGACCAGATCGATCTCTTCGAGGTCAACGAGGCCTTCGCCGTGGTGCCGATGAAGTTCATGAAGGAGATGGGCGTGCCGGCCGAGAAGGTGAACGTCAACGGCGGCGCCATCGCCATGGGCCATCCGCTGGGTGCCACCGGCGCCATGATCCTGGGCACGCTGATCGACGAACTGCACCGGCGCAAGCTGCGCTATGGCCTGGCGACGCTGTGCGTCGGCGGCGGCATGGGCATCGCCACCATCGTGGAGCGCATCTGAGATGAGTCAGGCAGCTTCGCCGATCCGCTGGGAGCAGGACGCATCCGGCATTGTCACCATTACCTTCGACGCCCCCGGCGCCCCGGTCAACACCATGACCGAGGCCTGGGACGCCGCCTTCGCCCAGACCGTGGAGCGCCTGGCGAAGGAAAAGGCTTCCATCAAGGGCGTGATCCTCGCCTCGGCGAAGAAGACCTTCTTCGCCGGCGCGGAGCTGAAGGACGTGCTCAAGTACGGCCCGGAAGACGGTCCGAAGCTGTTCCACTGGATCGAGGCCACGAAGAAGAAGATGCGCCAGCTGGAGACGCTGGGCATCCCGGTGGTCGCCGCGCTGGAAGGCACCGCGCTGGGCGGCGGCTGGGAAATTGCGCTCAGCGCCCACTGCCGCATCGTGCTGGATGATCCGTCCATCCAGCTGGGCCTGCCTGAAGTGACGCTGGGCCTGCTGCCCGGCGCGGGCGGGGTCACCAAGACGGTGCGGATGCTGGGCCTGCAGGCTTCATTCCCGTACCTGGTTGAAGGCAAGACGATGAAGCCGGCGGAGGCCGCGCAACTGGGCCTGGTGCAGGGACTCGCCGCCAGCAAGGATGATCTCTTCCGCATGGCGCGTGAGTGGATCGCCGCCAATCCTTCCCCGAAGCAACCCTGGGACAGCCCTGACTACCGCATGCCGGGCGGCGGGCCCTCGAGCCCGAAAATCTCGCAGATGCTGTCGGTCGCGCCGGCGATGGTGGTGGAGAAGACGCGCGGCCTTTACCCGGCGCCGAAGGCCATCATGGCGGCGATGGTGGAGGGCGCGTACGTGGACTTCGACACCGCGCTGCGCATCGAGTCGCGCTACCTCGCGCGCCTCGCGGTCGGACCGGTGGCGAAGAACCTGATCAACCTGTTCTTCAACCGCACCGCCATCCGGTCGGGCGCATCCCGCCCCAAGGGCGTGCCGAAGTGGAAGGCGACCAAGGTCGGCATCCTCGGCGCCGGCATGATGGGAGGAGGCATCGCTTTTTCCACCGCCAACCGCGGCATCGCCTGCGTGCTGAAGGACGTCAGCCTCGAGGCGGCCGAGAAAGGGCGCAGCTACACCGAGAAGGTGCTCGCGAAGCGCAAGAAGCCGGCGGACAAGGCGCTCGCGCTCATCAAGGCCACGGCGGATTACCGGGACCTGCAGGGTTGCGACCTCATCATCGAGGCGGTGTTCGAAAAGCGCGACCTCAAGGCGCAGGTGACCCGGGAAGCTGAACCGCACCTGGCGGCTGGAGGCGTTTTCGCGTCCAACACGTCCACTCTTCCGATCTCGGGTTTGGCGGCGGCGGCCGCCAAACCCGAGAACTTCATCGGCCTGCATTTCTTCTCGCCGGTGGACCGCATGGAGCTGGTGGAGATCATCGTGGGATCCAGGACCTCCCCCGAGACGCTGGCGAAGAGCTACGACTACGTGCTGCAGATCGGCAAGACGCCCATCGTGGTCAACGACTCGCGCGGCTTCTATACCAGCCGCACCTTCGGCACCTTCGTGCAGGAGGGCTGCGCCATGCTGGCCGAAGGCATTCCCGCGGCGGCGATCGAGAACGCGGCGCGCCAGGCCGGCATGCCGGTGGGGCCGCTGGAGGTGATCGACCAGACCTCGCTGTCGCTGTCGATGGCGGTGATGGAGCAGACCCTCGCGGACCTGAAGGCCGAGGGCAAGCCGCTGCCGCCGGAGCATCCGGGGCAGAAGGTGATCGTGAAGATGGTGAAGGAACTCAACCGCCCGGGGCGCGCGGCGGGCGGCGGCTTCTACGACTATCCCAAGGACGGCAAGAAGCAGCTCTGGCCGGGCCTGGCGAAGGCGTTCGGCGGCGGCGCGGCCTTCGACCTGCAGGAAATGAAGGACCGCATCCTCTACCGGCAGGCGATCGAGACCGCGCGCTGCCTGGAGGAGCGGGTGCTGGAGACGGTGCACGACGGCAACATCGGCTCCATCTTCGGCATCGGCTTCCCAGCCTGGACCGGCGGCGCGCTGCAGTTCATCAATTACGTCGGGGTGAAGAAGTTCGTGGAACGCGCCGACGAGCTGGCGAAGAAATACGGCGAGCGCTTCGCGCCGCCCAGGCTGCTGCGCGACAAGGCGGCGAAGGGCGAGGCGCTGGGCTGAGGGCCGAGTTCGGCGGGTATTTTGGTAGTATTATCTGACTACCTGTGGAGGTCTCATGACCCTTTCCGCCACCAGCCTCAAGATTCCCGTCGAATTGAAGTCCAAAATCGAGCGCCACGCCCGGCGCGCCGGCGAGTCGCCGCATGCGTTCATGCTGCGTGCGCTTGCAGGCCAGGTCGAGGCCGAGGATCGCTACCAGTCCTTCCTGCGCGACGGGGTTAAGGCCGACGAAGCCATGATGCGCAGCGGCCTCGGTTATGCCGCCGAGGACGTGCATGCCTTCCTGGAAGCAAAGATCGCGGGGCGCCGGGCGCGCAAGCCCAGGCTCGTGCGTTGGCGCGGGTAATCTATTCGCCGGAGGCACTGGCCGATTTCGAGCGGATCGTCGAGCACCTGCTGGACCGCGCGCCGGAGTCCGCTGGCAAGGCCTTGACGCGGATCCGGTCCGCCGTCCAGGTGCTGGCAGACCATCCCGAAATCGGCCGGCGCGTCGATCGCCAACGCCGGGAACTCGTGGTTTCCCACGGCGCGACCGGTTATCTCGCGCTCTACCGTCACGACCTCCGGACAGAGGTCGTGCGGATTCTGAGGATTCGCCACCAGCGCGAGGCCGGCTACCGCGACTGAGCGCCTACTTTCTCCCGCCCAGCACCAGCACGTTCCCCGCAATGGACACCGCGACGCCCGCCGCGGTGAGCCAGTGCCAGGCGAAGCCCTCGAAGGCGGTGGAGACGAAGAGCGCCACCACCGGCGCCATGACGCCGACGTAGGAGGCGCGGGCGACGCCGATGCGGCCCACCAGCGTCAGCCAGCCAGCGAAGGTCACCACCGAGCCCAGGATGGCGAGGTAGGCGAGCGACAGCAGGTAGGGCGCACCCAGGTCGATGGTGTAGGGGCGGCCCAGCGCGAGCGCCACGAGCAGTGCCGCCAGCGCGCCGTAGCCCATGCTCCACGCCATGGTCGGCCAGCCGTGCAGGCCGCGCGCGTGGTTGCGGTGCGCCATCAGGCCGCCGGTCATGGACAGCAGGACCGCCAGCGCAGTGAACATCGCGCCCAGCAGCACGTCGCTGCTCGCGGACATTCCCTTGAACTCGGGAAAGTAGACCAGCGAGATGCCGAGAATCCCGAAGGCCGAGCCGAGCGCCATGCGCGGCGTGATCGGCGTGCCGAAGAACAGGCGCATTCCCAGCGTCGACAGCAGCGGGCTCGCCGAGTAGCCGATCGCGACCAGTCCGGAGGCGACGTGCAGCTCGGCGTGGTAGACGCAGACGTAGCTGATGCCGTACATGGCCACGCCCATGAAGGCGAGGGCGAGGTGATCCGGGGCGGAGAAGCGCAGCGACAGCCCGCGCAGGCGGCACCAGGCGGCGATGACCAGCGCCGCGAGCAGGAAGCGGTGGCTGACGCTGACCTCGGGCGCCACGGTTCCCAGCTGGAAGGTGATCGCGAGCCAGGTCGTGCCCCAGATGAGGACGCAGGCGGCGAAGATGGTGAAGTTGTTCAAGAGCGCGCCATGATACGCTGCGCGAAAACCGACGACCCTCATCGTTCCACCCAAGGATTTCATGTCCCTGCCGCCCGTCCTGCAGCACCTGCGCCTGCCCGTGATCTGCGCGCCCATGTTCATCGCCGGCAACCCGAAGCTGGTGATCGAGCAGTGCAAGGCGGGCGTGGTGGGTTCGTTTCCCGCGCTGAACGCGCGCCCGAAGGAAGCGCTCGATCAGTGGCTCACTGAAATTGAGCAGGCGTTGGCGGCACATCCGGGCGCCGCGCCTTTCGCGGTGAACCAGATCTGCCACAAATCGAACGACCGCCTCGAGCACGACATCGAAGTCTGCATCCGCCACAAGGTGCCGATCACCATCACCAGCCTGCGCGCGCCCAACGACGTGATCCCGAAGATCCACGCCTACGGCGGCATCGTTCTGCACGACGTCATCAGCGTGCGCCACGCCGAGAAGGCGCTGGAGGCGGGCGTGGACGGCCTGATCCTGGTCTGTGCCGGCGCCGGCGGCCACGCCGGGACGCTGTCGCCGTTCGCGCTCATCGGCGAGGTGCGCCGCTTCTTCGACGGCCCCATCGTGCTCTCGGGGGCGATCACCACCGGCGACGCCATCCTCGCGGCGCAGGCAGCGGGCGCGGATCTCGCCTACATCGGCACGCGCTTCCTCGCCACGCCGGAGGCGAGCGTGCCCGAGCGCTACAAGGAGGAAATCCTGCGCGCCTCCGCCTCGGACATCGTCTACACCGATCTCTTCTCCGGCGTGCACGGCAACTACCTGAAGCACAGTGTGGTCGCCGCCGGCTTCGATCCGCTCAACCTGCCCAAGTCGGATCCGAGCAAGATGAACTTCGGCACCGCCGGCGGCGCCGAGAAGAAGGTCTGGCGCGACATCTGGAGCGCGGGCCAGGGCGTGGGCCAGATCGACAGCGTGACGCCGACGGCTCAGGTGGTGGACAAGCTCCTAG
>JALHLN010000218.1:2060-5209 GCA_022844545.1 Burkholderiales bacterium | reverse complement strand
CGGCGCTGGTGGTGTTCGCCGACGGCCTGCAGCCGTTCCCGGAGCTGCTGCAGGCCGCGGAGCAGGCGCGCACGCCGGTGCTCGCCTCCAGCGCCTCCGCGGCGCGCGTGATCGAGAAGCTGTCGCGCTACCTCGCCAAGAAGTTCGCCGACATGGTCGAGCGCCACGGCGTGCTCATGGACGTGCTGGGCGTGGGCGTGCTGATCACCGGCGACTCCGGCGTGGGAAAAAGCGAGCTGGGCCTTGAACTCATCAGCCGCGGCCACGGCCTCGTCGCCGACGACGTGGTCGAGATCTCGCGCATCGCCTCGACCACGTTGGAGGGCCGCTGCCCGCCGCTGCTGAAGGACTTCATCGAGGTGCGCGGGCTGGGACTGATCGACATCCGCGCCATCTACGGCGAGACGGCGGTGCGGCCGAAAATGAAGCTGAAGCTGATCGCGCACCTGGAGAAGCCGGCCAAGGGCGCGGCCGCCGGGACCGCGGAGCGCCTGCCGCTGTCGGCCCTGTCGGAGGAGATTCTCGGGGTCACGGTGCGCAAGGTGGTGATTCCCGTGGTGGCCGGGCGCAACCTTGCGGTGCTGCTGGAGGCGGCGGTGCGCAGCTACATCCTGCAGCTGCGCGGCATCGACTCGGCGGCGGATTTCCTGGCACGGCAGAAGCGCGCCATGGACGCCGGGGAGTAGCAGCTGCAGCTTGCCCTCGTCAGCGGGTTGTCCGGAGCGGGCAAGAGCATCGCGCTCGGCGTCCTCGAGGACAGCGGCTACTACTGCGTCGACAACCTGCCGGCGACGCTGCTGCTCGAGGTAGTGCGCCTGCTGGGCGAGGCGGGCCACGAGCGCCTCGCGGTCAGCGTGGACGCGCGCAGCGCGGCGCTCGCTTCGCTCCCCGGCAGCATCGCGACGCTGAAGACGCGCGGCGTCGCCTGCCGGGTGCTGTTCCTGGAGGCGACCTCCCCCGTCCTGCTGCGGCGCTTCTCCGAGACGCGCCGCCGCCATCCCCTCGCCGGCGCCAACCTGACCCTCTCAGAGGCGATCGAAGGCGAGCGCGCGCTGCTCGCCGACCTGTCCGAACTCGGCCACCGGATCGATACCAGCAACCTGCAGCCCAGGGCGCTGCGCAACTGGATCAAGGACCAGCTCGGCCTGGGCGCCGGCGCGCTGGTCCTCACCTTCCAGTCCTTCGCCTTCCGCGACGGCATCCCGCTCGACGCCGACTGGGTGGTGGACGCGCGCATGCTGCCCAACCCGCACTACGTCGCCGAGCTGCGCCCGCTCACCGGCCTGGACGCGCCGGTGATCGCGTACCTCGATGCGCAGGAGACCGTGCAGCGCTTCCTGGAGGACCTGCGCGCCTTCCTCGGTCGCTGGCTGCCCGAGGTGGCGCGGGACAACCGCAGCTACCTCACCGTGGCGGTGGGCTGCACCGGCGGCCGCCACCGCTCGGTGTACCTCGCCGAGCGCCTCGCGGCATCCTTTCGCGCCGACTGGCGCGTGCTGGTGCGCCACCGCGGGCTGGCGAACGTCAGGGCCGCGACGGACGGCGATTGAAGGACGTCCCCCTCTTCCCGCTGGGCACGGTGCTGTTCCCCGGCGGCCTGCTGCCGCTGCGCCTGTTCGAGCAGCGCTATCTGGAGATGGCCAAGGCCTGCCTGCGGGATGAATCGCCCTTCGGCGTGTGCCTCATCCGCGAGGGCTCCGAGGTGGGCACGCCCGCGACGCACGAGCCGGTCGGGTGCCTCGCGCGCATCACGCAATGGGACATGCAGCAGCTGGGATTGCTGCAGGTCGTGGCGCAGGGCGGCGAGCGCTTTCGCGTGGTCGCGGAAACGGTACGGCCCGACGGCCTCGTCGTCGGCGAGATCGAGCTGCTGCCCGAAGCCGCGGACGCGCCGGTCGCGGAACGGCACGGCGCCTGCGTGCGGCTGCTGGAGCGCATCGTCGCCGAGCATGGCGAGCGGCTGTTCGCGCCGCCCTTCCGCATGGATTCCAGCGCCTGGGTGGGCGCGCGCCTGGCCGAGGTGCTGCCGCTGCCCGCGGCGATGCGCCAGAAGCTGATGGAACTGGACGACCCGCTGCAGCGCCTGGACATCCTGCAGCGGCTGCTGGCGCAGCCGGGCGCCGCGCGGGGCGGCTGAATGTGCACGATCGGTAACATTTTCAGGGCTACCGCGGGTCCGCTCCCCGGGCGAGGCGCTCCAGCAACGCCCTGACCGGCGCCGGCACCGCCGCGCGCGCCGCTTCCTCCAGGTCGAGCCAGATCCTGCCGCCTTCCTCGGCGCGCGGCAGCGCCTTCCTCACGACGCAGCGCAGCGGCTGCGCCTGCAGCCGGAAATGCGTGAAGCCATGCTCGACGACGTCCAGCTTGCGCGGCGGCGCAATGTCGCAACCCAACGCCGACTTGCAGTGCTGTTTCACGCCACCGTCGCCGGGCTCCGGAAACGCCCACAGCCCGCCCCATATGCCGGACGGCGGCCGCCTCTCCAGCAGTACCTGCCCCTGGTGCAGCAGCACCAGCCAGGTCGCGGTCCGCGTCGGCACCGGCTTTCGCTTCTTCGGCGCGGGCAGCTCGGCGATTCGATCCTCGCGCAACGCGACGCAGGTCGCGGCCACCGGGCAGCGACCGCACGCCGGGTTCGAGCGCCGGCACAGCGTCGCGCCGAGGTCCATCAACCCCTGGGTGTAAGCCTCGATGTCCCGCGCGGGCAGCAGCTTCCCGGCGAGCACCCACTGTTCGGCCTTGCCCTCGACGCCGAACTGCCGCGCCAGCACGCGCTTGACGTTGCCATCGAGGATCGCGGCGCGGCGGCCGAAGGCGAAGGCAGCCACCGCCGCCGCGGTGGAGCGGCCCACGCCGGGCAGCTTCTCCAGCCCCTCCGCGGTGTCCGGGAAGCGCCCGCCCAGTACACCCGCCACGACGCGCGCCGCGGCGTGCAGGTTGCGCGCCCGGGCGTAGTAGCCCAGGCCGCTCCACAGGCGGAGCACCTCGCCCTGCGGCGCCGCGGCCAGGGCCGCCGCGTCCGGGAAGCGCTTGAGGAACCTCAGGTAATAGGGGATCGCTGCCTCGACCTGCGTCTGCTGCAGCATTACCTCGGCAAGCCAGATGCGGTACGGATCGCGCGTGCCCTGCCAGGGCAGCCCGTGGCGGCC
>JALHLN010000218.1:0-1960 GCA_022844545.1 Burkholderiales bacterium | reverse complement strand
GTGCCCGTGATCACCATCACCGGCCTGCAGCTGGGCGCCATCATCGCCTTCGCCATCATCACCGAAACCGTGTTCCAGTGGCCCGGCATGGGGCTGCTCTTCATCCAGGCGGTGACCTTCGCCGACGTGCCGGTGATGGCCGCCTACCTGTGCCTGATCGCGCTCTTCTTCGTCGTCATCAATCTCGCCGTCGACCTGCTCTACTACGCCGTGGATCCGCGCCTGCGGATCGACCGCGCGGTGGCGGGCCACTGACCCTGCGCCCCGAGGAGGCCCCCGCCATGAACGCCCCGATCCAGTCCGTCGCGCCCGTCGCCTCCGTGGCCCGCGTGCGCGACTTCCACGCCGAACTGACGGCCATCCGCCGCGACATCCACGCCCACCCGGAACTCGCCTTCCAGGAAACGCGCACCTCCGACATCGTCGCCGCGAAGCTCGCCGCCTGGGGAATCGAAGTGCACCGCGGCCTGGCGAAGACCGGCGTGGTGGGCGTGGTCAGGGGTTCGAAATCCGCCAGCGGCCGCGCCATCGGCCTGCGCGCCGACATGGACTGCCTGCCGATGCACGAGACCGGCGCCGTGCCGCACAAGTCCACGCACGCCGGCCGCATGCATGCCTGCGGCCACGACGGCCATACCACGATGCTGCTGGGCGCGGCGCGCTACCTCGCGGAGACGCGCAGCTTCGACGGCACCGCCTACCTCATCTTCCAGCCCGCGGAGGAAGGCGGCGGCGGCGGCAGGGTCATGGTGGAAGAGGGCCTGTTCGAGCGCTTCCCGGCCAACGAGGTCTACGCCATCCACAACTGGCCCAGCCTGCCCCCGGGCCAGATCGCGGTGCGGCCCGGCCCGATGATGGCCGCGACCGACGAGATCCGGGTCACGGTGCGCGGCAAGGGCGGCCACGGCGCCATGCCGCACCTCACGGTGGACCCGGTGGTGATCACCGCGCAGGTCATCGCCGCGCTGCAGACCATCGCCAGCCGCAACGCCAGCCCGCTCGATTCCATCGTGGTCTCGGTGTGCTCCATGGAGACCAGCCAGACCGGCGTGTTCAACGTCATCCCCGACTTCGTGAAGTTGATCGGCACCGTGCGCACGTTCCGCCCGGAGACGCGCGACCTGGCGGAGAAGCGCATCCGCGAGATCGTGTCCGGCATCGCCGCGGCCATGGGCGGCGGCGCCGACATCGCCTACCACCGCGGCTACCCGGCTACCATCAACACCGAGCGCGAGGCCGCCTTCGCCGCAAAGGTGGGCGAGCGCGTCTTCGGCAAGGGCAACGTGTTCACCGACGCCGAGCCCACCATGGGCGGCGAGGATTTCTCCTACATGCTGCAGGCGCGGCCCGGGGCCTACGTGTTCCTCGGCCAGGGCGGCAGCCCCACCAGCTGCTTCCTGCACAACTCCGGCTACGACTTCAACGACGAGGTGATCCCGCTGGGCGCGGGCTACCTCGCCGCGCTGGTCGAGGAAGCGCTGCCGCTCAAGTGAGCGCCTGACCACATGCGCGCCGCCCTCGCCCGCTTCTGGGACCACGACCTCGCGTACAGCTTCCGCCGCTCGCCGGTCACCATCGCCGCCGCGGTGACGACGCTGATCTGCGTCGCCGGCGCGGTGCTCGCGCCGTGGCTGGCGCCGACCAATCCCTTCGATGCCGCCTCGCTCAGCCTGGACACCGCCTTCCTGCCCCCGGGCTGGACCGCGGAGGGCCGCGCCGCGCACCTGCTGGGCACCGACGACCAGGGACGCGACGTGCTCTCCACCATCATGTACGGCGCGCGCATCTCGCTGGCGGTCGGCCTCGCCGCGGTGGTGTTCGCCATGACGCTGGGCGTGGCGCTGGGCCTCGCGGCGGGCTACTTCGGCGGCAGCGTGGACGCGGTCATCATGCGCGTCGCGGACGTGCAGCTGTCCTTCCCCGCGATCCTGATCGCGCTGCTCATCAACGGCGTGGCGCG
>JALHLN010000217.1 GCA_022844545.1 Burkholderiales bacterium | reverse complement strand
CCTAGTGTTTCGGCGGTAAAGGACCACTAGATTCATGGCAAAGCAGCAGGCCTACGACGCCTCCGCGATCCAGGCCCTCAAGGGCCTGGAGCCGGTGCGGCGCATGCCGGGGATGTACACCCACACCATCCATCCCCTGCACATCCTCCAGGAAGCGATCGACAACGCGGTGGACGAGGCCCTTGCCGGATTCGGCCGCCGCATCACCGTGAGCCTGTACAAGGACGGCTCGGCCGAGGTCGAGGACGAGGGCCGCGGCGTGCCGGTGGACCTGCACCGCGAGGAGAAGAAGCCCGCGGTGGAGGTCGCCTTCACCATGCTGCACGCCGGGGGCAAGTTCTCCAAGGCGGGCGACGGCGTGTACCACATCTCCGGCGGCCTGCACGGCGTGGGCGTGGCGGTGTCCAACGCGCTCTCGAGGCGCTGCGAGGTCACCGTCTACCGCGACGGCCAGAAGCACACCATCGCCTTCGAGGGCGGCGAGCTGAAGCAGAAGCTGAAAAGCGAACGCATCAAGGAAAAGCGCAGCGGCACCGTGGTGCGCATCTGGCCGGACCCGAAGTACTTCGACTCGCCCAACATCCCGCTCGCGGAACTCGAGCACCTGGTGCGCTCCAAGGCCTACCTGCTGCCCGGCCTGACCACCGTGCTGCGCGTGGAGGGGAGACCCGAGCAGAGCTGGACGTTCGAGCGCGGCATGGCGCAGTACTTCGAGCGCCGGCTGGAGGGCCGCGAGCTGGTGGCCCCGATCTTTGCAGGAGAAAAGCACTTCGACGAGAAGTCGGCTGCAGAGAGAGCCGAGATCGAGGCGGGCGAGGGCGCCGCCTGGGCGGTGGGCTGGGTGGCCGAGGGCGAGGTGTTCGCCGACAGCCACGTCAACCTGATCCCGACGCGCTCCGGGGGCACGCACGAGGCGGGCTTCCGCAACGGCATCTTCGACGCCCTGGCCGCGTTCATGGAGACGCGGTCGCTCGCGCCCAAGGGCGTGAAGCTGATCGCGGATGATCTCTGGCAGCGCGCCTGCTTCACCCTGTCGGCGCGGATCGTGCGCACCCAGTTCCACGGCCAGACCAAGGAGAAGCTCACCACGCGGCACGCGAGCAAGCTGCTGGAGCTGTGCGTGCGCGACCCCTTCGAGCTGTGGCTCAACCAGCACCCCGAGGAAGGCAAGAAGATCGTCGAGCTGGCCATCGAGCAGGCCATGGCGCGCCTCGCGCGCGGCAAGAAGTTCGAGCGCAAGAAGTCCTCGGGCGTGGCGACGCTGCCCGGCAAGCTCGTCGACTGCGCCTCGGACGACACCTCGCGCAATGAACTGTTCATGGTCGAGGGCGACTCCGCGGGGGGCTCGGCCAAGGAGGCGCGCAACAAGGAAAACCAGGCGGTGCTGCCGCTGCGGGGCAAGGTGCTCAACACCATGTCCAAGGACGCGCGCACGGTGCTCGCCAACAAGGAACTGCAGGCCATCGCCACCGCCATCGGCGTCGACCCGCATGGCGCGGCGGACACCCCCGACCTGAGCGGCCTGCGTTACGGCAAGATCATCATCATGACGGATGCCGACGTCGACGGCGGCCACATCCAGGCGCTGCTGCTCACCTTCTTCTTCATGCACGCGCCCAGGCTGGTGGAGACGGGCCACGTCTACGTCGCGCAACCGCCCCTGTTCAAGGTCGAGGTGCCCTCGCAGGGCAAGGGCAAGCCGGCGCGCCGCGTGTACTGCCTCGACGAGGACGAGCTGGAAGAGGCGCTGTCGCAGCTGAAGAAGGAGAAGGTGAAGGAGGGCAGCTGGGAGATCTCGCGCTTCAAGGGCCTGGGCGAGATGAGCCCGGAGCAGTTGTGGGAGACCACCATGAACCCGGACACCCGGCGCCTGGTGCGCATGCAGCTGGATTCGCGGCAGATCGCGAAGGTCCGCACCGCCTTCGAGCTGCTGATGGACTCGGGCGAAGCCGAGGGCCGGCGCAACTGGATGCGCGAGCACTGGAAAACCGTCGAGGCCGATGTCTAGAACAAGTAAAACAGGGACAGACCACGTTTTTTCGCTCTGCGGAATATCGTGGACTGTCCCTGTTTTTTGCTGGTGGGGTGACCATGGCTAGGAGGGCGAAGGCGGCCAAGGCAGTCTGGGAGCGGGCGTACAAGGGCCATGTGCTGTGGCTCGGGAAGAAGAAGCTCGGCAGGGTGACCGTGGTCGGGGATGGCCGCTACACCTGGGAAGCCGCCGGCCGCGGCGGCGGCGCGAACGACCTCGCCAAGGCGCGCAAGGCGGTCGAGGCCGCGGTGGCGATGGCGGACAAGCAGCTGGACCTGTTCGGGTGAGCCGGCGGGATTGAGGCCCAGTTTCGCCTGAGTCGCAGAAGGCGCGACTCAGGCGATCGGAGAAAAGCGTATGGACGATAGAACCGGGGATCTGTTCACGGCGGAGAACGGCGACGATGCCTCGCCGATAGAGAACCACGCCTCCAAGGCCTACCTCGGATACGCGGTCTCGACGGTCAAGTCGCGGGCCCTGCCCGAGATCGCCGACGGCCTCAAGCCGGTGCAGCGGCGGATCCTGTACGCCATGGGCGACACCGGCGCGCAAGGGTTTGCAAAATGCGCGCGCTATGTCGGCGAAGTGCTGGGCAAGTACCACCCGCACGGGGATTCCTCGACCTACGAGGCGATGGTGCACCTGGCGCAGCCCTTCTCCATGCGCTACCCGCTCATCGACGGCCAGGGCAATTTCGGCAGCCGCGATGGCGACGGCGCCGCAGCCTACCGCTACACCGAGGCGAAGCTCTCGCGCATCGCCGAGCTGATGCTGTCGGAGATCGCCGAGGGCACGGTCGACTTCCAGAAGAACTACGACGGCAAGTTCGACGAGCCGGTGCTGCTGCCGGCGCGCGTGCCCTTCGGCCTCTTGAACGGCTCCTTCGGCATCCCGGTCGGGTTCTCGACCCGCATCCCGTCGCACAACCTGAACGAAGTCGCCGCCGCCGCGGCGCTGGTGATCCGCAATTCCAAGGCGAAGCTCGATGACGTGCTGGAGAAGCTGCCCGGGCCGGATTTCCCCGGCGGCGGCCAGATCATCTCGCCCGCGGAGGAACTGCGCGCCGCCTACGAGACCGGCCGGGGGTCGATCGCCCTGCGCGCGCGCTGGTCGATCGAGCCGCTCGCCCGCGGCCAGTGGCGCATCGTCATCAACGAACTTCCGCACGGCGTGTCCTGCCGCCAGGTGCTGGAGGAGATCGAGGCGCTGGTGAACCCGAAGGCGGCCGCCGGCAAGAAGGAGGTGAGCCAGGAGCAAAAGCGCCTGAAGCAGTTCATGCTGGACATGGTCGAGACGGTGCGCGACGAATCCGACCGCAAGGCCAAGTTACGTCTTGTCATCGAGCCGCGCAGTTCGCGCCAGGACGCGAACGAGATGATGAAGGCGCTGCTGGTGCACACCTCGCTCGAGGTGCGCTACCCGGTGAACATGACCTGGATCGGCCTCGATGGCCTGCCCGAGACCAAGGGCATCCTGGACATCCTGCGCGAGTGGGGCGAGTTCCGCGTCACCACGGTGCGGCGGCGCACCGGGCACCGGCTGAAGAAGTGCGAGGACCGCCTGCACATCGTGCTCGGGCGCCTGCTCGCCTTCGTGCGCATCGACGAGATCATCAAGCTGATCCGGGCGGCCGATGACCAGGCCGAGGCCAAGGCGCAGATGCAGGCGAAGTGGAAGTTCACCGAGCGCCAGGCCGAGGACATCGTCAACATCCGCTTGGGCCAGCTGACCAAGCTGGACGGCGTGAAGCTGAACGACGAAAGGAAGGCGCTGGAAGCCGAGAGGAAGGGCCTGAAGGACATCCTGGGCGACGAGAAGGAACTGAAGAAGCTCGTCGTCAGGGAACTGGAAGCCGACGCCAAGGCCTTTGGCGACGAGCGCCGCACCCTGATCAAGCCCGAGGAGCGCGCCGCCATCGAGCGCACCGTGCTGGAGGAGCCGCTCACCGTCATCCTGTCAAAGAAAGGCTGGGTGCGGGCGCGCACCGGCCACGGCGTGGACATGGACGCGGTCAGCTTCAAGGACGGCGACGGCCGCTACCTGGAGCTGGAGTGCAAGACCACCGACACGCTGACGGTGCTGGCCTCGGGCGGCAAGGCCTTCAGCGTGGACGCCGCCGCGCTGCCCTCGGGGCGCGGCGACGGCGCGCCCATGAACACCCTCGTCAACTCCGGTTCGGACGACATCGTCTGGGTGGGCCTGGGCGACCCGTCCACGCCGCTGCTCATGGCCAACACCGCGGGCAACGGCTTCCTGTGCAAGCTGGGCGACCTGGCGAGCAAGACGCGCCAGGGCAAGGACTTCATGACCGTGCCCGAGGGTGCCAGGGCGCTCGCGCCGGCGCTTGCCGCGGGCGGCAAGGCCATCGCCGCGCTGTCTTCGGACGCGCGCCTGCTCGTCTTCCCGATGGACGAGGTGCCGGCGCGGCCCAATGGCGGGGTCGGCGTGCAGCTGATCGCGCTGCCGGACAAGGTGACGCTCGCGGCCGCCGCGGCCTTCGACGGCAAGAGCCTTGCGGTGTCGGGCATCAAGCGCAAGAACCGCTCGGTTGAGACCATCGAGGGCAAGGCGCTGAAGGAGTACGAAGGCAAGCGGGCGCAGCGCGGACGGGTGTGCGACGTGGGGTTCAGGCCGGACCGGCTGGGTTCGTAGGCTGGACAGGCAGATCGTAGCCGAAAGTGGTACGATCGTAGCCAATATGGCTACGGAAACTGCCAGGGACGCCAGAGACCGATCCGCGGTCGCCAGCCTGCTTTTCGGCACTCATCGGCATCGTGTTCTGTCGCTCCTGCTGCTGCGCCCGGGAGAGGGCTTCCATGTTCGGCGGATCGCCCGGCTGACCGGCGTGTCCGCGGGTTCGCTGCACCGTGAGCTCAGGCAACTTGCCGAAGCGGGCCTGCTGCGGCGCTCGACATCCGGGAACCAGGTGCTCTACAGCGCCAACCCGGACTCGCCCGTCTATCACGAACTCTCCAGTCTCCTCGACAAGACTGCCGGTGCACCCCCCACATTGCATAGCCCGCTGGCGGGCTACGCGGTCGAGGCCGAACGCGGACCGATCGAGGTTCCGCGCAAGGAGCTGGCGGCGATCTGCAGGCGGTACAAGGTGAAGAAGATGTCCCTGTTCGGCTCCGCCGCCAGAGGCGAGATGCGGCCGGATAGCGACGTCGATCTCCTGGTTGAATTCAAGCCGATGCAGGGACC
>JALHLN010000216.1 GCA_022844545.1 Burkholderiales bacterium | reverse complement strand
CTGAGATGAATGCTTGGCGCGATGACCCGGTCATCGCGCGAGCGGCGCCGTTCCTTCTGTTCGTTGCCTTCCTTGTGCTGGGCTCCGTGCTGCCGGAGCCGTTGATCGTTCTGGGTCTTAAACTCCCCTCCAATTGGCTGGTGTTGGCACGCGGCGTCATCGTTGGACTGGTCCTGCTGTGGTTCTGGCGCGGTTACGCCGAACTCCGGCGGCCAACATCTGCGCGACCTTCGGACTGGGTGCTGGGGGTGGTCGTCGGCATCGCGGTGTTCGTCGTCTGGGTCGCCATTGACCAGGACTGGGCGGTGCGGTCGCGATCGGCGGGTTTCATGCCGCTCCAGGCGGACGGCGGCATCGATTGGGTTCAGGCGCTGGCTCGCTTGGCGGGCCTCGCCCTGGTCGTGCCGGTGATGGAAGAGTTGTTCTGGCGTTCCCTGGTGCTGCGCTGGATCGTGCGGCACGATTTCCAGTCGGTCGCGCCGCGCGAGGTGGGCTGGCTGGCGTTCGTCATCACCACGGTGCTCTTCGCCCTCGAGCACGACCGCTGGTTTGCTGGCGCCCTTGCGGGAGCGGCGTACAACTGGCTGTACATGCGCTCCGGGAATCTCTGGGTACCCATCACCGCGCATGCGGTCACGAACGGCGCACTCGGCCTCTGGGTGCTGCAGACCGGCCGCTGGGAGTTCTGGTAGTCCCGGGTTACTTCCTCCTGACCTCTAGATTGCTGTCCGTCCGCAATGCTTCCACTGAGGTCGGCTTGGCGGCGCAACTTGAGTACCGAAGGCAGCGGCGCTGACTTAGTTGATTGGCTTCCGGCCGCCGACCGTTTCAAGTAAGAGAGCATTCGCAGAGTGGCGACAAATCGAACCGCGGGGCCCCGATGTCATACAGTGGACGGCAGAGGCGAATTGCAGGTTCTCGCTCGCCAAGCATGCAGCGCAGCGATTCCGACATCACAGACTGCGTCCGCACCATCCATCCGATCCGAGACTCGAAACGTCTGACAGACATTTGCACAACGCATCGCGTTTCAGGAGTCCAATAGAGTCCGCGGGAGTTGACGACATAGAAAGCGAGGCAACCATGACAACCACCGACGACACTCTCGATGCTCTGTCAACCATGGATCGTTTTGTCAGGCTCATGGCGGTTGCATCGGGGAGAGCCGCGGTTGTAGCCGCTGTCGAAGCGTACCTCGAGAGTTGGTCGAGCGAGCGCGTACGCTGCCTGCAGAGGACTGACGCTGGTTGGGTGCCTTTCGATCATCTGCAGCGGCCTTTCGCGGTATCGAGCGTCTCGGATTTGCGGAAGATCGCCGGCGCGCTGCGCATCCGTTGCAGGGAGCTCAGCGCCTCCGACAGGAAGGTCTCGCCTGAACTGCTGGAGTTGGATCTGTTCTTCTTCTTCGTAGAGGAAAGTCTCGCGGTCTTCGAGCCGGTCCGTTCGCGAGTTCCGGAACGCGTCATGCCGGGTTATCGAAGCAGTTTGAGTCTCGTCAATTCGGACTCAATGCATGCTTCTTGAGTGCCGCCAGCGGGAGGATCGCTAGGGTCTCCTCATGCGTTGCCGCCAGCACCACCGGCGGCGCCATGCCCGCATCCAGCGCCTCGCGCCAGCGCCCAGCGCACAGGCACCACTGGTCGCCGGGCTTCAGTCCGCGGAAGCCGAATTCGGGCGCCGGCGTGCTGAGGTCGTTGCCGCGCGCCTTGGAGTAGGCGAGGAACTCGCGGCTGACGCGCACGCAGACGGTATGGATGCCGGTATCGTCGTAGCCCGTATTGCAGCAGCCGTCGCGGTAGAAGCCGGTCAGAGGGTCCAGACTGCAGGGCTGTAGCGGTTGGCCGAGCACGTTGAGTGCCTGTTGGGGCTTGCGGCGTTCCTTCACGGCGAGAGTTTCCTTTCGATGCGGCGCGCGAACACGGTCATCTCCTTCTCCGCCTGCTTGTCGCCCTTCGCCTGCGCGGCCGCGATGCCCTGGCGCCAGGCCTCGAGGGCCTGCGCTTCGTCGCCCGAGTCCGCAAGCGCGCGGCCGAGCAGCTTCCAGGCCGCCGAATAGCCTGGATCCCGCGCCACTGCTTCGCGCAGCTGCGCTACCGCGGCGGCGGGGTCGCCCGACTTCAGCCACTCGTTGCCGAGCGAGTAGCGCAGCAGCGCGCCGTCGCGCGGCGTGCCGAGCAGCTTCTCCAGGTTCGCGATGGCCGGGCTGGTCACGGGGGGGATGGCCATTTCAGCTAAGATTCTAGGCGTGAAAACCACCGTGCACACGAAAGCGGCGCCCGCGGCGATCGGTGCCTATTCGCAGGCTGTTCGCGCCGGGGACACCGTCTACCTGTCGGGCCAGATCGGCCTGGATCCCGCCACCGGGCAGCTGGTGGAGGGGATCGAGGCGCAGATCGAGCGCGTGTTCCTGAACCTCGCCGCGGTCGCCGCCGCCGCCGGTTCCGGCCTGGAGCACGCGGTGCGCATGACGGTCTACCTCACCGACCTGGCGCATTTCGCGAAGGTGAACGAGAGCATGGCGCGGCACGTCCGGGAGCCGTTTCCGGCTCGTGCGGCGGTCGGCGTCGCCAGCCTGCCGCGCGGCGCCCTGGTCGAGATCGACTGCATCCTGCACCTCGCCTAGAGGCGCGCCAGTGGCGGGGAAGAAGCCCGGCCCGGCAAGCGGAATCGAAGGCAAGCTCGCCAGGCTCGGCATCCGCTCTCGCGCCGAGCTCGCGTTCCACCTGCCGCTGCGCTACGAGGACGAGACCGCGGTGTTCGCGCCGGAAGCCGCGCCGCAGGATCGCCCGGTGCTGGTCGAGGCGCGCGTGCTCAAGCCCGAAGTTGCCTACCGTCCGCGGCGCCAGTTGGTGGTGCGCGCCGAGGGCCTCGTGCTGCGGTTCCTGAATTTCTACGGCAGCCAGTTGAAGGCGTTTCAACGCGCGGCGGACGAGGGGCTGCTGGTGCGCGCCTACGGCGACGTACGGCGCGGCTTCTTCGGCGTCGAGATGATCCATCCCCGCTACCGGCTGGTGCGGGAGGGCGAGCCGCTGCCGGATGCGCTGACCCCGGTGTATCCCTCGACGAAGGGACTTTCCCAGGCGCAGTTGCGCGCGATGGTGCTGGACGCGCTGGAGCTGGCGCCGCTCGAGGAAACGCTGCCGCCCGAGCTCCTGCGCCGGCATGCGCTGCAGGGCATCGCCCAGAGCGTTCGCCTCCTGCACCAGCCACCGCCGGAGGCCGACACCGCGGCCCTGATGGAACGCACGCACCCGGCCTGGCGCCGGGTGAAGTTCGACGAGCTGCTGGCGCAGCAGCTGTCCATGCGCATGGCGTACCGGGCGCGCCGCGGGCGCGACGCGCCGGCCTTGCCGGCGAACGGGGCGCTGCTGAAGCGCTTCCTGGCGAAGCTGCCCTTCCGACTCACCCGCGCGCAGCGCCGCGTCATGGCGGAAATCCTGAAGGACCTGGCGCTGCCGCATCCGATGCAGCGCCTGCTGCAGGGCGACGTCGGCAGCGGCAAGACCATCGTCGCCGCGATCGCCTGCCTCGCCGCGGTGGACGCCGGGCGCCAGGCGGCGGTGATGGCGCCCACCGAGATTCTCGCCGAGCAGCACTACCGCAAGTTCTCCGATTGGCTCGCCCCGCTCGGCGTGCGCATCGCCTGGCTGCACGGCGGATTGACGAAGGCCGGGAAGAAGGCCGCGCTGGCGGCGCTGGCAAGCGGCGAGGCGCAGATCGGCGTCGGCACCCACGCGCTGTTCCAGGACGCCTCGGTGTTCGCGCGCCTGGCGCTGGCGGTCGTCGACGAGCAGCATCGCTTCGGCGTCAGGCAGCGCCTCGCTCTGAGGGGGAAGGGTGAAACCCGGTCGGCGCAGGCGAGGACCGCCCCTCACCAATTGATGATGAGCGCGACGCCGATCCCGCGCACGCTGTCCATGAGCTACTACGCCGACCTGGATGTATCGGTGATCGACGAGATGCCGCCGGGCCGCAGGCCGGTGGCGACGAAACTCGTGTCGGAGGCACGCCGCGGCGAAGTGCTGGCGCGGATCCGCGCGGCCTGCGGCGGCGGCCAGCAGGCCTACTGGGTTTGCCCGGTGATCGAAGAATCAAAGGAAGGCGACCTGCAGGCCGCGATCGACACCTACGCGGCCTTGAGCGCGGAGTTGAAGGGCCTGAGGGTGGGGTTGGTGCACGGCCGTCTGCCGGCGGCGGAGAAGGCGGCGGTGATGGCGGCATTCGGCGCGGGCCGCATCCAGCTGCTGGTGGCCACCACCGTGATCGAAGTCGGCGTGGACGTGCCCAAGGCCTCGCTGATGGTGATCGAGCATGCCGAGCGCTTCGGCCTCGCGCAGCTGCACCAGTTGCGCGGCCGCATCGGCCGCGGCAGCGTGGAGAGCGCGTGCATCCTTCTGTACGCCAGTCCGCTTTCCCAGGCGGCGCGCTCGCGCCTCAAGGTGGTGTATGAGAACGCGGATGGCTTCGAAATCGCGCGCCAGGACCTGGCGCTGCGCGGTCCCGGCGAGTACCTGGGCGAGGCGCAGAGCGGCGCGCCGCTGCTGCGTTTCGCGGACCTGGAGAAGGACGAGCCGCTGATGATCTCCGCGCGCGACGCGGCCGAGGCCCTGCTGGACGCCGATCCGGCCGCGGCGGAGCGCCATGTCGAGCGCTGGCTGGGCGCGCGGCGGGATCTCCTGCGCGCCTAGCTGATATCCTCGGCGCATGGACGCGGCCCTCCTGCGCAGGCGTATCGATGCCTACGAGCGGCTCATCCGGCTCGACAAGCCGGAGGGCGCGCTGCTGCTGCTGTGGCCGACGCTGTGGGCGGTGTGGCTGGCCGGACGCGGCCGGCCGCCGGTCGAGGTAGTGATCATCTTCGTCGTTGGCGTGTTCCTGATGCGCAGCGCCGGCTGCGCGCTCAACGATTACGCGGACCGGCACTTCGACCCCATGGTCGAGCGCACGCGCAATCGGCCGCTCGCCGCCGGGGAGATCGCGCCGGGGGAGGCGCTCGCGGTTGCCGCGGTGCTGGCCGCGGTGGCCTTCGGCTTCGCCCTGTTCCTCAACTGGTTCGCCATCGGGCTGTCCTTTGTCGCGCTGGCGGTCGCGGCAAGCTACCCCTACACCAAGCGCTGGTTCGCGCTGCCGCAACTGCACCTGGGCGTCGCGTTCGGCTTCGGCATCCCGATGGCCTATGCGGCGCTGCGCGGCGGCCTGCCCTGGGAGTGCTGGGCGCTGCTCGCGGCGAACGTCTGCTACTCGTTCGCATACGATACGGAGTACGCCATGGTGGACCGCGACGACGACCGCAGGATC
>JALHLN010000215.1 GCA_022844545.1 Burkholderiales bacterium | reverse complement strand
ATCAGCGGCTGGGTCACCATCGGCTCGTCCTGCTCGTTGTGGCCGAGCTTGCGGAAGCAGATCAGGTCCACCACCACGTCCTTCTTGAACTGCATGCGGTAGTCGAGCGCGATCTCGATCGCCATGACGCAGGCCTCGGGATCGTCGGCGTTGACGTGGAAGATCGGCGCCTCGATCATCTTCATGACGTCGGTGCAGTACAGCGTGCTGCGGGCGTCGCGCGGATCGGAGGTGGTGAAGCCGATCTGGTTGTTGATCACGATGTGCACCGTGCCGCCGGTGCCGTAGCCGCGCGTCTGCGCCAGGTTCAGCGTCTCCATCACCACGCCCTGCCCGGCCACCGCGGCGTCGCCGTGGATCAGCACCGGCAGCACCTGCGAGCCGTCGCGGTCCTTGCGCCGGTGCTGCCGCGCCCGTACCGAACCCTCGACCACCGGGTTCACGATCTCCAGGTGGGACGGGTTGAAGGCGAGCGTCAGGTGCATCGGCCCGCCCGGAGTGTTGATGTCCGAGGAGAAGCCCTGGTGGTACTTGACGTCGCCCGCCAGCAGGTGGTCGTCGTGCCTGCCCTCGAATTCGCCGAACAGGTCCTTGGGCATCTTGCCCAGGGTGTTCACCAGCACGTTGAGGCGGCCGCGGTGCGCCATCCCGATCACCAGCTCCTGCACCCCCGCGGCGCCGGCGCGCTGCAGCAGGTTGTCCAGCACCGGAATCAGCGTGTCGCCGCCCTCAAGCGAAAAGCGCTTCTGGCCGACGTAGCGCGTGTGCAGGTAGCGCTCCAGGCCCTCGGCCGCGGTCAGGCGCTCCAGGATGTGCTTGCGGTAGTCCGGCGCGAAGCTGGGCCTGGAGCGCACCGGCTCCAGCCGCTCCTGGATCCAGCGCTTCTCGATGCGGCTGGACAGGTACATGTACTCCACGCCGAGGGTGCCGCAGTAGGTCTCCTGCAGGCCGCGGATGATGTCGCGCAGCGGCGCCTGCTCCGGCCCCATCAGGGTCCCGGTGTTGAACACCGTGTCCATGTCCGCTTCGGTGAGGTCGTAGTAGCCCGGCTCCAGCTCGGCGATGTGCGGCTTCTGCTGGCGCTTGAGCGGGTCGAGGTCGGCGAGCAGGCAGCCGCGGAAGCGGTACTCCGCCACCAGCTGGATCACCGAAACCTGCTTGCGGTCGAGGGTTCCTGCCGACGGCGCGCGCGCGGCGCCGGCCCTGGCGCGCTGCGCGAAGGACTCCACGATCGGCGCGTGCGCCACGTCCTTGCCGGCGCCGCCGCCGGAGGCCGGCAGCAGCTGCATGCGCTCGAAGTAGGCGCGCCAGCTCTCGGACACCGCGGCCGGGTCCGCGAGCCAGGCCTCGTACAGTTCCTCGACGAAGGGGGCGTTGCCGCCGAACAGGTAGGAATTGTCCAGGAACTGCTTCATCATGGCGTGCTTCCTTTCGGTCTTGCCGGACTTTCCGGTCCTACCTTTGCGCGATCGGCTTCACCTCGCGGCGCGCGGCGCCCTTGTAGAGCTGGCGCGGGCGGCCGATCTTGTACTCCGGGTCGGAGATCATCTCCTGCCACTGCGCGATCCAGCCCACGGTGCGGGCGAGCGAGAAGATGCAGGTGAACATGGACACCGGGATGCCGAGCGCGCGCTGCACGATGCCGGAGTAGAAGTCCACGTTCGGGTACAGCTTGCGGCTGACGAAGTAGTCGTCCTCCAGCGCGATCTTCTCCAGCGCGATCGCCAGCTTGAACAGGCGGTCGTTGGCGAGGCCCAGCTCGCCCAGCACCTCGTGGCAGGTCTCGCGCATCAGCTTGGCGCGCGGGTCGTGGTTCTTGTAGACGCGATGGCCGAAGCCCATCAGGCGCACGCCGGCGTTCTTGTCCTTCACTTTCCGGATGAACTCGCCCACCTTGGAGACGTCGCCGATCTCCTCCAGCATCTGCAGGCAGGCCTCGTTGGCGCCGCCGTGCGCCGGGCCCCACAGGCAGGCGATGCCGGCGGCGATGCAGGCGAAGGGGTTGGCCCCCGACGATCCCGACAGGCGCACCGTGGAGGTGGAGGCGTTCTGCTCGTGGTCGGCGTGCAGGATGAAGATGCGGTCCAGCGCGCGCACCAGCACCGGGTTCACCACGTAGTCCTCCGACGGCACCGCGAACATCATGCGCATGAAGTTCGCGCTGTAGCTGAGGTCGTTGCGCGGGTAGACGAAGGGCTGGCCGATGTTGTACTTGTAGGCCATCGCGACGATGGTCGGCAGCTTGGCGATGAGGCGGAACGCCGACACCGTGCGGTGGTGCGGGTCGCTGATGTCCAGCGCGTCGTGGTAGAAGGCCGACAGCGCGCCCACCACCCCCACCATCACCGCCATCGGGTGCGCGTCGCGGCGAAAGCCGGTGAAAAAGCGGTTGAGCTGGTCGTGCACCATGGTGTGGCGCATGACGATGCCGTCGAAATCCTTCTTCTGCGCCGGCGAAGGCAGCTCGCCGTTGAGCAGCAGGTAGCACACCTCGAGGAAGTCGCAGTGCTGCGCCAGCTGCTCGATCGGGTAGCCGCGGTACAGCAGCACGCCGGCGTCGCCGTCGATGTAGGTGATGGTCGAGTTGCAGCTCGCGGTGGAGAGGAACCCCGGGTCGTAGGTGAAATAGCCGGACTTCCCGTACAGCGTCCGGATGTCCACCACGTCGGGCCCTATGGTCCCCGACATCACGGGGAATTCGAGCGTCTTGCCGTCGGGAAGGGTCAGGCTGGCTTTCTTGTCCATCGCGCTTTCCTTTTCTCGTCGTGACCGGAACGCTGGCTAGACGGCGCGCAATCGCGCCACCACTCCTGCAAACCTCGCCTCGTAATCGTCGCGGCGGCCGCTGACGATGTCCCACAACTCGTTGTCCGGCAGGTCGAGCAGCTCGACCAGCTCGACGTCGTACGGCGCGCGCGCCAGGTACCTCGTCAGCACCAGGTCCAGCTCCAGCAGCCCGCGCCGGCACTTCCACTGCAGCCGCCGCTGTTCCGCCCCACCCGTGTCCGCACGGCTCATCACACGCTGCGGCGGACCATCAGTTCCTTGATCTTGCCGATGGCCCGGGTCGGGTTGAGGCCCTTGGGGCAGACGTCGACGCAGTTCATGATCGAGTGGCAGCGGAACAGGCGGTACGGGTCCTCGAGGTTGTCGAGCCGCGCCGCGGTCTCCTGGTCGCGCGAGTCGGCGATGAAGCGGTAGGCCTGCAGCAGGCCCGCGGGGCCGACGAACTTGTCCGGGTTCCACCAGAACGACGGGCAGGCGGTCGAGCAGCAGGCGCACAGGATGCACTCGTACAGGCCGTTCAGCTCCTCGCGCTCCGCCGGCGACTGCAGGCGCTCGCGTTCCGGCGGCGCCTCGTGGTTCAGCACGTAGGGCTGGATCGAGTGGTACTGCTTGAAGAACTGGGTCATGTCCACGATCAGGTCGCGGATCACCGGCTGCCCGGGCAGCGGCCGCAGCGTGACGTGGTCCGGCAGGTCGGCCACCTTGGTGACGCAGGCGAGGCCGTTCCTGCCGTTGATGTTCATGGCGTCGGAGCCGCACACGCCCTCGCGGCAGGAGCGGCGGAACGTGAGCGAGTCGTCCTGCGCCTTGGCCTTGACCAGGGCGTCGAGCAGCATGCGGTCGGACTGCTCGAGCTGGACGTCGTAGTCCTGCATGTAGGGCTTGGCGTCCTTCTCCGGGTCGTAGCGGTAGATCGAGAGTTTCATCCGTGCTTTCTTCTCAGTAGGTCCGGACTTTCGGTTCGAAAGCCTCGACGGTGAGGGGCTTGAGGTGCACCGGCTTGTAGGCGAGCCGGTTGCCTTCCTTGTACCAGAGCGTGTGCTTCATCCAGTTCCTGTCGTCGCGCTCCGGGAAGTCGGCGCGCGCCTGGGCGCCGCGCGACTCCTTGCGCGCCTCGGCCGACACGATGGTCGACATCGCGGTCTCCACCAGGTTGTCCAGCTCCAGCGCCTCGACGCGCGCGGTGTTGAAGGTCTTCGACTTGTCCTGGATGAAGACGCGCGCGGCGCGCTCGGCCACCGCCTTCATCCGTTCCACGCCCTTGGCGAGGTCGTCCGGAAAACGGAATACGCCGCAGTGCGCCTGCATCGTGCGGCGCAGCTCGGCCAGCACGTCGGCGACGCGCTCGCCCGACCCGGCCGCATCGAGCCGCGCCAGGCGCGCCCGCGTCTCTTCGCCGGCTTCCTTGGGCAGGTTGCGATGCGGCCGCGGCAGGGACGCCAGGTCCTTGACCACCTGTTCCCCGGAGGCCTTGCCGAACACCAGCAGGTCCAGCAGCGAGTTGGTGCCCAGGCGGTTGGCGCCGTGCACCGAGACGCAGGAGCACTCTCCCGCGGCATAGAAGCCCGGCACTATGCTCTCGTGGTTGTTGCCCTCGGGCACCACCACGCGGCCGAGGTAGTTGGTGGGGATCCCGCCCATCTGGTAATGCACGGTGGGCACCACCGGCACCGGCTCGCGGACCGGGTCGGCGTTGGCGAACTTGATCGCGATCTCGCGGATCCCGGGCAGGCGCTGGTTGATCACCTCTGGCCCGAGGTGGTCCAGCTTCAGCAGCACGTGGTCGGCGTCCGGGCCGCAACCGCGGCCCTCCTTGATCTCGGTGGTCATGGCGCGCGACACCACGTCGCGGCTGGCGAGGTCCTTGGCGTTGGGCGCGTAGCGCTCCATGAAGCGCTCGCCGTCCTTGTTGAGCAGGTAGCCGCCCTCGCCGCGCACGCCCTCGGTGATCAGCACCCCTGCCCCGTAGACGCCGGTGGGGTGGAACTGCCAGAACTCCATGTCCTGCAGCGGGATGCCGGCGCGTGCCGCGATGCCCAGGCCGTCGCCGGTGTTGATGAAGGCGTTGGTGCTGGCCGCGTAGATGCGCCCGGCGCCGCCGGTGGCGAACAGCACCGCCTTCGCCTGCAGGATGGAGACCTCCCCGGTTTCCATTTCCAGCGCGGTTACCCCGACCACCGCGCCGTCCTGCGGGTCGCGGACGAGGTCCAGCGCCATCCACTCCACCAGGAACTGGGTGTTGGCGCGCACGTTCTGCTGGTAAAGGGTGTGCAGCATCGCGTGCCCGGTGCGGTCCGCCGCCGCGCAGGCGCGCATCGCCATCTTCGCGCTGCCGTAGTCCTGGGTGTGGCCGCCGAAGGGGCGCTGGTAGATCTTGCCGTTCTCCAGCCGGTCGAAGGGCATGCCCATGTGCTCGAGCTCGACCACGACCTCGTTGGCGCGGCGGCACATGTACTCGATGGCGTCCTGGTCGCCCAGGTAGTCCGACCCCTTCACGGTGTCGTACATGTGCCAGTGCCAGTTGTC
>JALHLN010000214.1 GCA_022844545.1 Burkholderiales bacterium | reverse complement strand
GGCGCGGGCGCGCCGCGCGCCAGGCGCTGCACCGCAAGCCGGCTAGGGGCTGGCCTTCTTCTGGTCTTCCGCGGAATGGCGGTCATAGGCGTCGATGATGCGCGCCACCAGCGGGTGGCGCACCACGTCGGCGGCGGTGAAGTCGCTGAAGGCGATGCCGCGCACCCCGGCGAGGATCCGGCGCGCCTCCACCAGGCCGCTCCTCGAGCCGCGCGCGAGGTCGATCTGGGTCACGTCGCCGGTCACCACCGCCCTGGCGCCGAAGCCGATGCGCGTCAGGAACATCTTCATCTGCTCGGGCGTGGTGTTCTGCGCTTCGTCGAGGATGATGAAGGCGTGGTTCAGCGTCCGGCCGCGCATGTAGGCGAGGGGCGCGAGCTCGATGGTGCCGCGCTCGAGCAGCTTCGCGGTCTCGTCGAAGCCGGCGAGGTCGTAGAGCGCGTCGTAGAGCGGCCGCAGGTAGGGGTCCACCTTCTGCGCCAGGTCCCCGGGCAGGAAGCCCAGGCGCTCGCCGGCCTCCACCGCCGGGCGCACCAGCACGATGCGCTTGACCTTGTCGCGCTTGAGCGCGTCCACCGCGCAGGCCACCGCGAGGTAGGTCTTGCCGGTGCCCGCCGGTCCGATGCCCAGGGTGATGTCGTGCGCGAGGATGTTCTCGATGTAGCGCGCCTGGTGCGGCGTGCGGCCGTGCAGCTCCGGGCGGCGCGTCATCAGCTTAGGGCCGCCATCCTCGCCTCCGCGCGGGGGAAGCCCATGCGCGATCTCGGCCAGGCCCAGCTGCAGGTCCTCCAGCGTCAGGTCGGTGCCGGCGCGCTGGTAGAAACGCTCCAGCGCCTGCGCCGCGCGCACCGCCTGCGCGGGTTCGCCGCGCACCATGAAGCGCGCCCCGCGCCGCGCGATGGCGACGTCCAGCGCCGATTCGATCTGGCGCAGGTTGGCGTCCATTGCGCCGCACAGGCGGGCGAGGCGCGGGTTGTCCACCGGCTCCAGCCGCAGGACGACCGGCTTCGCCTCGGCCACCGGCTTCGCCTCGGCCACCGGCTTCGCCGCGACCCTAGGCTGCATGCCCGAGTTCGCCGCGCAGGGTGTGCGAGCGCACCCCGGTCACGCGCAGTTCGACGAAGCGGTCCACCAGCGCCGCGTCGCCGCGGAAATTGACCACCCGGTTGTTCGCGGTCCGCCCGGCGAGTTCCTCGGCTCGCCGCGCCGACGGACCCTCGACCAGCACGCGCTGCACGCTGCCCACCATTGCCTGGCTCGCCGCCAGCGCCTGCGCCTCCAGCAGCGCGCTCAGGCGCTGCAGGCGTTCGACTTTCTCCGCCGCCGGCGTATCGTCCGCGAGTTCCGCGGCGGGCGTGCCGGGACGCGGGCTGTAGATGAACACGTAGGAGCCGTCGAAATCCAGTTCAGCCGCCAGCGCCAGCGTGGCCTCGAAGTCGGCCGCCGTCTCGCCCGGAAAGCCGACGATGAAATCCGAGATGAGGCTCAGGTCCGGGCGCGCGCGGCGCAAGCGGCGGATGATGGAGCGGTATTCCAGCGCGGTGTAGCCGCGCTTCATCGCCGCCAGCACCCGGTCCGAGCCCGACTGCACCGGCAGGTGCACCTGCGGCGAGAGCGCCGGCAGGTCGGCGTGGGCATCGATGAGGCGCTGGGTGAACTCGCGCGGGTGCGAGGTGGTGTAGCGGATGCGCTCGATGCCGTCGAGTTCGGCGACGTAGCGCAACAGCTCGGCGAAATCGGCGGGCTCGCCGTCGATCGCGCCGCGCCAGGCGTTGACGTTCTGGCCCAGCAGCGTCACGTCCTTCACGCCCTGGTCCGCGAGCGCCGCGATCTCGGCGATGACGTCGTCGAACGGCCGCGACACTTCCCGGCCGCGGGTATACGGCACGACGCAGAAGCTGCAGAACTTGCTGCAGCCTTCCATGATGGAGACGAACGCGCTGGCGCCCGACGCCTTCGGCTCCGGCAGCCGGTCGAACTTCTCGATCTCCGGAAAGCTCACGTCCACCTGCGGCCGGCCGCCGGCGCGGCGCCGCTCGAGCAGCTCCGGCAGGCGGTGCAGGGTCTGCGGGCCGAAGACGACGTCCACGTGCGGCGCCCGGTGGACGATGGCGCGCCCTTCCTGGCTGGCGACGCAGCCGCCGACGGCGATCATCAGTTCCGGGCGCTCCCGCTTCAGGCGCTTGAGCAGGCCCAGGTCCGCGAACACCTTCTCCTGCGCCTTCTCGCGCACCGAGCAGGTATTGAAGACGACGAGGTCGGCGTCTTGCGGCGTGTCGGTGCCGGTCATGCCTTCGCTCGCCTCGAGCAGCCCGGCGATCTTCGCCGAGTCGTACTCGTTCATCTGGCAGCCGAAGGTGCGGATGAAGACTTTGCCTGCCATGGCGCCGCGCCGCGGCCTACTTCCTGGGGTCGGGCTGCGCGATTTCCTGCTCGGACAGGATCCAGATTCGGTGCAGGTTGCCGGTGGCGTCGGGCAGGTATTTCACCCTGGTGTCCGGCGGCAGCATCGTCGGCAGCACGATGCGGTTGTTCTGGTCGCGGATCTGCGCCCCGGGGGACAGGCGCGCGGGCTTGCCGTCCAGCGTCACGTCCGTCTCGCGCACGTGGGTGAGGGTGGCGCGCTTGGCGTCGGCGGGGATGGTGCGCAACTGGGCGAGCGCCAAGCCGGCGCAGGCGCCCAGGGCCAGGAATGCAACCGCACTTCGCAACCGCTTTGCGCTCATCGGGCTCCGGGAACTCGCACGGACAGTATTGCGGATTCTAGCAGGAACCCCTTTTGCGACCGGTGCCTGGCGGGCCGGCCAAATGTTACCGATCGGTAACATTTGAACCCGGCCCGGCGTCCTGAATGGCGGTGGCGAATCAGGGACTCGAACCCCGGACAAACGGAATGTGATCCCGCTGCTCCAACCGCTCGGGCTGGTCTGCCCCGTGACCCGCGTGTTCATTCGCCCAAAAGGAGCTTGAAGTCAAAGAGTTGAGAATGTCCGGGCGCGCCGGTCAGGCGGCGCCGGTATTGCGGTTCATCATCAGATTGAAGCTGACGGTGATGCGCAGTTCCTCGGCGAGGTTCGGGTGCACATAGTGCTGAACCGGCGAGGGCCACATCAGGAGCGTGCCTGCGCTCGGGCGAACCACGTGCGCGGCGCGGGCGTCGGGCTCGGTGCCGACCGTGATCATGTTGGCGGCGGTGCGCGGGTCGTAGAACGAGATGCAACCCGGCTGCGCCTGCGGATCGTCGACGCTCGGCGGCGCGGGCGGTACGCGCACGTAAAAAGTGCCACTGAGGTACGAGTTCGGATGCGTGTGCGGAGCGTGATGGTCGCCGTACCGGTTGACGTTGTACCAGCTGATGAGGCTCCAGGACAGCGCGCGCTCGATGCCGCAGTGGCGGAGGAAGGCGGTGGCAGTCTGATCGACCTGATCCTTCAGCCAGCGCACCGCCGGGCGCTCGCTGGCGAAGAAGCTCTGCTCGAGGTACCGCACGGTGTAGTTCGACTCGCGCGCTTCCAGTTCGAGTATGTACGCCGCCAGGCCCGCGGTCGGCTCTTCGAAGCCCGGCAGCTCGCGTTTCACGACCATCGTCGGCCAGATGCCGTTGAACGTCATGCGCGGGGCCGAGCCTGCGCCGCTCACTGCATCCTCGCCCCGGGCCGGCGTTCGAGCTCGATGCGCAGTGCGACCCGCACCCAGGGGGTATGCGCGAGGTGGACACGGCTGCAATGGCGCAGGTAGGCCGGCCATAGCATCAGCATGCCGGCGACGGGAGCCAGTGTGCGGGTCTCGTTGAAGTTCGGATCGCCTGCGAGGGCGAGCGCGTTGAACCCGACGCGCGGGTCAAGCAGCGAGACATGGCTCGCCACGCAGTCGCTGCGCAGGTGCTTGAGTTCCGGCGGCGCGGGCACGTTGACGAAGTACAGGCCGGCCAGGTAGGCGCCAGGTTCATTGTGCAGTTCGCGGTAGTGGCCGAAGCCGAGCGCCTCCAGGCGCCCATCCAGCCGCCATTGCGGCGCCGGGTGCACGCGCATTTTCTCGAACCACTGACCGACCGCGGCTTCGATGCCGTCGCGTAGCCAGGCAACCGCAGGATCTTCGACCTCGAACAGGTTGCCGGCGAATCCGCGCGAAGCGGCACGCTCCACAAGCGCCCGGTTCGGCGCTTCGGCCTCCGGCAGAAGCATCTGGCCGATCCAGGTCGGCCAGAGCGGAATAATCTCGTCGCGGACGGGCGCGCTCACCAACCGATTTTAATCTACGCATCTATGCGCGACGAACCAGGGCATGGAGCGGCGCGCGCGGCGTGGCGCGCGGGTCGTCCTCACCCAGCGATCCGCGGAACAAGACGCAGCCCGGATTCGAATCGAGCGCTTCGCGCAGCCTGCCCGGAGAGCGGCACCTCGGTGCTGCACGGGGCGGCTATCGGGCCTTTTCCACTACGCTGTAGCCTCTCGGCTCAGCGGCATAGAAGAATCTTGGTGGCGAATCAGGGACTCGAACCCCGGACAAACGGATTATGATTCCGCTGCTCTAACCAGCTGAGCTAATTCGCCGTTTCTGAAGGGGGTGGATTTTCGCTCAATTGCGGATTGAAGTCAAAGGCTTGAGAGGGCCTGCCGTGGGCGCTTCGGGACTGGAATTCGATGTCGCGATCGTGGGTGGTGGCGTCGTCGGCGCCGCGCTCGCGCGCGCGTTGACCGGGCAGGGCGTCGCTTTGATCGCACAGGCGGCGCCGGACCGGTCCGCTCCAGGCGTGCTGGATGCGCGTGTCTACGCCATCAGCCCCGGCAACGCCGCGTTCCTGGAGCGCATCGGCGCCTGGAAGTCGATTCCGCAGGACCGCCTGGCGCCGGTCCACGCCATGCGGGTGTTCGGCGACGACGGCAAGGCGCACATCGAGTTCGACGCCTACCGCAGCGGTGCCGCGGAACTGGCCTGGATCGTCGAGGACGCCGAGCTGCAGGCGGCGCTGCGCGCGGGCGCCGAGGTGTTCTCCGCCGCCGAATGCGAGCGCATCGAGGTCAACGCGGAACGCGCGACGCTGTCGCTCGGAGACGGCGCGACGCTGCGGGCGAACCTGGTCGTCGGCGCCGATGGCGCGCGCTCCGTCGTGCGCGCGCAGGCGGGGATTGCGGTTCGCGAGCAGGCCTACGGCCAGACCGCGGTGGTGGCGAATTTTTCCTGCGAGCGGCCGCACCGCAATGTCGCCTGGCAATGGTTCCAGGGCGGGCCGGTGCTGGCGCTGCTGCCCCTGCCCGGGGAGCGCGTATCCATGGTGTGGTCGGTGGCGGAGGCGGAAGCGTCGCGCCTGATGGCGCTG
>JALHLN010000213.1 GCA_022844545.1 Burkholderiales bacterium | reverse complement strand
CCGGACGCATGACGATCCGATCGCGCTGGAGGGCTGGCTCGCGCGCGAATTCGGCCTGGGCGAGGAACCCCTGCCCGCGGGCGCGCTCACCGCGCTCGCGGGCGGCCTGGAGCCGGGCGAAGACGCCTGGCTGCGCGCCGATCCGGTGCACCTGCACCTGCAGCGGGATTCCATGATGCTCGTCCCGGCGGCGGGCTTCGACGTGTCGCGGGCCGAGGCGGAAGCGATCGCGGATGCGGTCAGCCGGCATTTCGCCGCATCGTTCAGCGTGCACGTCGTCTCGGCCGCGTGCTGGTCGCTGCGCGCGAAGGGCGATGTCCGTCTCGATGCACGCTCGCCCCTGGAACTCGCCGGACAGGACGTCAACGCGAACCTGCCCGCGGGCGCGGATGCGGCGCGCTGGCACGCGACCCTGAACGAGGTCCAGATGCTGCTGCACGAGCATGCGGTGAACGAAGCGCGCGAGGTGCCGCTGAACAGCCTCTGGTTCTGGGGCGCCGGCCGCCTGCCCGCGCAAGCCGAAGGCCCCTGGCAATCGGTGACCGCGGACGATCCGGTCGCGCTGGGCCTGGCGAAGCTCGCGGCCCTGCGCCATCGCGCGCTGCCCTCCGGCGCCGGCGAATGGCTCGAGCGCCTGCCCGAGACCGGACGGCAGCTGGTCGTGCTCGACGCGCTGGCTGCCGCGGTCGCGCTGCGCGACGGCGAAGCCCACGCCGCGCGCCTCGTCAAGATGGAAACGGACTGGTTCGCGCCGCTGCTCGCGGCGCTGAAGTCCGCGCGCGTCGGCATGATCACGGTACACCTGCCGGAGGCCGGCCTGTCCATCGAGACCGTGCGCGGCGACCTGCGCCGGTTCTGGCGCCGGCCGCGCCCGGTCGCGGCGTACGGGACGAACGCCGCATGAAGATCACCGAGCGCCGCGCGCCCACCGCCGCCCGCGAGAAGCTGGAGCAGGCGGGCCTGCACCCGCTGCTCGCGCGCCTCTACGCCGCGCGCCGCATCGCCTCGGCGGCGGAAACGGCGAACACGTTCGAGAACCTGATTCCGCCGGCGCAACTGCTCCACTGCGAGCGCGCCGCCGTGCTGTTGGCCGACGCCATCGCCGCGGGCAGGCGCCTGCTCATCGTCGCCGACTACGACGCCGACGGCGCCACCGCCTGCGCCGTGGGCGTGCGCGCGCTGCGCCAGATGGGCGCGAAGGTGGACTACATCGTCCCGGACCGCGTCGCGCTGGGCTACGGCCTGTCGCCGGAACTGGTGGACCTTGCCGCCGAACGCGGCCCTGACCTGCTCATCACGGTGGACAACGGCATCGCCAGCCTGGAGGGCGTGGCGCGGGCGAAGAAGCTGGGCATCGGCACCCTCATCACCGACCACCACCTGCCGGGCGACGCGCTGCCGGAGGCCGAGTGCATCGTCAACCCGAACCAGCCCGGCTGCCCCTTCCCGTCCAAGTCCATCGCCGGCGTGGGCGTGATGTTCTACGTCATGCTCGCGCTGCGCGCCGAGCTGCGGAAGCGCGGCAAGTTCGCCGCCGGGCAGGAACCCAATCTCGCCGCGCTGACGGACCTGGTGGCGCTGGGCACCGTCGCCGACGTGGTGCCGCTGGACGCCAACAACCGCATCCTGGTCGCGCAGGGCTTGAAGCGCCTGCGCGCCGGCGGCGCCAGGCCGGGCATCGCCGCGCTCATGGCCGCCGGAGGGCGCGACCCCTCGCGCGCGAGCTGCTTCGACCTCGGTTTCATCGTCGGCCCGAGGCTGAATGCCGCCGGGCGCCTCGCGGACATGGGCCTCGGGATCGAATGCCTCATCACCGACGATCCTTCGCGCGCCGCGAACTGCGCCCAGCAACTCGACCAGCTCAACCGCGAGCGGCGCCGGATCGAGAGCGGCATGCTGGAGGAAGCCCTGGCGGCCCTGAAGGACACCGCGCACCTCGGGGAATCTCCCGGCGCGACAGTTACCCTGTACGAAAGCACCTGGCACCAGGGCGTGGTGGGCCTGATCGCCTCCCGCGTGCGCGAGAAGGCGCATCGGCCGACGATCTGCTTCGCGCCGGCAGGCAACGGCCAGCTGCGCGGCTCCGGTCGTTCCATCCCGACGCTCCACCTGCGCGATTGCCTCGACCTGGTCGCCAAGCGCGCGCCCGGTCTGGTGCTGCGTTTCGGCGGCCACGCACAGGCCGCCGGCCTCACCATCCTGGAGAAGGACCTGCCCCGCTTCCGCGCGCTGTTCGAGGAAACCGCGGCGGCGCTCCTGCCCGAGGCCGCACGGCGGCGCGTGGTCGAGACCGACGGCGAGCTGGAACCCGCCTACCATTCGCTGGAAGTGGCGCAGCTGCTCGAGGCGCAGATCTGGGGCCAGGGCTTTCCGCAGCCCCTCTTCTGCGCTACATTCGCGGTCGAAAGCCAGCGCGTCGTCGGCGAGCGGCATCTCAAGCTCAGGCTGGTGAAGGATGGCCGGAGGCTGGAAGCGATGCGCTTCAATTCCCCGGAGTTCCTGCCCGCCACCGTCCGCGCCGCCTACCGCATCGGCGTCAACGAATTCAACGGCATGAAAACCGTGCAACTCACAGTGGAGCACACCGAATGAGCATTGGCAGAAGCGCCCTCGGATTCCTCGCCCTCGCCGCGGCGCTCGCCGCCGGCGGCGCCCACGGCCAGGCGAAGGACAAGGCGCCGATCGACGCCGGCCCCTACGTGCCCTCGCCGCAGAGCGTGGTCGCGGACATGCTCAAGATCGCCGACATCGGACCGAAGGACTTCGTCATCGACCTGGGCTCGGGCGACGGCCGCATCGTGCTCACCGCCGCCAAGGTGTTCGGCGCCAGCGGCTTCGGCGTCGAGATCAAGGACAACCTGGTGAAGGAGTCCAACGAGGCGGCGAGGCTCCAGGGCGTCGCCGACCGCGTCAAGTTCATCACCGCGGACCTGTTCAAGACCGACATCTCCAGGGCCACGGTGCTCACCATGTACCTGCTGCCCAACACGGTGAACATGCTCAAGGACAAGCTGCTCACCGAGCTGCGGCCGGGCACCAAGATCCTGTCGCACGACTATCCGCTGTCGGGCTGGATACCGGAGCGCTACGTGCAGATGGACCTGGAGGACAAGATCGCCATCAGCGGCGTCACCACCACGCTGATCTACCTCTACATGGTGCCGGCGAAGGTGGCCCCCGCCTACACGGCGGCCATGCCCGCCGCCGTGAGCAGGGAGCCGGTCCGCCTCAACCTGCGGCAGCAGTTGACGCGCGTCTCGGGCATGGCGCGCGTCGGCGGCCGCGACGTCTCCGTCGAGGACGGCAAGCTGCGCGGCGAGAGGCTTTCTTTCCGACTGGGCGTGGGCGGCAGGAGCTACGAGTTCAGCGGCACGGTGAAAGACAACGCCATCGTCGATGGCACCGTGGCGGGCGGCGGCACCAAGGGAAGCTGGACCGCCGCGCTGGCGAAATAGAACACGGCCGCCATGCGCCTCAAGGTCGAATCCGGCGCGGTCAGCCTGGAGATCGAGCTGCGCGACACGCCCACGGCGAAGGCGCTGCTGGCAGCCCTGCCCTTCGAATCCACCGCGCAGACCTGGGGCGAGGAGGTCTACTTCTCCACCCCGGTCAGCGCGAAGCTGGAGCCCGACGCGCAGCAGACGGTCGAGCCCGGCACGGCGTGCTTCTGGACCCAGGGCGAGGCCATCGCGCTCCCCTTCGGCCGCACGCCCATCTCCACCGACGCACGGTCCAAGCTCGCCGCACCCTGCAACCTGATCGGCAGGGTGCTGGGGGACTGTAAGGTCCTGGCGAAGGTCCGTTCCGGGGCGAAGATCAGGGTGACGGCGGCCTGATGGAACGAAAGCGCGTCAACTCCTCCCGCATCCGCTCGGTCGGCTACGACGAGAAGTCGATGACGCTGGAGATCGAGATGTCCAACGGCCAGGTGTTCCAGTACTCGCGCGTCTACCCCGAGGTGCACCGGCGCTTCATGGCCGCGCCCAACCCGACCGCGTTCTACGACGACAAGATCGCCGAGGAATACACCGCGCGGCGGGTATAATCCGCGCGCCCCATGGAGCCCGAACGCATCAACCAGATCGCCTCGACGCTCGCCGACCTGCAGTCCCGGTCGGCCGAGTTGCGGAGGTATCTTTGACTTCGACACCAAGCAGCGGCGCCTCGAGGCGCTGAACCGCGAGCTCGAAGACCCCAAGCTGTGGGAGAACCCGCAGCGCGCGCAGGAACTGGGCAAGGAAAAGAAGTCCCTGGAAGCGGTGGTGGCCACGCTGCAGCGCGTGGACGGCGGCGTCGCGGACGCCCGCGAGCTGTTCGCGATGGCGCAGGCCGAGAACGACGAGGCCACCCTGGCCGGGGTCGGCGAGGACGCGGCGGCGCTGGAGAAGGACGTCGCGGCGCTGGAGTTCCGGCGCATGTTCTCCAATCCGCTGGACCCGAACAACTGCTTCATGGACATCCAGGCCGGCGCCGGCGGCACCGAGGCGCAGGACTGGGGCTCGATGCTGCTGCGCATGTACCTCAAGTACTGCGACAAGAAGGGCTTTCGCGCCGAGATCCTGGAGCAGACCGACGGCGAGGTCGCCGGCATCAAGAGCGCGACGCTGAAGATCGAGGGCGACTACGCCTACGGCCACCTGAGGACGGAGAACGGCGTGCACCGGCTGGTGCGCAAGTCGCCGTTCGACTCCAACGCCCGGCGCCACACCTCGTTCGCCAACATCTTCGTCTACCCCGAGGTGGACGAGTCCATCGAGGTCGACATCAACCCGGCCGACCTGCGGGTGGACGTCTACCGCGCCTCCGGCGCCGGCGGCCAGCACGTCAACAAGACCGAATCCGCGGTGCGCATCACGCACCTGCCGACCAATATCGTGGTGCAGAGCCAGAACGACCGCTCGCAGCACCGCAACCGCGCCACCTGCATGGCGCTGCTGAAATCCCGCCTCTACGACCTCGAGCTGAAGAAGCTCAACGCCGAGCAGTCCAAGCTGGAGGCCTCCAGGACCGACATCGAGTGGGGACACCAGATCCGCAGCTACGTGCTGGACCAGTCCCGCATCAAGGACCTGCGCACCGGCGTGGAGAAGGGCGCCACGCAGCAGGTGCTGGACGGGGACCTGGACGACTACATCAACGCGAGCCTGAAGCAGGGCGTTTAACGACGAGGCGTGTAACTGACATGGAAGACGACAACAAGCTGGTGGAGGAACGGCGCGAGAAGCTGAAGGCGCTCCGGGCCGCGGGCATCGCGTACCCCAACGACTTCCGCCGCAAGCAGCTCGCGGGCGACCTGCACCTGGAGCACGGCACGCGGAGCAAGGAGGAACTGGAGCCGCTCAAGGCG
>JALHLN010000212.1 GCA_022844545.1 Burkholderiales bacterium | reverse complement strand
TTCATGAACGACACCGCGCGGCGGTTCGCCGACGTCGTGCTGCCCTCGACGTGCTGGCTGGAGGAGCTGGGCGCAAAGAGCACCAATACGCATCTCTATCTCATGGAGCGGGCGCTCGATCCGGCCGGCGAGACGCGCACGGTGTCGTTCGTGATGCGCGGCCTGGCCGCGCGCCTGGGCGTGGCCGATTTTCATCCATGGGCGGACGAGGAAGGTTTGATCGACGCGCTGATCGACCATCCTTCCACCGGCCACGCCACCGTCGCCGCGCTGCGCGCCGAAGGCGGGATGCGCGCGCTGCGCATCTCGCACATCGCGCATCCGGATCGCCGCTTCCCGACGCCTTCCGGAAAGGTCGAGTTCTTCTCCGCCCACGCGCGCAGCCTCGGTCTGCCCGAACTGCCGCTGCACGAGCCGCTGCCGCCCGCTCCCGGCTACCCGCTGGCGTTTCGCCAGGGCAGGACCCTGACGCAATTCCACGCCTTCTACGACCAGGGACGGGCGCTGCCGACGCTCGCGCGACTGGACCCGGACCCCCGGCTCTGGCTCTCCGAACCGGATGCCGCGGCGCGCGGCATTGCCGACGGCGCACCGATTCGCATCTTCAATGGGCGCGGCGAGATGCGCTGCCTGGCGCACGTCACCGACCGCGTCCCCGCCGGGACGGTCTGGATGCGGGACGGCTGGGCGGGCCTGAACGAGCTGACCTCGGGCGCTGCGGTGCTTCCCGATGCGGCGGCCGAGGCGTTCGGATTCTCAGGGGGCCAGGCGGCGTTCGACGCCGCGGTCGAGGTAAGCGCGGCATAGCGAGGCCGGCGAGCGGTTCGGCACGGCGTACGCGATCCGCTTCGAGGCGTCCGTGCCTTCGCATCGAATGTAACCGATCGGTTACATTTACCCCCCTACGCCAGGTACTGCACCTGCACGTTCTCCGGCGCCAGCCACGCCGCGAGCGCCCCGATCAGCGCCGAATCGGGCTTCACCTTCCACTCCTCCCCCAGCACCACGTCGCAGCTCGCCGCGCCGTTCTCGTAGTGCACCAGCACCGGGCAGCCGCCGCGGCCGCCGGACTTGTAGGGTGAGAGCATCTCCATCAGGCGCCTGGCGTCCGCCTGCCCATTGATGGCGATGCGCAGCGACGAGCCATATCGCGCGCGCAGCGAATCAAGGTCGAAGATCTCCTCCGCGGTGACGCGCAGGCCGCCGATGAACTGGTCCATCTGCACCTTGCCCGCGACCACCACCAGCGCGTCCTCCTTCAGCTTGTCGCGGTGCGCCTCGAACAGTTCGTTGAAGACGCTGATTTCGACCTGCCCGCTGCCGTCCTCTATCACCACCGCTATCATCCGGCCGCGCCGGGTCATCTGCACCCGCGAGGAGGTGACCACGCCGGCGATGCAGGTGTGGTCCGACGCCGCGAGCCTGGCGAGCGTGGTGCGCGGGAAGCCCTTGAGCATCGGCTCGTAGACCGTGAACAGGTGCGCCGAGAGGCAGTAGCCGAGCGCCGCTTTCTCCTCGGTGAGCTTGCGCGCGAGGTCCCAGGGCGGCGCCTCCACCAGCGTCAACTTCGCGGTCTGCGCAGCGTCGGCCTCGCCGAACAGGCTCACCTGCGCGGCGTCCCGCTCGGCTTTCTCCGCGGTTTCCATCGCGCGGCCGACCGAGGCGAGCAGGCTGGCGCGGTTGGGCTCGACGCAGTCGAAGGCACCGGCGCGCACCAGCGCCTCCACGGCGCGCCGGTTGACGATGCGCTTGTCCACGCGCTTGCAGAAATCGAACAGGTCGGTGAACGGCCCCGCCTTGCGGGCCTCGATGATGCTGTGCACCGCGGACTCGCCGGTGCCGCGCACCCCGCCCAGGCCGTAGCGCACCGATTTCGCGTCCACGGGAACGAAGCGGTAGTCCGAGACGTTGATGTCCGGCGGCAGCACGCGCACGCCGTTGGCCTCGGCGTCGTCGCGGAACATGCGCACCTTGTCGGTGTCGTCCATCACCGCGGACAGGTTGGCGGCCATGAACGCGGCATTGTGGTGCCGCTTCATGTAGCCGGTCTGGTAGGCGAGCAGCGCGTAGGCGGCGGCGTGCGACTTGTTGAAGCCGTAGCCGGCGAACTTCTCCATCAGGTTGAACAGCTGCGTCGCCTTGCCGCGCGCGAGGCCGTTCTGCTCCGCGCCGGCGACGAAGACGTCGCGTTGCGCGTCCATCTCCTCCTGCTTCTTCTTGCCCATCGCGCGCCGCAGCAAGTCGGCGCCGCCCAGGGTGTAGCCGCCGATCACCTGCGCGATCTGCATCACCTGTTCCTGGTACACCATGATGCCGTAGGTGGGCGCGAGGATCGGCTCGAGGCGCGGGTCGAGGTACTCGACGCGTTCCTCGCCGTGCTTTCGCTTGATGAAGTCCGGGATCAGGTCCATGGGCCCCGGCCGGTACAGCGCCACCAGCGCGATGATGTCCTCGAAGCGGTCGGGCCGGGCGCGCTTGATCATGTCGCGCATGCCGCGCGATTCCAGCTGGAACACCGCGGTGGTGTTGCCCGCCGCGAGCAGCTGGTAGGTCGGGGCGTCGTCCAGCGGCACCGCCTCGAGGGAAAAGTCCTTCTCGCCCAGCATGCGCACGTAGCGCTCGGCCCAGTCGAGCACCGTGAGCGTGGTCAGGCCCAGGAAGTCGAACTTCACCAGCCCGACGGCCTCGACGTCGTCCTTGTCCAGCTGCGAGATGACGTTGGCGGTGCCCTCGGCGGCGTAGAGAGGGCAGAAGTCGGTGAGCTTGCCCGGGGCGATCAGCACGCCGCCCGCATGCATGCCGACGTTGCGCGTCAGGCCCTCGAGCTTGCCGCCCAGTTCCAGCAGCTCGCGCACCTCGTCCTCGTTCTTCTCGCGCTGGGCGAGCAGCGGCTCCTGCTCGCGGGCGTCGGCCAGCGTGACCAGCTTGCCGGGCTGGAACGGGATCAGCTTGGCGATCTGGTCGCAGAAGTTGTAGCCAAGGTCCAGCACGCGGCCGGTGTCGCGCACCACCGCGCGCGCCGCCATGGTGCCGAAGGTGGCGATCTGCGACACCGAGTCCTCGCCGTACTTCTTCCTCACGTAGTCGATGACCTTGTCGCGCCCGTCCTGGCAGAAGTCGATGTCGAAGTCGGGCATGGACACCCGCTCCGGGTTGAGGAACCGCTCGAACAGCAGGTCGTACTTGAGGGGATCGAGGTCCGTGATGCCCAGCGCGTAGGCGACCAGCGACCCGGCGCCCGAGCCGCGCCCCGGCCCCACCGGCACGCCGTTCTGCTTCGCCCAGTTGATGAAGTCGGCGACGATGAGGAAGTAGCCGGGGAAGCCCATCTGCGTGATGGTGCCGATCTCGAAATCGAGGCGCGCCTGGTAGCGCGGCAACTCGGCGGCGCGCTTGCCCGCCTCCGGATACAGGCGCGCCATGCGCGCGGCCAGCCCCTGCTCCGCCTGCTGCCGGAGGAATTGCTCGAGGGTGACGCCCCTGGGCGTCGGGAACTGCGGCAGCCGGCTCTTGCCCAACTCGATGACGAGGTTGCAGCGGCGCGCGATCTGCACCGCGTTCTCCAGCGCCTGCGGCACGTCCGCGAACAGCGCCGCCATCTCATCCTGCGACTTGAAGTACTGTTCCGGGGTGAAGGCGCGCGGCCGGCGCTGGTCGCCCAGCACGTAGCCCTGCGAGATGCAGACGCGCGCCTCGTGCGCCTTGAAATCCTCCGCCGCCAGGAACTGCACCGGATGCGTGGCCACCACCGGCAGCCCGGTCTTCGCGGCCAGCGCGAGCGTGCGCCCGACCAGGGATTCGGCCTGCGGCGCGCCGGCGCGCTGCACCTCCAGGTAGTAGCGCCCGGGGAAGCGCTTCGACCACTGCCGGGCCAGCTTCTCCGCGCCGGCGTCATTGGCTGCCGCGAGCGCATGGCCGACGTCCCCGGCGGCGAACCCGGACAGCGCGATCAGCCCCTCGCTGCCCAGCTCGTCGAACCAGCCGGCGTCCAGCTCCGCGCGGCCGCGATGCTGGTTCTTCAGCCAGGCGCGCGACAGCAGCTCGCACAGCCGGAGGTAGCCCTCGCGCGAGGCGCACAGCAGCAGGATCCGGAAAGGCTTGTCGCGCTCGGCATCGTTGCGCAACCAGCAGTCGGCGCCTATCAGGGGCTTGACGCCCGCCTCGCGCGCCGCGCTATAGAACTTCACCATGCCGAAGACGTTGGCGCTGTCGGTCAGGGCCAGCGCCGGCATGCCGTCGGCGGCCGCGCGTTTCACCGCGTCGTCGATGCGCACGATGCCGTCGGATACCGAGTATTCGCTGTGCAGCCTGAGGTGGACGAAGCGCGGCGCAGGCATGAAAAAATTTTACCACCGGGGCCGCGCTAGACTGCGCCTGCCATGAACTTCGCGCTCGTTGCGCTCTTCGCCGGCGCGACCTGCATCGCGCTCTCGCCGATCTGGGTGCGCCTGGCCGACGTCGGGCCCACGGCGAGCGCCTTCTGGCGCGTCGCCCTCGCCGTGCCGCTGCTGTGGACCCTGCACGCCGCAGTCTCGCGGCGAGCTTCGGCCATCCCCGCGCCGCGCGCGCACCGGGGCTACCTTGCGGCCGCCGGCGTCGCCTTCGCCGGGGACCTTGCGTTCTGGCACTGGTCCATCCAGTACACCTCGGTGGCGAACTCGACGCTGCTGGCGAACCTGGCGACCATCTTCGTCACCCTGGCCGCCTGGCTGCTCTGGAAGCAGCGTCCGACACGGCTGTTCCTTGCCGGGTTGGCCGCGGCGCTCATCGGCGTCGCCATGCTGGTGCAGACCAGCCTTGCGTTCTCGCCCACCGCGCTGCTGGGGGACGCGCTTGGGGTGGTCACCGCCATGTTCTACGCCTGGTACCTGCTGTCGGTGAAGGAAATCCGCGACCGCGGCGCAGCCACCCTGCAGTTGATGGCCGTGACCACCACCATCACCGCCGCGCTGTTGCTGCCAGTGGCGCTGGCGAGCGCGCACCAGTCAGGGGAGCCGATGCTGCCGCAGCGCCTTGAGGGCTGGCTGGTGCTGCTGGGTCTCGCCTGGGTGTCGCACTCGGCCGGCCAGGGCCTGATCGCTTACGCGCTCGCCCACCTGCCCGCGGCCTTCTCCTCGGTCAGCCTGCTGTTCCAGCCGGTGATGGCCGGCGTGTTCGCCTGGCTGCTGCTGGGCGAGCCGCTGGTGGCGCTGCAGGTGGCCGGCGGCGCGGTGGTGCTGGCCGGGATCTGGCTCGCCCGGCGCGGTTCGAAACAGGACACCCCGGACCGCCCCCCTCCACTCGGAAGCAGCGGCGAACCGTGAGAGACTAGCGTTCATGAGCGACGAATTGAAGATGGACGAGGTCACCGACCTCATCGCCAGCATCGA
>JALHLN010000211.1 GCA_022844545.1 Burkholderiales bacterium | reverse complement strand
TGGTGGCGCGCACGGCCGAGGGCGGCAGCGCGGCTACCGCGAGCGCGGCCGCGCGGGCGCGCTCGAACAGCTCGGCCTCCGGCACGATCTCGGTGACGAAGCCGGCGGCGAAGGCCTTGTCCGCGGTGAACGGCTGGCCCAGGAGCAGCAGTTCGGCCGCGCGCTGGTAGCCGGCGATGCGCGGCAGCAGGAAGCTCGAGCCCGCCTCCGGCACCAGCCCCAGCGGCACGAACGGCATCTGGAAGCGCGCACCCGGCGCCGCGAACACCAGGTCGCAGTGCAGCAGCATCGTGGTGCCGATGCCCACCGCGGGGCCGTTCACGGCGGCGATCAGCGGCTTGGGGAACACGGAAAGGCCGCGGATGAAGCGGAAGGTGGGCCCCTCCTCGCCCGCGTGCGGCGGGCGCTCGAGGAAATCCTTGAGGTCGTTGCCGGCGGTGAAGCAGTCGCGCGTGCCGTGCACCAGCACGGCGCGCACGCCGGGGTCGGCCGCGGCGGCGTCCATGGCGTCGGCCATGGCGCGGTACATGTCCAATGTCAGCGAGTTCTTCTTCTCCGGCCGCGCAATCTCGATGCGCAGCACGCGGTCCCGGGTCTCGGTCAGGATCTGGCTCATGGTTGCCTCAATCATCCAGCGTGACGATGCGGTTGCGGCCGGTGCGCTTGGCCTGGTACAGCGCGTTGTCGGCGCGCTTGAGCAGCTGCTCGATGCTGTCGCCCTTGCGGAACGAGGTGATGCCCACCGAAACCGTGACGCTCAGGCCCGGCGCGGCCGAGTTCCAGTCCCGAGACCCGACCGCGGCGCGGATGCGCTCGGCCGCGTCGCGCGCCGCCTCGACTGAGGAGCCGGTCAGGATCAGGAGGAACTCCTCGCCGCCGTAGCGCCCGAAGACGTCGGTCTGGCGCATCGCCTCGTGCACGGCGCCGGCGAATCCGCGCAGCACCTCGTCGCCCGCGGCGTGGCCGTGGGTGTCGTTGACGTTCTTGAAGTGATCCAGGTCCATCAGCGCCAGGCTGAAGGACGCCCCGTTGCGCTCGCTGCGGTTCTTCTCCTCCGCCAGGCGGGCCACCAGGGAATGCCGGTTCAGCGTCTTCGTGAGCTCGTCGTGGCTGATCAGGCGCTGCACCTGGTCCAGCGTCCCGGCGAGGCGCCGGCGGCTCTCGCGCAGGCGGGCGCGCAGCGCCCCGGCGTAGACGCTCAGCATGACGAAGCGGCCGAGGATCGCGGCGAAGAACAGCCACACCAGCACCAGCTGCCCCGGCGTCGCGAGCGGTACGCCGAGCTGCGCCGCCTTGCCGTACAGCACCGCGCCGCCGCCGGCGACCACCAGCGACCAGATCACCAGCGATTCGCGCACCGACAGCGAGATCATGCCGAAGGCGAACACGGTGAAGATGTTGCACAGCCAGGGGAAGGCGAGCTGCGGCGCCGCCCAGACCACGGCCAGCTGCAGGGCGAGCGCAGCGACGATCTGCGGCTCGGCGAGCTCGGCGCCGCCCGAGGTCAGGCTCCAGCCCCGGCGATAGGCGAGGACGGTGAGCCCGCAGATCGCGGCCGCTGCCGCCGCGTAGGAGGCCACCAGCGCGCCCGAGACCACGCCGGCGAGCGCGAAGAGCCCCAGGAACAGCGCATCCAGCGCGTAGCTCGCCGCGATGGCGCCGGCCCAGGCGAGCCTGCGCCGCAGCGCGCGCGCGTCGTCGCTGCTCGCCTTCAGCGCGGGTTCGTGGTGCTGATCCCCCTGCAGCAGGTGCTCGCCCGCGGGGCGCGGCGTCCCGCTCACGTCGGCAGCTTGTAGTCTTTGAACTGCTGCCGCAGCGTGAGCTTGGAGAGCTTCCCGGTCGCGGTGTGCGGCAGCTCGGCGACGAACACCACGTCGTCGGGCAGCCACCATTTCGCGATCTTGTCGCGGTAGAACTCGAGCAACGCCTCCTTGCTGACCTCCTGCCCGGCCTTCTTCACCGCGACCACGATCGGCCGCTCGTCCCACTTCGGGTGCCGGATGCCGATCACCGCCGCCTCCTGGATCGCCGGGTGCGCCACCGCGATGTTCTCCAGGTCGATGGAGCTGATCCACTCGCCGCCGGACTTGATCACGTCCTTGGAGCGGTCGGTGATCTGGATGTAGCCGTCCGGGTCGATGGTGCAGACATCGCCCGTGGGAAACCAGGCTGTCCCGCTCGCGTCCTCCACGCACGGGTTGCCGCCCTCGCCCTTGAAGTAGCCGTTCACCACCCAGGGCCCGCGCACCTGCAGGTCGCCGAAGGCCTTGCCGTCGTGCGGCAGCTCCGAGCCGTCCTCGCCCACGATGCGCATGTCGACGCCGAACAGCACCCGGCCCTGCTTATTCTGCAGCGCATCGCGGTCCTCCTTCTTCCAGCCGGCGTGGCGCGCCTTGAAGGTGTTCACCGTGCCCAGCGGACTCATCTCGGTCATGCCCCAGGCGTGCAGCACCTTGACGCCATAGTCGTCCTGGAAGGCGCGGATCATCGCCGGCGGGCAGGCCGAGCCGCCGATCACCACCCCTTTCAGCGTGGAGAACTTCAGTTTCTGCTCCTTCATGTAGTTGAGCAGCGCGAGCCACACCGTGGGCACGCCAGCGGACATGGTCACGCCCTCGGCTTCGAACAGCTCATGCAGGCTCTTGCCGTCGAGATGATGCGCCGGGAAGACGAGCTTGGCGCCGGTGGCGGCGCAGGAGTAGGGCAGCCCCCAGGCATTGACGTGGAACATCGGCACCACCGGCAGGATGACGTCGCGCGCCGAGAGGTTCAGTGCATCGGGCAACGCCGCCGCGTAGGCGTGCAGCATGGTCGAGCGATGCGAGTACAGCGCGCCCTTGGGGTTGCCCGTGGTGCCCGAGGTATAGCACAGGCAGGCGGCGCTGCGCTCGTCGAAGCTCGGCCACTCCAGGCGGTCGTCCTCGGCCTCGAGCAGGTCTTCGTAGCAGTGCAGGTTCGGGATCTGCAACTTCGGCATGGTCGCGCGCGCCGTCATCGCGACGAAAGCCTTGACGGTCTTCAGCTGGGAGCTGAGTTTCTCCACCAGCGGCGCCAGGTTGACGTCGAAACAGAGCACCCGGTCCTCGGCGTGGTTCGCGATATAGGCGATCTGTTCCGGGAACAGGCGCGGGTTGATGGTGTGGATGACCGCGCCGGTGCCGGCGACGGCGTAGTAGATCTCGAAGTGGCGATAGCCGTTCCAGGCCAGCGTGGCGACGCGGTCGTGCATCTGCACGCCGAGGCCCTTGAGCGCCTTGGCCAGGCGCCGCGAGCGCCGGTGCGCCTCGGCGTAGGTGGTGCGGTGGATGGCGCCGTCCTCGACCGTCTTGGAGACGATCTCGGTGGAACCGTGGTGCCGGTCCGCGTGCCTGATCAGGTCGCTGATCAGCAGCGGCATGTCCATCATCAAGCCCTGCATGCTCTCCCCCTCCTTGCCGAAACCCGACCTACGGCATCTGGATCTTGCCGCCCCCTCCAGGGCCGCCGGGTCCCAGCGGCGGCAGCCCGCCCTGCGGCACCACGATCGACGAGGCCTGCTGCCGGCGCAGTTCCTGCAGCTCCTTCACGGCGCGCTCGATGGCGGCCTTCGCGGCGGGGCCGAACTTCTGCGCCGCCTCTTCCAGCGTCTTCGCTTCCAGCACGAAATTGATCGGCAGCGTGCCGACCTGCGTCATCACCTGCGTTTCGCCGATCCAGGTCACCTCGCGGGCCGCGTCGCGCCCGCCGTCGCCCTTGACCGGCGTCATCCGGCGGATCGTGCCCACGCGCCGGTCGGTGAAGACCTCCTCCAGCCAGAGGTCCTGCGGGTTCATCTCCGGCTCGATGATGCGTTCGTCCTGTCGTGTCGCCATGCCTGCCTCGGTGCGCTCTGTTTGGAGCGCGGGATTGTCGCATGGGCCGAATGCGGCCCGACCCGCCGCTAGCGCAGGTTCTTGAGGTTGATCGCAACCATCTCGAGCGCCATCGCGAGGGCGCGATGCTCCGGCACTTCCTGGATCGCGGTCAGCGCGGCGACCACGGCGGAGGCGATCCGACCGGCGGGCATGGTCTCCACTTCCGCGAACCGGGCCGCAAGCTCAGGCAGTCCGGCCGCCTGGGCGGCCTCGCGGACCTCGACCAGCCGCTTCACGATAGCGGCGTGGTCCAGGTTGGTCGGCCACCTCAGGGTTTCGTTCTCGGCCGTCAAATCCGCAGTCCGGTCAGCAAGTTGCCGCCATCCTGCCCGTTTTCCGGGAATTTATCCAGATGTCCTGCGATCCCCTCCTAGGGCCGCAGCCCGAACGACGAGCGTCCGGGTACGCGCAGCGGCGCCGCCAGCTCGGCGAACTCGCACAGCAGCCGGCGCGTCCGGCGCGGGTCGATGATCTCCTCGACGTCGAAGCGCTCCGCGCCGCGCATCGGGGAGGCGAACTTCCGGATCCGGGCCTCGATCTCGGCGCGCCTGGCCGCCGGATCCGGCGCCGCGGCAATCTCGGCCTTGTAGGCGGCCTCCAGCCCGCCCGCGATGGGCAGGGAGCCCCACTCGGCCGAGGGCCAGGCCATGCGCATGCCATAGCGCGAGGAGTTCTGGTGCAAGGCGCCGGCGACGCCAAAGACCTTCCTCACGATCACCGAGCACCACGGCACCGTGGATTGCAGGATCGCGGCCGCCGCGCGCATGCCGTAGCGGATGGTGCCCTCCTGCTCGGCCTGCGGCCCGATGAGGAAGCCCGGCACGTCCACCAGGTGCACCACCGGGAGGTGGAAGGTCTGCGCCAGGTCCACGAAGCGCATCACCTTCTCGGAGGCGCGCGCGGTCCAGGCGCCGCCGTAGTGCATCGGGTCGCCCGCCATCACCGCCACCGGCCAGCCATTGAGCCGCGCGAAGCCGGTGATCACCGAACGGCCCCACAGCTTGCCCATCTCGAAGAACGAATCCCGGTCCACCACCGCATTGACGATGCGGCGCATCGGGTAGACCTTGCGCGGGTCGCGCGGCACCGCCTCCAGCAGCCAGGGATCGGCGCGCCCCGGGTCGTCGTCGCACGCCGCGCGCGCGGGCACTTCATGCACCGAGTTCGGCAGATAGGAGAGGAATTTCCGCGCCCGCTCGAAAGCCTCGTCCTCGCTCGCCGCCTCGTCGTCCACCGCGCCGTTGCGGGTGTGGATGTGGCTGCCGCCCAGTTCGTTCTTCTCGAACCTGCCGTGGGTCCATTCCACCACCGGCGGCCCGGCGACGAACATCTGGGAACTCGATTTCACCATCACCGAGTAGTGGCTCGCCACCACGCGCGCCGCGCCCAGTCCCGCCACCGAACCCAGCGCCAGCGACACCACCGGCACCTCCGACAGGATCCCGGTCCACCAGTCCCAGAGGAAGGCCTTGGGCATCGGCGAGTGGCCCTCGATCTCGAGGTTCTTCACCGAGCCGCCGCC
>JALHLN010000210.1 GCA_022844545.1 Burkholderiales bacterium | reverse complement strand
GACCGCAAGACCTACGACGTGGAGGAGCCCTACCGCGGCCACCGCCCGGCGGGCGCGCACGTGCACGACATGGAACTGCGCCTGACGCTGGACCGGACCATGACGGTGCGCGACATCGAGGTCACCACCAATCACGCGCCCTATGACATCTGCCCCACGGTGGCGCCGGGGTACAAGGCGCTCATCGGCGCCAAGGTGGGCGGCGGCTGGCGGAAAGCCGTGACCGAGGCGGTGGGCCGTACCAAGGGCTGCACCCACATCACCGAGCTGCTGATGCCGGCGGCGACAGTGGCGTTCCAGACCATGGGCAACTGGCGCACCTCGCCCTCCACCGAGGCGCAGAAGCCCGGCTTCATCGACGGCTGCAAGGCCTGGGATTCCTCCAGCCACGTCGTCAAGCGCCTGTATCCGCTGCACTACAAGGGGCCCGCCTGATGGGCCGGCCGATCCTCGAGGAACAGCACATCCATCCGGCGGTGCGCGACAAGGTCGCCACGCTGCATGCCGACATCGTGAAGGAAGTGCGGGACGCGATCGCGGCCAACGCCATCGTCGTCGTCGGCATGCGCCAGAACCCGCGGGTGATGATCGCGCGCCGGGCGCTCGAGGCGGCGAAGCTGCCCTTCAAGTACCTGGAGTACGGCAGCTACCTGTCGCAGTGGCGCCGGCGCAACGCGCTCAAGATGTGGACCGGCTGGCCCACCTTCCCGATGGTATTCGTCAAGGGCGTGCTGGTGGGCGGCGCCAGCGACCTGCAGAAACTCCTCGCCAGCGGCGAGCTGAGAATTTAATCAGGGACAGTCCACGATATTCCGATATGCGGAATATCGTGGACTGTCCCTGTTTTTGTTTTTCAGGGCCTCGCGGGGTGGAGGGCGCGCCAGACGCGCTCGGGGGAGGCGGGCATGTCGAAGTGGCGGATGCCGGCTTCCGACAACGCGTCCACGATGGCGTTCATCACCGAGGTGAGTGCGCCGGCGCAGCCGGCCTCGCCGCAGCCCTTGGCGCCCAGCGGATTGGTGGTCGCCGGCACCGGGTGGCTGGCGACGCCGATCTCCGCGGGCACGTCGTCGGCGCGCGGCAGGGCGTAGTCCATGAACGAGCCGGTGAGCAACTGGCCGGTGTCGTCGAACAGGGCGTTCTCCATCAGCGCCTGGCCGATGCCCTGCACCACGCCGCCATGGATCTGCCCCGCCACCAGCAGCGGATTGACCACGGTGCCGAAGTCGTTCACCGAGCTGTAGCGCACCACCTGAGTGACGCCGGTTTCCGGGTCGATCTCGACCTCGGCGACATGGCAGCCGTTGGGGAACGCGGAGGGGATGACCTCGGTGAGGTGCGTGACGTCGAGCTTGCCCGGCGCCTGCGCGGCGAGGTCCATCAGCGCCACCGCGCGGTCGGTGCCGGCGACCACGAAGCGGCCGCCGCCGTCCCCGATCACGAACTCGATGTCCCCGGGCGCGGCTTCCAGTTGCGCGGCGGCGGCCTCGCGGCCGCGCTCGATCACCTTCGCCGCGGCCTGGACGATGGCCGCGCCGCTCATCATCATGGAGCGCGAGCCTCCGGTGCCGGCGCCGAAGACGAGCTGGTCGGAATCGCCCTGCAAGAGGCGAATTCGCTCGAACGGAACCCCGAGGCGCGAGGCGAGCACCTGCGCGAAGGGCGCCGCGTGCCCCTGGCCGTAGTCCAGCGTGCCGGTGATGAGCGTCACATCCCCATTGCTTTCAAACCGCACGCCGCCCATTTCCTTGTTGGGTGGCGCGGTGACTTCCAGGTAACTGCCCACGCCCAGGCCGCGCAGCTTGCCGCGCGCCCGGCTCTCGGCCTTGCGCTTCCCGTAGCCCGCGACATCGGCGCGCTGCAGGGCTTCCTCCATCACGGCGCCGAAGTCGCCGCTGTCGTAGGTCATGTCCGAGGGCGCCTTCCACGGCAGGTCCTGCGGGCGGATGTGGTTGCGCCGGCGCAGCTCCAGGCGGTCGATGCCCATGGCCGCGGCGGCGTTGTCGATCAGGCGCTCCAGGTAGTAGTTGCCCTCGGGGCGCCCGGCGCCGCGGTAGGGGCCCACCGGCGTGGTGTTGGTGAAGGCGACCTTGGTCGTCACCTGCAAGAGCGGCGTGCGGTATACCCCGGGGGAATTCTTGGTGGCATTGAGCGACGGCGGCATCGGCGCCACCGGGTTCAGCCACGCGCCGACGTTGCCGGTGCCGGTGACGCGCTGCGCGAGGAACTTCCCGTCCTTGTCCAGCGCCAGCTCCGCGGTCATCTCGTGGTCGCGGCCGTGGTGGTCGGAGACGAAGCTGCCGGAGCGCTCGTCGGTCCACTTCACCGGGCGGCCCAGCGCGCGCGCCGCGTGCGCAATGCACAGGTACTCCGGGTAGATGTAGCCCTTCATGCCGAAGGAGCCGCCCACCTGGTGGCTGCGCACGCGCACCTTTTCCGGCGCGAGGCCCAGCATGTCGGCGAGCTGCCCCTTCATGCCGAACACGCCCTGCCCGGGCGCGGTGAGGGTGACGCGGCCGGCGGCGTCCCAGGAACAGATGCCGACGCGCGGCTCCATCGCCGCCACCACCAGGCGCGTGTTGCGCAGCGACAGCTTCTCGACGTGCACGGCGGCGGCGAAGGCGGCGGCCACCTTGGCCTCGTCGCCGTAGTGGTAGTCGCAGGCGACGTTGTCGGGGACGTCGTCGTACAACTGCGGCGCGCCGGGCTTCACCGCCTCGCTGGAGAGCGTCACCGCGGGCAGGGGCTCGATGTCCACCTCCACGGCTTCAGCCGCGTCGCGCGCCTGCAGCGCGGTCTCGGCGACGACGCAGGCGACCGGGTCGCCGACGTAGCGCACGCGGTCCTTCGCCAGCGACTTCCTCTCCGGCTTCTTCATCGGCGTGCCGTCGCGGTTCACGAGCGGCGCCACGCACTTGTGCGGGCCGTAGGCGGCGAGGTCCGCCGCGGTGTAGATCGCGAGCACGCCGGGCATGGCCTTCGCCGCGCTCGAGTCGATGCCGCGCAGGATGCCGTGGGCGTGGTTGCTGCGCACCATCCAGGCATAGGCCTGGCCGGGCTCGTTCAGGTCGTCGGTGTAGCGGCCTTCGCCGCGCAGGAGGATGGGATCCTCGGTGCGGGTGACCGGCTGGCCGACGCCGTAGCGGGTGAGGGCGAGGGCGTCTGCGTCGTGCATGTCAGCGTTCGGAGCGTTCATGGCGCGATTATCGCAGGCGGCGGGAACGCTGCGACAATGCTTCGTCATGGCAAAACGCAAGGCGAAGACAGGGACGAAGGCGAAGAAGAAATCCGGCCCCCGGCACCGGCACAACGTCTACGTCATCGAGCTGGACGGCCGGGTGCTGGACCATGCGCGCTTCCGAGCCGCCAATCCGGACCGCGACATGCTCAAGCCTTGCGTCTACGTCGGCTGCACCGGCCTGACGCCCGAGGCGCGCTTCGCGAAGCACAAGGCCGGCATCCGGGCCAATTCCTACGTGCAGCGCTATGGCACCCGCCTGCTGCCTGGGCTGTACGCCTATGCCAACCCGATGCCCTACAACGCGGCGCGGGACATGGAGGTGGAACTGGCGATCGCCCTGCGCGAGCAGGGCTACGCGGTGTGGCAGGCCTAGCGGGGCAGCAGGTCGAATTCCTCGAAGCGCAGGTACAGCTCGCGGCAGATCCAGGCATCCGTTGCGGCGTAGGTAATCTGCTGCGGCGTCAGCCGCGGCGCCGACCAGTTGGTGGTCTTCGCCCCTTTCGTGATCCTCGCGCCGAGGAAGATCCCCGCCAGGTTGCGCACCCCGGTCTGCTTGAGCCCATGGCGCTTCGCCACCAGCCCCAGGTCCGTGACCGACTGCGGCTCGAACGGGAACTGGTTCCTGAGCAGGCGCAGGTCGTCGGCGAGCGCCACGCCTGACACCGTGATGCGCGGCTCGGCGAGCACGCGCGCAAGCACCGCCGAGCAATCCAGCCGCAGCAGCGGGAACAGGTACACGCGGTGCGCCGTGGCCACCTGCGCCAGCGCCGGCGGGTAGCTCTCCCCGGGCCGGAACGCGGGCCGGGTCTCGGTATCGAAACCGATCACCGCCTCGTCGTGGATCTCCTCGGCGGCGCGCTCCAGTTCCCGCGCGTCCTCCACCAGCCGCACCTCGCCCTCCCAGCGCCGGATGGGGAGGCTCGCCATCTCGTCCTTCGTAATGCTCCTGGGCAGGTGCGGCGGCAACGGCATCCCCCAGTGTAAATCAGGGACGCACCACGTTTTCCTCGACGAAAAAACAGGAAAACAGGGACAGTCCACGATTTCCGTGCAACGGGACGGTAAGCTTCGCCCCGTGCAGCGCCTCGTCCTCGACACCAACGTCTGGCTGGATTGGCTCGTGTTCGGCGATCCGTCGGCGCAGCCCATCGCCGCCGCGGCGGCCGCGGGCCGCGCGCGGATCCACATCGACGCCGCCTGCGAGGCGGAGTTCGTGCGCGTGCTCGCCTACGACCGCGCCAAGCGCACCCTGGACGCCGCCGCGCAGGCCGCCTGCCATGCCAAAATGTGCACGATCGTGCACATTTCGGATCCGGCGGCGGCGCACCCGCTCATGCGCCTGCCCGACTGCCGCGACCCGGACGACCAGAAGTTCCTGGAACTCGCGCGCGCCTGCGGCGCCGACTTCCTCGTCAGCCGCGACCGCGCGCTGCTGGAGATCGGGCGCCGCAAGGGCCGGCCGCTGCCCTTCGCCATCGTCACGCCGGCGGCGCTGGCGCACCGGCTGGAGGCCGCCGCATGAAGTGGGGCATGCACGAGAACTCGCTGTTCGCGGTGCTGCTGCGCTCGCCGTGGTGGGTCAGCCTGCTGCTGACGCTGGGGATCTTCGCCGGGCTGCGGCTGGTGATCCCGTGGTACTACGCCGCCTTCGGCTCGCTGCCCATCTTCATCATCAGCCTGGTGGCCGCCTGGCGCCAGTTGCGCGCGCCCAGCGCCGAGAGCATCGCCGCCGCGATGGAGGTGCTGCGGGGCATGAACTGGGACGCGTTCTCGAACCTGCTGGAGGAAGGTTTCCGGCGCGACGGCTACGCGGTGGAGCGCCTGGGCGGGGCGCAGGCCGATTTCGAGCTGGTGAAGGCGGGGCGCAAGTCCCTCGTCGCCTGCAAGCGCTGGAAAGCGGCGCGCACCGGCGTCGAGCCGTTGCGCGAGCTGAAGGCCGCGGGCGAGGCGCGCGAGGCGGCCGAATGCCTGTACGTGATGGCGGGCGGCATCTCCGAGCAGGCGCGCAGCTTCGCGGCGCAGAACCGCATCCGCCTGGTGGAGGGCGCCGAACTCGCGCGCCTGGCCCGCAAGGGCTGAATTAGTACAGCGCCGATGAAAGTTTCCGCCGGTACTCCGACACCAGCTCCGGCTGCGCCGCCGCCAGCGTGAACAGCGCCAGCATCTGCTTGCGCGCCTCGCCGTCCTTCCAGTCCTTGCCGCGGCGCACGATTTCCAGCAACTC
>JALHLN010000209.1 GCA_022844545.1 Burkholderiales bacterium | reverse complement strand
TTCAAGGACCGCGGAGCGTTCTTCGGCTCGCTGTTCGACACGCTGAACCACATCGCCGTAGGCGACACGATCTGGCTCAAGCGCTTCGCGCAGCACCCGGAGCTCGACTGGCTCAAGGACCTGTTGAACGACTTCCCAACCCCCACGACGCTCCGCCAGCGCCTTGCACAGACGCTCCCGGAACTCCGCAGCTACCGAACCAAAGCCGACGAAGTCATCGTCCAGTTCGCCACGCGAATCACCGAAACCCAGCTCGCCGACACGCTCCGCTACGCCAACACCTCCGGCCAACCGCAGGCCCGCAACTTCGGCGCCCTGGTGCAGCACTTCTTCAACCACCAGACGCACCACCGCGGGCAGGCGACCACGCTCCTCTTCCAGGCCGGCGTGGACGTCGGGGTCACGGATCTTCTCGCCATCATTCCGGGCGAGGCCTGAACCAACCCGCGGCGCCACCACCGTCACCGGATGCTTTTCTACTACCTCGACCTCGCCGGCGTCGCCGTGTTCGCCGCGAGCGGCGTGCTCGCGGCGCGCGACCGCGACCTGGACGTGATCGGCATCATCGTGGTCGCGGCGATCACCGCCATCGGCGGCGGCACGCTGCGCGACCTGCTCCTCGACCGCCACCCGATCTTCTGGATCACCGACCCCTGGTACCTCATCGTCATCACCGCCGCCGCGCTGCTGACCGTGGCGTACGTCCGGGTGCGGCCGCCGCCGGGCGCGACGCTGCTGGTGGCCGACGCACTGGGGCTGGGGCTGTTCGCATTGTCAGGGGCGCAGCTGGCCGAGGCCGCGCAGGCCCCGGCGCTCATCGTGGTGCTGCTGGGCACGATGACCGGCGTCACCGGGGGCGTCCTCAGGGACGTCATCACGGCGCGGGTGCCGCTGATCCTGCAGCAGGAGATCTATGCCACGGCCGCCATCGTCGGCGTCGCCGCGTACCTGGGATTGCAGGCGCTGGGCACGCCGAAGGCGATCGCGTTCGGCGTGGGGATGGCGGTGGTGGTTGCATTGCGGTTGATCGCCATCCGTTGGGGACTGCACCTGCCGGTCGTCCGCAAGTTCTAGCATCGACATGCCCTCCCGCCTCGGCGCCGATCTCGTGCTCCTGGCGCATTTCCTCTTCGTCGCCTTCGCGGTCTTCGGCGGCCTGCTGCTGCTCGCCGACCAACGCTGGGCGTGGCTGCACCTGCCGGTCGTCGCCTGGTCCTCGGTGGTGAACCTCGCCGGCTGGACCTGCCCGCTCACGCCGCTGGAGAAGGCATTGCGCTCGCGATCGGGCGGCGCCGGATACCAAGGCGGCTTCGTGGAGCACTACGTCGGCAGGCTGGTGTACCCCGGCGGCATGCCGCGCCGGATGGAGCTCATCGCAGGGGTGTCGATCGTGGTGTGGAATGCGATGGTGTACGGGGCCATCGTGCTGGTGCCAGGTTGAATTCCTCGTCCGGGGCCGGTGGTAGCATGGAGGTGCTTTTCGCATCGGAGGCGTCATGAGCAATCCAAAAGCCGAAGCCAGGTCGATGATCGAGGAATTGCCGGAAGACGCGAGCCTCGAGGACATCCAGTACCACTTGTACGTCCTCGAGAAGGTCAAGCGCGGCATCGGCCGCGCGGAAACCGAGGGTGCGATCTCCCATGAGGACGCCAAGGCTCGCCTCGGCAGATGGCTCGCGGCCTAGTTCCCCGAAACAATTCCGCGTTTTTCTAGTCTGGGGCGCACTGCCCCGGAAGCAACCTGATGCAGCCGATTGTCCAGGGGCTTGAAGGAGGCAAAAAATAATGACGACCATCAAGGGCGGCTGCCTCTGCGGCGCCGTGCGCTACACCGCCAACGCCGAGCCCATCACCATCCGCGCCTGCTGGTGCCGCGTCTGCCAGTACTTCGCCACCGGCAACGCGAGCCTGAACCTGGTCTTCGCGCGGGAGGCGGTCGCCGTCACGGGAGCGACCACGGACTACGCCAGCCTCGCCGACAGCGGCAGCCACATGCACCGCCATTTCTGCCCCACCTGCGGGGTGCAGGTGTACAGCCTGGTCGACGAGCGCCCGCAGCTCATCATCATGCGCATCGGCACCCTGGACGACCCTTCGCTCGCGGCGCCGCGCGGCACGATCTGGACCAAGTCCGCGCCGCCCTGGGCGCTGATCGACCCGGCGCTGCCGCGCTTCGAGGGCCAGCCGCCGCCGCCGGCGCCGAAACCGGGCCCCGGGTAGCCCTGAAATGTTACCGATCGGTAACATTTTGGGGCTCTCGGCGCCCCTCCTGCTGGCGCTCGCCGCCAGCGCGGCACTCGCCCAGTCCCCGCGCGACTTCATCGACGCCAGCGTGCGCGAGATGCGCGCGAAGACCGACGCTCACGTGAGGCAGTGGCGCCTGGGGAAGGAATCCGCCTGGAACGTGGACCAGGACAAGGGCGAGATCGAGTTCAGCTTCGCCGATGGATCGGTGGTGCGCGCGCCGGTGCAGATCGTCGGCACCTGGAACCGCGAGGACCGGGTGTTCCAGTGGGCCTGGGGCCACGCGTCCGTCGTGGCCGGCATGCGCCGCCACGCGGAGAACGCGCGGCAATGGGGCGAGCGCAACCGGCAGGCGAAGTACGCCAGCCGCGCGATTCCGGCGACCTCGGAGGAGGCGTTCCAGTTCGCCGCCGTGGCCGCGGCGCTCTCGGGCGCGAACGGCGTCTATCGCGGCCAGACCGGCACGGCCTGGGTGTTCATGACCTTCGGCGAGGCGAGGCAGGCGAAGCCCGCGAACTGAGCACGGCATGGGCGCCTTCCTCGTCACCTTTTCGCTGCTGGGCCTGCTGATCGGCACGCTGGGCGGGATCATCTCGCGCCTGATCCACTGGCACCCGGCGAAGACCTTCCTCGCTTCGCTGGCGGTGTTCCTGGCGGCGCTCTCGGTGCCGGAGACCTCGAACCTGCTCTCCTTCGGCGATTCGCTGGCGGCGATCGTGCTCGCGCCGCTGCTGCTCTTCCTGCCGACCGCGGCCGGCTTCACGGTCGGGCGCAAGCTCGCGACGCTGTTCTTCAGGAACCGGGACTAGGCCGCGCCTCCTCCGGAAATACGGCCATCCACAGTTCGCGCACCGCATCCGCGTGCGCCTTCGCCTGCTCCAGCGGCACGCGGGCGAACTTCTCCCCCTGCAGCCGCAGCGCGTGCTGCATGCGCCGGAAGTCCCGGTACGCGGCCTGGCAGCGAGCGGCGACGTCGCGGCCGATGAGGCCCAGGTCCGCGGCGATGCCGAGCAGCGCGATGTTCCCAAGGTTCCCGGTGAGGGCGGGGTGGCGGCAGGCGTGCGCGAGCACCAGGGTCTGCACCGCGAACTCGATGTCGATCATGCCGCCGCGGTCGTGCTTGAGGTCGAACAGGCCCGAGCGGTTCGGGTGCGCGCCGTGCAGGCGCTCGCGCATGGCGAGCACTTCCTGCGCCAGCGCGGCGGGATCGCGCTCGCGGGTCAGGATCTTCACGCGGACGGCCTCGAACTTCGCGCCGATGCCGCGGTCGCCGGCGCAGAAGCGCGCGCGCGTCAGCGCCTGGTGCTCCCACACCCACGCCGATTTCTCCTGGTATTCCTCGAAGCCGGCCAGGGACGACACCAGCAGGCCCTTGGAGCCCGAGGGCCGCAGCGCGAGGTCGGTCTCGAACAGGGTGCCCGAGGAGGTGTTGGCCGAGAGCCAGTTGTTGTAGCGCTGGCCGAGGCGAATGTAGTTCTCCTCGGCGCGCGGGTCCGGGTCGTCGAACAGGAACACCATGTCCAGGTCCGAGGCGTAGCCCAGTTCCTTGCCCCCCAGCTTCCCGTAGCCGATCACGGCGAAGCGCGGGACTTCGCAGTGGCGGTTGCGCACGTCGCGCCACGCCGCCTCGAGCGCGACCCCGAGCACGCGGTCGGCGAGCTCCGAGAGGTGGTCGGCGAGCTTCTCCACCGTGAGGAGATTCGCCAGGTCCTGCGCCAGCAGGCGGAACACCTGCGACTGGTGGTGCTCGCGCAGCAGGTTCATCTGGCGTTCGGTGTCCTCGCCCGCGGCGGCAAGCGCGGCGCGCAAGGGCTGCTCGAACGCCGGCCAGTCCGGCGGCGCGTACAGCATGCGGTCGTCCAGCAGCTCGTCCATGAGCAGCGGATGGCGCGTGACGTAGTCGGCGGCCCAGGGCGAGGCGCCGATGATGCGCGCCACGCGCTCCAGCGCCTGCGGGTTCTCCGCGAGCAGCGCGAGGTAGGCGGCGCGGCGCGCCACGGCCTCGATCAAGTCGATGCCGCGCGCGAGCGTGGCCTCCGGGTCGGGCGTGGCCTTTGCCGCCTTCGCCAGCAGCGGCACCACGCGGTCGACGCGGCGGCGCGAATCCTCGGGCAGCTGGGCGTAGCGCTGGCTGTTGCGCAGCTGCCCGGCGCGCGGATGCTCCGGCCAGGGCAGCTCGGCGTCCTCGGCGGATTCGGCGAACACGGCGCGGAACTGGCGCGTCACCGCGTCGCGGTGGTCATCCAGCGCGGCGCGGAACGCGGCCCAGTCCGGAAAATCCATCATCAGCGCGATGCGGCCCCGGTCGTCCTCGTCCGTGGGCAGGAGGTGCGTCTGCGCGTCGTCCAGGTACTGCAGGCGGTGCTCCAGGTCGCGCAGGAACACATAGGCCGAGGACAGTTCCCGCACTGCGTCCTCCGGCAGCATCCGCCGCTCGGCCAGCAGCCCGAGGACCTCGAGGGTCGGGCGCACCGTGAGCGCCGGATCGCGCCCGCCGCGGATCAACTGCAGTGCCTGCGCCACGAACTCGATCTCGCGGATCCCGCCCGGGCCCAGCTTGACGTCGTCGGCGCGCTCGCGCCGCTCGACGTCCTTGCGCACCTCGGCGTGCAGGCGCCGCATCGCCGCCAAGGTGGCGTAGTCCAGGTACTTGCGGAACACGAACGGACGCGTGATCGCTTCAAGCGAAGCGTGGTCGGGGCCGGCAGCACCCGAGGGTGCTCCTGTCAATGCACGGGCCTTGATCCACGCGTAGCGCTCCCACTCGCGGCCCTGGCTGACGAAATAGTTCTCCAGCGCGTCGTAGCTCGCCACCAGCGGGCCCGAGGCGCCGTAGGGGCGCAGGCGCATGTCGACGCGGAACACGTAGCCGTCCGCGTCGATGTCCTGCAGCAGCGAAATGAGCTTGCGCCCGGCGCGTTCCAGCTTCTCCTGGTCGCCGTCCTCGGGGTGAAGAAAGACCAGGTCGATGTCCGAGGACACGTTCAGTTCCCGGCCGCCCAGCTTGCCCATCGCCACCACCACCAGGTCGGGGCGCCCGGCCCAGGCGAGGGCGCAGCGGATCGCCTGCTCGGCGAGTTCGCTCATGACGCCGCAGACCTCGGCCAGGTCCGCGCGGCCGTCGAGGTCCCGCGCCATGGTGCGCAGGAGCACGCGCTGGCGCAGCCGTCGCAGGCGGCGCCTGAGCGCGGCTTCGTCATCCGCCGCGGCACCCTCGAGCGCGCGCGCGATTTCCGCGGCGCAGAAGGCCGGCGC
>JALHLN010000208.1 GCA_022844545.1 Burkholderiales bacterium | reverse complement strand
CTTCGGCACCGCCGGCGGCGCCGAGAAGAAGGTCTGGCGCGACATCTGGAGCGCGGGCCAGGGCGTGGGCCAGATCGACAGCGTGACGCCGACGGCTCAGGTGGTGGACAAGCTCCTAGCCGAATACGTCGCCGCCCGCCAGCGCCTCCAGATCAATTGAAAACAGGGACAGTCCACGTTTTTCCATGAAATCAGGGACGGACCACGATTTCCCGCCCGCCAGGCCGGCAAATGTTACCGATCGGTAACATTTTGCAACTGGAGCGGCGCGGGCCAGCCGCCTGGCTGTGGCTCAACCGGCCGGAGCTGCGCAACGCGCTCAACGGCGAGGTCCAGGACGCGCTGGCCAGGGCGCTGGACGAATTGGAACCCGACAGGACGATACGCGTGCTGGTGCTCGCCGGCCGCGGCCAGGCGTTCTGCGCCGGCGGCGACCTGTCGCGCATGGAGCAGGCCTCCAGGATGACGAAGGCGAAGTCCAAGGCCGAGGCCGGGCGCTTCGCGAAGCTGCTCTACCGCATGCACCTGTACCCCAAGCCGCTCATCGCGCGCGTGCACGGCCCGGCATTCGCCGGCGGCATGGGCCTCGTTGCAGCCTGTGACCTGGTCGTCGCCTCCGAAGAGGCGGAGTTCTGCCTGCCGGAGGTGAAGATCGGCCTGGTACCGGCGATGATCAGCCCCTACATCGTGCGAGCGCTGGGCGAGCAGCAGGCGCGCCGCTACATCCTCACCGGCGAACGCCTGGGCGCGAGGGAAGCGCAACGCATCGGCTTCGTGCACGAGTGCGTCGCGGCGGCGGAACTTGACGCGCGGGTGGAGAAATTCGCCGCGCTGCTCGCGCAGGCCGGGCCCCAGGCGCTGGCGCGCTCGAAGAAGCTGATGGCGAAGGTCGGCAAGGCGGCGATCTCGCCGAAGCTCGCGGCGGACACCGCGGCGGTGCTGGCGGAGGTGCGCTCGGGCGACGAGGCGCGCGAGGGGATCCGCTCCTTCCTGGAGAAGCGCAGGCCTAGTTGGTAGCCGTCCTCGGCGCCGGCTTCACCACGCCCGCCGCCTCGCCAAAGCCAATCGTGACGAAGCCCTCCCTGGCGCAGCGGCTGCGCTGGATCACCTCGTCGCCGTCCTCGATGAACACGCGCGTCTCGCCGCCGGGCAGCGCGATCGGCGCCTTGCCGGCCTGCGTCAGTTCCAGCATGGAGCCCAGCGCATCCGGCGTCGGGCCGGAAATCGTGCCCGAGCCGAGGAGGTCGCCGGGCTGCAGGTTGCAGCCGTTGGAGGCCTGGTGGGTGACGACCTGCGCCGCGGTCCAGAACGAATGGCGGAAGTTGCTGCGCGTGAGCCGTTGCGCGGGCAGCTTCTGCGCGCGCATGCGGGCGCTGCGCAGGTGCATCTCCATCTCGATGGCGAAGCCGCCTTCGCGCTGGTCGGATTCGTCGTAGAGGTACGGCAGCGGCATCGGCTGGCCGCCGCTGCGCTCGAATGCGGGGCAGCGGAAGGGTTCGAGCGCTTCCATCGTCACGACCCAGGGCGAGATCGTCGTGGCGAAACTCTTCGCGAGGAAGGGCCCCAGCGGCTGGTACTCCCAGGCCTGGATGTCGCGCGCCGACCAGTCGTTGAGGAGCACTACGCCGAACACATGGTCCATGGCGCGGCGGATCGGCACTGGCTTGCCGAGCGGACTGCCGGGACCGATGACGAGGCCCAGCTCCAGCTCGAAGTCCAGACGCTTGCTGGGGCCGAACGAGGGTGCGGCGGCGTCCGGCGCCTTGGTCTGTCCATTCGGACGGGTGACGGGCGTACCGCTCACCACCACCGAAGACGCGCGGCCGTGATAGCCGATCGGCACCCAGTGGTAGTTGGGCAGCAGCGGGTTGTCCGGGCGGAAGATCTTGCCCACCGTGACCGCGTGGTGGATGCCGGTGTAGAAGTCGCTGTAGTCGCCGACCGCGGTGGGCAGGAACAGCTCAGCCTGCTTCATCGGCACCAGGTGGCGCGACAGGCGCTTCGCGTTCCTCGGGTCGGACAGGCCCTGCGAGAGCAGCTTGCGCAACTCGCGCCAGGTCCTGCGGCCGGCGGCGGCGAGCTTGTTGAGGTTGGGGCCGGTCTTCAGGCCGACGGCGGTGAGGTCGAGGATCTGGTCGCCGATGGCGACGCCGCCGCGCGGGGCTTCATTGGAGCCTTTGCGGCGGAACATGCCGAAGGGCAGGTTCTGGATCGGGAACTCGGAAGCGGGGTCGTTCGCGCTGTCCACCCAGCTGCGCAGCGCGGGATCGTGGGTCTTGTCCATGGAAATTGGGGACTGTCCCTGATTTACTTGAAGTGGCGGCGGAAGCCGTCCCAGACCGCTTCGTAGTTCTTCTGCAACTGCGGCGCGGCGAGGGCGAACTTCGTCGGCCGGAACACGAAGCGCGATTCCCACATGAACGCGAGCGTGTTCTCCAGCTTGTGCGGCTTCAGGTCCGTCGCGCTTGCCTTGTCGAAGGTGGCGAGGTCCGGGCCGTGGCCCTGGTGGCAGTTGTGGATGGAGACGCCGCCGGGCAGGAAGCCCTCGGCCTTGGCGTCATACACCCCCTGCACCAGGCCCATCAGCTCGCTCATGACGTTGCGGTGGAACCAGGGCGGGCGGAAGCTGTGCTCGGCGACCTGCCAGCGCGGCGGGAAGATGACGAAGTCGCAGTTGGCCACGCCGGGATGCCCGGAAGGCGAGGTGAGCACGGTGAAGATGGACGGGTCCGAATGGTCGAAGCTCACCGAGTTGACGGCCATGAAGCGGTCGAGCTCGTACTTGCAGGGTGTGAGGTTGCCGTGCCAGGCGACCACATCGAGCGGCGAATGGCGGTATTCGGCGGCCCACAGCTTGCCCATGAACTTCTGCACCACTTCGCACTTGCCGCCGCGCTCTTCGAAGGCCGCCACCGGGGCGAGGAAGTCGCGCTTCTGCGCCAGGCCCTGGGCGCCGATGGGCCCGAGTTCGGGCAGGCGGAAATGCGGGCCGTAGTTCTCGCAGATGTAGCCGCGCGCCGGACCATCAACGGCAACCTTGAACTTCACGCCGCGTGGAATGACCGCGATCTCGCGCGGGGCGACCTCGAGTTTGCCCATTTCCGTGGCGAGCAGCAGCGTGCCCTGCTGCGGCACGAGCATCATCTCGCCGTCGGCGTTCGTAAAGTAGCGGTCGCGCATCGAGCGGTTGGCGAGGTAGACGTGCACCGCGATCCCGGCCAGGCCCGCCGGCTCGCCCGAGCCGGCGATGCTCGCCAGGCCATCGACGAAATCGGTGGGTTTCGCGGGAACCGGCAGCGGGTCCCAGCGCAGGCGCGTGGGCGGGGTCTCGACCTCGTCGAAGGGGCCGGAGCGCAGCAGGCCGCCCGCAATGCGCCGGAACGGCGCGTGCATCGCCGAGGGACGCATGCGGTACATCCAGGTGCTCAGGTTCTCGGCGCGCGGCGCGGTGAACGCGGTGCCGGAGATGACCTCGGCGATCAACCCGCGCGGCGCGCGCTGCGGCGAGTTCTGCCCGACGGGCAGCGCGCCCTTCACGGCCTCGGTGGCGAAGGTGTTGCCGAAGCCGCTTTGGTAGGCGAGCCTGGTGGACTTGGTCGGCTTGGCTTTCTTCATCAGGGCTCCAGGGCGGGCAGAGGGCGGAGTTTTGCATAGATCGGCGTGAAATCGGGCTCGGTCGCGCGCATCAGCTGCGCGAAGGATTCGATCACGAAGTAGGTCGTCTGGTAGCGGTCGATGCGGTAGTCGGTGCGCAGCGCACGCTCCAGGTCGAAGGGCAACCGCTTCGGCTCCGGGCTCTCGATGCAGTGCGCCAGCTCGCCGCCGGAGGAGACCAGGCCGGCGCCGTAGGCGCGCAGGCCCTGCGGCGTGCGCATGAGGCCGAACTCGATGGTGTACCAGTACAGCCGCGCCAGCATCTTCACGGCGTCCAGCCGCATCGCCTTCAGGCCGCCCTTGCCGTACTCGTGCAGGTGGTCGGCATAGACCGGGTCGAACAGCAGCGGCACGTGGCCGAAGAAGTCGTGGAACACGTCCGGCTCCACGATGTAGTCGAATTCCTCCGGCGTGCGCAACCAGACCGTGACCGGGAAGCGGCGGTTGGCGAGATGGGTGAAAAAGGCCTCGTCCGGGATCAACCCGGGGACGGCGACGATCTCCCAGCCCGTCTTCGCGCGCAGTTGGCGCGACACCGCGTCGAAGCGCGGAATGCCGCCGCCGGCGTCCAGACCCGCGACCGCGTCGATCCATTCCGGACAGGCGTAGCGCGCCACCAGCTTCGACTGCCGCTCGAACAGCCGCCGGTACAGCGCATGCTCTTCCTCGCCATAGGCGCTCCAGTCCTGCTCCACCGAGAAATCGGAGGCCGCCAGGTTGTAGTCGCCGCGCAGGCTCATGGAAAAACGTGGACTGTCCCTGATTTTAAATAGGGACAGTCCACGATTTCAGGGGGTGGGCTTGAGGACGCCGCGGCGCATCTGGTCCAGCTCGATGGATTCGAACAGGGCCTTGAAGTTGCCCTCGCCGAAGCCCTCGTCGCCTTTTCGCTGGATGAACTCGAAGAAGATGGGCCCGAGCTGGTTTTCGGAGAAGATCTGCAGGAGCAGGGCACCCGCCTTGCCGTCGACCAGGATCTTGCGCTCCTTCAGGTCCGACAGGTTCTCGCCGTGGCCCGGGATGCGCTTGTCCACCAGCTCGTAGTAGGTGTCCACCGTGTCGAGCAGCTTCACGCCCCTGGCGCGCATGGCGTCCACGGTGCGGTAGAGGTCGGTCGAGCCCAGCGCGACGTGCTGGATGCCCTCGCCGTGGTAGCGGTCCAGGTACTCCTGGATCTGCCCCGCCTTGTCGGTGCCTTCCTCGTTGATCGGGATGCGGATCCGGCCGCAGGGGCTGGTCATGGCCTTGGACTTCACCCCGGTGACCTGGCCCTCGATGTCGAAGTAGCGCACCTCGCGGAAGTTGAAAAGGCGCTCGTAGAAATCCGCCCATTCCTTCATCCGGCCCTTGTGCACGTTGTGCGTCAGGTGGTCGATGTAGGTCAGGCCATGGCCCGCGGGATTCAGCTCGGCCCCCGGCAGGGGCTCGAAGTCCACGTCGTAGAAGCCGATGTCGCCGATGTCCCCGGGTTTCGCGCCGCCCTTGCCGCGCCAGCGGTCGATGAGGTAAATGATGGAGTCGCCGATGCCCTTGATCGCGGGAATGTTGAGCTCCCCCGGGCCTGCCTGCCCGGCGTAGCCCCAGGCACCCAGCGCGATGCAGCGCTCGTAGGCGGCCTTGGCGTCCTCGACGCGGAAGGCGATGGCGCAGATGCTGGGACCGTGCTGGCGCGCGAAGCGCTGCGCGAAGGAATCCGGCTCGGCGTTGACGATGAAGTTGATCCCGCCCTGGCGGTACAGGATCACGTTCTTGTGGCGATGGCGCGCAATGGCCTTGAAGCCCAGGCGCTCGAACAGGGCGCCCATCGCCTTGGGGTCGGGCGCGGCGTACTCGATGAACTCGAAGCCGTCGGTGCCGGCGGGGTTGTCCCAGAGATCGGTCATG
>JALHLN010000207.1 GCA_022844545.1 Burkholderiales bacterium | reverse complement strand
CCGATTACCAGACCCGCAGCTTGAACTGGACCGCTATCGCGCCATCGAGGCGGTTCTTGATCGTCGGTACGAGGAAAATATTGGCGCCTACACGCCCGCTTTCGATCGCGAGCATGGGCAGCGCGGCAGGGAACCAGGCGCCACTACGGTAGTTGGGATAGCCATTGAAGGCGCCCAACGCGACCCCGGCGTGCACGTTGATCCCCGCGGGCCGCCAATGCAGCGGCCGCCAGTAGTAGGCGCCGTAGTGGCTCCGCCCACGGTTGCTGTTGATGAACGTGCCGGATGCCAGAACATGGTCTTCTGCGAGTGTCAGTTCGGCGCCGAGCCCGGTATTGCTTTCTCGCAGGTCCTTGTTGCGGTCGAAGTGGTAGGAAAAGCTGCCTGGATTGAGCCACACCTGCGGCAAATTCCTCTGCGGACCATCCGCCGCCTGCGCGCTGTTCCCGATCCAGGCGGCAGACACCACTGCCAGCAGCCGCAGCGAAAGTCGCGATGCGAATCGGCTCACGCGAGGCATGATCAGGCTCCCTTTGCTGGTCTGTGCATGATGCGAAATGTACAGTTGCCGGGCCGGTACTCGTTGCATACGGCTCGGAGGAACTGCGTCATCGTGCCCGAAGGGTCTCCACCATGCTCAACCGCCCCGGAGACGCTCAATCCGCCGTCCCGAGTCCACGTCCCGCCGCCGCTCAGGCGCAGCGGGCCCCCGATGGTACCGAACTCGATGTCCACCTTCTCACCGCCCCCGCGCAGCCGCGCCACATGCGATCCAAGCTCGAGTCCCTGCGCGCGAGCCAGCTGCACCGGCCGCCACTCGACTTCCGCGAGCCCGAGAATCGATCTCGCATCGATTCGCAGGTTGTCGGATCGGAGCAGTATCGTGCCTTGCGGGCCGAGAGCTCCCAGACCTGGCGCCATGCTCTCCAGTATCTGACCCGGCAGCGCGAGAGCCAGCCCGCGCACGGTGGCGCTTGCCGGCGAGAGTTCGAGTCGCATCGGATTGGCTGATTTCCCAAGGACAAGGTCCGCTACGAGCCTGCCCGCCAGGGTTTCGAGCGCAAAGCTGTTCCAGCGGAGCGCGCCCAGATCCAGCAACTCGCCAGAGCGATGCCGCACAAACAGATGCCCGCTGCCTGACCATACGGTACCGGCCGGGTCGCGTAGCACGAACGTCTGTCCGGAAGCGCGTTCGATGGCATGCGCAATCCACGGGGCAGGGAGCATCGCAATCAGGGTGGCAGCATAAGCCAGGCTCCCTGTCACGACATATGCTGCGACGCGCCTGGGGCTCATCGCGTCGCCCGGGCCGCCGGCTGGCCGGCTGAAGCGAACGTTGCCTCGACCCGAACCAGGCCCGGCTGACCCGTCGAGCTGATCTTGCAGCCGTCCAGTCGGACGGCGAACTCGCTTTGCAGGTGCGCTATCCAGTCCAGCCAATCGTCAAATCGGGCTGGTCCCGCAAGGAACAGGGCTCTGCTGCCCGAGAGAGATTCAATCCTTTCGATCGAATTGACGAACGACGTACGCGCAGCCGAGGATTGCAGCAGTGTCTTGAGGTCGGCGCGTTGCGAGGTCGCGGCAACCCTCTTCCGCAGCATGGCGATTTCCTTGAGCTGTTGGCGCATATTCTCGACTTGCGCGCGTAGCACGGGCAGCGTGGCCGAAAGCTCCCGTCTTGCCGAGAGCGCGGGTGCCAAAAGAAGGAAGTACGCCGCGACCACGACGATCACGGCCGCCGCAGTGGACAGCATCATCTTCTGTCTGCCTGTGCGCGTGCTCCAGAAATCCTTTGTCGACCCGGTGAAGTTCATTGGTTCTTCGTCGTTTTGGTCACGCGCACGGAGATGCTTCCAGACGACTCGGCGGATTGCAGTGCGACTTGGAGCCCCGGGATCGAAGGCATGGCACGCATTGCGTTGAACTCGGCGCTGAATTGCGCCGCGTCGTTCGGTCGCAGGGACAGGGTCAGTGTGCCATTGTCGTAGGCGATGCTTTCGATCCGGTGTTTTGCGGGATCGAGCAACCGGTCGGCGACCGCGCGAAACAGGGCGAGGAAATCGTCCGCGCCAACGTGACCCGCCTGACGCCGCAACTCCGCGATTGCACGGTTCATCTGCAGGGGGGCGTCGACCACTACCGCGGTTTCGCCGAATCCGGCGCGGAAAATTCCATGCATCTCCGCGAGCAGTGTCCTGCGTTCATGTGCCTTGGCGGCCCAATCCGCGACGACACCGATCGCGCCGACTGCCGCCAATACGGCAGCCAGGATCATCGGGCGGCGAAGCGCGCCTGCCCAGCCGCGATCGATGGACCGTGGCGCGAACTCGCCTTGCAGCAGATCGAGTCCGGGCTTGCTTTGCGCCGCAGACCAGCGCCACGCCGGCCCCTGCTCGACCGGTATGCCGAGCATGGCGGACCATTTTTCCGCATCCGGCGAAGCGGCACCAGCGGCAACCCTCAATACGAGCCGCTCCGGGGCAGATGCTGTACCGTGCGCCTCCTCCAGCGCGAGGCGAAGCGAAACCGGCAATTCCCCTTCCTTGGGACTGTCCATGGCGAATCCCGCCACCTCGCCTGTGCGGACGAAACTGCAGTCGCCGTTCCATACAAGGGTCCAGGCGTTGGGCGGGAGTTCCGGCAGCAGACACTCGGGGTAGGCTGCTCGGGCGCTCAGGCCCGAGCGCTCGAGCCGGGCCAGCGCCTGTTCCATCCACTGTCGGTCGATGACTCCGACCGAAAGCATATCCTTGCCTGAGGTAGCGGCAGCCGCGACGTGCAGCCGCTCAGGGTCTGGAATGGCGCGCTCCTCGACAAGGAATCTCAGCGCGGAGGATATCCGCCGCTGCTGCGGCGCAGGCGTGGCGACCCTATCCAGCAGCACGAGGTCGCATGCGATCAGCAGTTCACACGCGCCGGCCGGCGGCTGTCGCAGAGGCGCCGTGCCTGAGTCCAGCTCCGTCCCGTTGTCGTCCACCAGCGCCCAGTCGAAGGCGCCCGACAACGGACTGTCGCGAGCGACGCGGATACGGCAGGTCTTCATGACATCCGCTGCCAGACGATGGAGGGCAGGGCGGCGCCACTGCGGTGCACCAGCGCCTGCATCCGCAAATCGGCCTTGCCGACCCTGGCGCGGCCCTGGACGAGGAAGAACTGGGTATCGACGGCAATGTCTTCGTTGCTCACGTTCAGCTCGGTGCGCGGCAATCGCGTTCTGAAATCATCTCTGCCGGAAAACGGGGCGGTACGCCGGCGTCCCACCAGAACCAGCGCCTCCGGCAAGGTCAGCCCGTCTACGATCGCGACCAGAACTTCGGGGGGCGCCATGTTCACGTTAACCGGCGTGCGCCGCGGCAGCACCGTCGCCACCTGACGCAGCCGAGCGAGGACCGCACCGTCGCAGCCGCGCACTCGCAGGAGCTCCTCGATCGCGGACATCGGCTGGTTTGCCGTCCGGTAGGGGGTGGCAAGGTTCAGATAGTATGCGTCCTCCGCCCCCTCCGGCGACTGAAGGGCACTGTCCGCGTCGATCCAGTCGGCGATGGCGTACGCGAGATCGGCGCGCAGTCCGATCACCTGCAGCAGGCGTTTGAGAATGTCGATGTCGCGGGCGCTCGACTTGCCGTCGTGAACCAGGTTGTTGAGGTTGAAAAGACCCTGCTGATCCTGGATCGCGCCAGACAGGTTCCCCTGTTCGATTTCCGTAGGAGGAAGCCCGGTCGCCCACAGTTCGCCGCCATGATCGATGGTGCTGGAGCGGGAGTCGGCGCGCAATATCACGCGCGCCCAATGTGCGCCGCCATTGAGGAGCCAACGAGCCTGTTCATAGTCGCGAGCGGCTTCGAGCTGCCGGATCGCCACGTCCTGCTGTTGAAGCATCATGCTCGCCCCGGTCGCGGCGAGAGCAACAATGAGCATTGCGACGATCACCACGGCCCCTCGCTGGTGGATGGGCCGCTTCATCGCAGGGGAAAGAGGCGGGTGACGCGTTCGCCACTGGCAAGTGCGATTCGCGCCTCCAGCGCCCGCGGCAGCGCATTGGCCTGCTGGCCGGCCGGCCACGTTGCGCTCCATGTACCGTCCTGACCAAGGGCGCGCAATTCCAGTCCGGCTACGTTCTCCAGGACCGGACTCACGGAAGGGGCGGCGTCGGGCGCCAGGTCTGTCGCCGGCCAAACCAGGTATTCCAGGGTTCCCGCACGCAGCCGGTACTCGATCCGGCGCAGGTCGCCTTGCGATGATGCGCCATCACCGTCTCCGAGGCGCGTGATCTGAAGCTGGCCCTGGGTTCCATCCGGCGAGCTGCCAATGACGATCGCCGGGCGTACGCGGCCGGCGTTGTCGCGCACCGCCCGAGGTACCGCCAGGGACAGATCCCGGCTCAGGTGCGCGACAGCGACCGCGACGTCATTCCAGCGTCGCGTCTCCGACTGCACACGCGCTTCGGCTTCGAGAATCGAACTCAGGCCCCGGAAGCTGACCGACGCGAGAACGGCGAGCACAGCCATCGCGACGAGCAACTCGACAAGCGTGAAGCCGCGTTGCTCGGCTTCAGAGCCGTTTCCACGCGCGCATGAGTTGGCGGCTGAGCGCACCTAATTTGCCCTGGCGACTACGCCGACAAGGCGGCGCAACTCGCGGGATGGACCGTCCGGGCTCAGCACCCGAATCTCGACGCGCCGCAAGTCCGGGTTCGGTGTGGAGACGACTTCCACGCGCCAGGGAAACTCGACGCCGGCCTGCTGCTCCGTGCCTTCGGTCGCGCCGGTTACCGGCCATTCGTCTCGCGCCGCAAACCCGCTCATCAGATTCCCTGCGACGAACTCGGCAAGCACGCGCAGCTTCAACTCTGTCGCCGAAGTGCTGGAAAGGGCGACGGACCGGCTCGCGGCGGCCAGCGCGATTGCCACGATCGCGAGTGCGACCAGAACCTCAACCAGGGTGAAGCCGCGGGACCGCGGCCGGCTTTCCGCCGTCGGCCCTGCCTTCGGAGTCTCGCTGCAGCGATATGCGCCCAAGGACACCACCTCGAAGTGTGATTCGTGCATTGCCGCCGCCGATCGTTGCCTCGATCAGGCCGCGCGTTCCATACGGCGACAGGGTGATGAGATCGCCTTGCGGCAGTACCCGCGCGTCAAGCAGCACCTCGCGGAACTCCACCTGTCCGGGAAACGAGCGGCGCCGGTAGACACTAGCGTCGGAAAACCGCGCCCATTCTCCGTCATCGGTCCTTTGCCAGAACGAGTAACCGTCGCTCTCCGGCGACCACGCAATGCTTTGCCCGCCTGCACGTGCTTCCGCCGACGCCAGTTCGAGTAGTGCCGCGAGTCTGCGCGCCTCCTTGTCGACCTGCGCGGCATCGCCAGGCATGGCGACAATCACGAGCATCGATGACAGGGCCGCGATGATGACCACCACCACCATGACCTCGATCAATGTGAAGCCGCCGATGCGCCCATGCAAGACCCGTGGGCGAGGCCGCATCAGAGATTCCACGAGCCAACGTCAGCATCCGTCCCCTGGCCGCCCGCGACGCCATCGGCGCCGAAACTGAAT
>JALHLN010000206.1 GCA_022844545.1 Burkholderiales bacterium | reverse complement strand
CGTCTGCCATCGGCGCGAGCTGGGGCGGCGTGACGATGCTGGTGGTCGCCGCGCTCGCCACCGGGCTGCGCCCCGGTTCGAGCCCGCCCTGCGGCGCCTGCGCCGCCGGGACGAAGGTGAGGCGGGCGGCGCGGGAGCGCTCCTGCTGCCATTCGAGGACCACCGCCGCGATCACCGCCAGCAGCGCGACCGACAGCGCGGCATAGGTCAGGTTGCTGCGCCGGGCGCTGTCGGTGATCGGGATCGCCCGGTGGACCGAGGCGACCGCGGCGGTGTTGTCCGGCGCGGCGAGGCGCGCCGCGACGCGCCCCACCACTGCGTCCGGGTCCAGCTTGAGCATGCGTGCGTAGGCGCGCAGCATGCCGCGCGCGAACGTCCCCCCGGGCAGGTCCTGGAAGCGCTCGCCCTCAAGGGCCTCGATCTGGCGGGGCGCGAACTTCAGCTGCTGCGCAACGTCGGCGATCGACAGGCCCAGCGCCTCCCGGGCCCGCGTCAACTCGGCGCCGACGCCGTCGCCCGCCGCCGCGGCAATCGCCTCAGTCATATTCCCCGCGCTGCAGTTGCTGGTACTCGCGCGATGCCGGGAAGCGGCGCCGCAACTGGTTGCCCAGGCTCGCCTCGGCGGTCCGCTCGCCGAGCTTGCGCTCGATGCGCAACGCCAGCCAGAGCGACTCGGCGGTCGGCTCCACCAGCTTGTTGAGTCGGGCGACCAGCGTGCGCGCCTCCTCCAGGCTGCCCTGCTGGTAGCGCAGTTGCCCCAGGTTGAACAGCGAGATCAGGTCGTTCGGGTCCTGCTTCAGCGCGCCCTGGAAGAAGCCCTCGGCCTCCTTGGTCATGCCCTTCCTCATCGAGCACACGCCGGCTGCCGACGCGGTGCGCCAGGGCGCCGGATTGAGCGGGTTGCGGATCGCGCGCTGGAAGTAGCTGAGCGACTCCGCCTCGCGCCCGGACTGGCACAGGAACAGGCCGTAGCGGTGGTTGGTCTCGGCGTCGGTGGGCGCCAGGCGCAGCGCGCGCTCGAAGTTCTGTTGCGCGAGCTTCGGTTCACGCAAATCCATGTAGATCGCGCCCAGCGTGCTGTAGGCGAGCGCATAGGTCGGATCAGCGGCGACCGCCAGGCGCAGCTCCTCCAGCGCGACCGCCATGTTCCCCTGCGAGTAGTAGAGCGACCCCAGTTCGGTGCGGATGCGCGCGCGGTTGCGCGCATCGGTCGGATCGCCGCTGCCGCTGCTGCTGGTGACGTTCTCGATCACGGGTTCCTGCGGCCCTCCGGTGGATTCGCAACCCGACAGCAGCACGGCGGCGATCGCCGTCGCCGCCAGCAGCGTGGTCCGGGACCGCGTCGCTCGTGCATGGGTCATGCGCGTACCTCCGTGATGGGGATGCCGCGCCGGCGGGTGCGGTCCTGCACTTCTCCGGCCAGCTGGCCGCAGGCGGCATCGATTCCCTCGCCGCGGGTCTTGCGCGTGGTGGTGGTAAGGCCGGCGCGCTGCAGCACTTCGGCGAAGCGGCGGATGCGCTCCTGCGGCGAGCGGTGCAGGCCCAATCCCTGGACCGCCTGGAACGGGTTGAACGGGATCAGGTTGAACTTGCAGCGCACCCTCGCGGCGATGTCCACCAGCTCGCGCGCGTGCGTCGGGCTGTCATTGACCCCGTCCAGCATGACGTACTCGAAGGTGATGAAATCCCGCGGCGCATGCACCAGGTACCGGTTGCAGGCCGCCAGCAGTTGCGCGATCGGGTACTTGCGGTTGATCGGCACCAGGCGGTCGCGCAGTGCGTCGTTGGGCGCGTGCAGCGACACCGCCAGTGCCACCGGGCATTCCGCGGCCAGCCGGTCCATCCCCGGGATTACCCCGGAGGTGGATACCGTGACGCGTCGCCGCGACAGCCCGTAGGCGTTGTCCTCCAGCATCAGGCGCAGCGCCGGGATCACCGCATCGAGGTTGAGCAACGGCTCGCCCATGCCCATGAACACCACGTTGCTGACGTGGCGGCCCTGGCGCGCCCGGCTGCCCGCGTTGGTGCGCTCGCCCAGCAGCTTCTCCGCCAGCCAGAGCTGGCCGATGATCTCGGCGGTGGTCAGGTTGCGGTTGAAGCCCTGCTTGCCGGTCGAGCAGAATGCGCAGTCCAGCGTGCAGCCGGCCTGGCTGGACACGCACAGCGTGCCGCGGCCGGCCTCCGGGATGAACACCGCCTCTACGGCATTGGCGCCGTCGACCTTGAGCAGCCACTTGCGCGTGTCGTCGGCAGCGGTGCTGTCGCCGACGATCTCCGGCAGCCCGATGCTGGCCTTCGCCTCCAGCTTGGCGCGCAGATCCTTGGCGAGATCGGTCATGGCGGCGAATTCGCCCGCGCCGCGCTTGTGGATCCAGGCCAGCACCTGCCGGGCGCGAAAGGGCTTCTCGCCGAGACCGGCGAACCAGGCCTCCATCCCCTTGGCGTCGAAATCGAGCAGGTTGACCGGCATCCGCGTGCGTCCCTAGCGCGCGAACACGTCGCAGGACGGGAAGAAGTACGCGATCTCGATGCGCGCGTTCTCCGCCGAATCCGAGCCGTGCACCGCGTTGGCGTCGATGCTGTCGGCGAAATCGGCGCGGATCGTGCCCTTGGCGGCCTTCTTCGGGTCGGTGGCGCCCATCAGCTCGCGGTTGCGCGCGATGGCGTTCTCCCCTTCCAGCGCCTGCACCAGCACCGGGCCGGAGACCATGAACGAGACCAGGTCCTTGAAGAACGGCCGCTCGCGGTGCACCGCGTAGAAGCCCTCGGCCTGCGCCTGCGACAGGTGCATCATGCGCGCGGCGGCGACCCTGAGTCCGGCCGCCTCGAAGCGCGCGATGATGGCGCCGATGGCGTTCTTCGCCACGGCGTCCGGCTTGATGATCGAAAGTGTGCGTTCCACAGCCATTTCCAGCTTCTCCCGGCCCGGTTTGTATAAAGTTTGAAAGTATAGCACGATGGGACACTCTTTCACGCAGAAAAACAAGGGCTTGCATCCATGTATCGCAACCTCGAACTGAGCGCCGCCGGGCGTATCGCGACGGTCACCCTGAACCGGCCGCAGGCGCGCAACGCAATGTCCGCCGAATTGATGCGGGAGATGATCGCCTGCGCCGCCGCACTCGCCCCGCGCGGCGACGTCGACGTGGTGATCGTGCGCGGCGCCGGCGTGTGCTTCTCCGCCGGCGCGGACCTGAAGGACGCCAGCCGCTGGGCGAACCAGGACATGCCGCTGCACGAGCGGCGCGAGATCGCCTCGCTCGGCTACCGCATGGCGCGCGCCTGGGAGGAACTGCCGCAGATCACGCTGGCGGCGATCGAGGGCTATGCCATCGGCGGCGGGCTCGCCCTCGCCGCCGCGCTCGACTGGCGCGTGGTGGCGAAGGACGCCTTCGTCTCGCTGCCCGAGATTGCGCTCGGCATCCCCCTCACCTGGGGTACGCTGCCGCGGCTGGTGAACCTGGTGGGTCCCGCGCGCGCCAAGCGCCTCACCATCCTGTGCGAGCGCATTCCGGCTGAGGAAGCGCTGGCGATGGGGCTGGTGGACTACGTTTGCGCTTCCGGCAAGGCGCTCGAGAAGGCGCGCGCGGTGGCGAAACAGGTGCTGGATCTGCCGCAAACCTCGGTGCGCATGAGCAAGGAAACGATCCACGCCTACGCCAGCATCGGCGCGCATGCCGCGACGCACATGTCGCATGACCAGATCCAGGTGGCGGCGGCGAGCGCCGAGGCGAAGGCGGCGCGCGAGGCGTTCGCGGTCAGGAAGCGGGCAAAGGGCGCGGCGCCAAAGCGGCGCTGAGGCGCAAAATGTTACCGATCGTGCACATTTGACGAGGTTGCGGGGCGCCATTCCGGCAGCAGTCCCACCGCGCCGGCCCGGGCGCGGTACGGCGCGTGGACGCCGATTCCGGGCACCCACACCAACTCGGTTCCGCTGGCGAGCAACGGCAGCCTGCCGCGCTGCCATTCCGGAATGCCGGATTCCTGGAACAGCTTCTTGAGCGTGCGGCGGGGACGGTCCGGGGCCTGCTGCAGGCGATCCCCAGGCGCGCGCAGCCTCACGGTCAGCCCAGACGCGACGCGCGCGGGATCGATCCCCCCGCCCCGCGCCTTCCGGAACCGCAGTTCCCCGCCGAGCGCCGGCAACGCGAGCCGGCTGGCGCCGTTCCAGCGCACCGCCTTGAATCCATCCGGCTTCAGGGGTTTGTCCACCTGCACCTTCCCGCGGTAGTTCCGCAGCACCGCGCCGTCGTGCTCCAGCTTCATGCGCGGGCTGCCCGAAGCGAGCTGCCGCAGCATCTCCGCCAGGCGCGCCTCGCTTGGCGCGCGCAAACCCCTTGACGAAAGGAACTCGCGCAGCAGCGCGCGCTCATCCACTCGCGCCGCCGAAAAATGCCGCGCCGCGCGCGCCAGGCTCTCGCGCCAGCGCGGAAAGCGGCTGGCGAGTAGCGGCCCGATCCGGCGACGAAGGAAATTGCGCGTCAGCGCCTCATCGGCGTTCGATTCGTCCTCGATCCACGCCAGGCGGTTCGCCTTCGCGTAGGCGAGGACGGCTTCGCGTCGCACCGCGAGCAGCGGACGCAGCAGCGGCTTCTTTCCGAGCCTCCCGACCACGGGCATCCCGCTCGCGCCCGCGAGCCCGGTGCCGCGCAGCAGGTTGAACAGCACCGTTTCGGCCTGGTCATCCAATTGGTGGCCGAAGGCGATGGCATCAACGCTCAGGCCTTCGAACACCTTGCGCCGCGCCGCGCGCGCCGCCGCCTCGAGGCCTTTTCCGGCCTTGACGACCCGGACGCGCCGCGCCGTGAATGGAATGCCTGCCGATCGGCAGAAGGCGGCGCAGGACTTGCGCCACGCATCCGCGTTCCGGCTCAAGCCGTGGTGGACATGGACCGCGGACAGGCGATAGCCGAACTCGGGCGCAAGGCGCCGCAGCACATGCACCAGCACGGTGGAATCCACGCCGCCGGAGAACCCGGCGGCGATGCGCTTGCCCCGCAAATCCAGTCCCGCCAGGGCCGCGCGGGCGGCGGCGGGAACCTCAGCGCTCCGCGGTTTCCTTGAAGCGGCCATGGCTCATGAGGCGTTCCAGGCGCTCCTCGACGAGCTCCTTGGGCTTCTTCTCCTGCAGCTGGCGCAACGCTTCGCCCAGCGCCTTCTTCAGCGCCGCGGCGGTGGCCTGCGGGTCGCGGTGCGCGCCGCCCAGCGGCTCAGGCACGATCTTGTCGATCAGGCCCAGGGTCTTGAGGCGGTTGGCGGTGATGCCCAGGGTCTCGGCGGCCTCGGGCGCCTTGTCGGCGCTCTTCCACAGGATGGAGGCGCAGCCCTCGGGCGAGATCACCGAGTAGGTGGCGTACTGCAGCATCAGGACGAGATCCCCCACCGCGATCGCCAGCGCCCCGCCCGAACCGCCCTCGCCGATCACGGTGACGATGATCGGTGTCTTCAGGCTGGCCATGACGTACAGGTTGCGCCCGATGGCTTCGGACTGGTTGCGCGCCTCGGCGTCCAGCCCCGGATAGGCGCCCGGGGTGTCGACGAAAGTGAACACCGGCAGGGCGAACTTCTCGGCGATTTCCATCAGCCGGCGCGCCTTGCGGTAGCCCTCCGGGCGCGGCATGCCGAAGTTGCGCAGGATCTTTTCCTTGGTGTCGCGCCCCTT
>JALHLN010000205.1 GCA_022844545.1 Burkholderiales bacterium | reverse complement strand
CGCCCGCGGCGGCATTCGCGCCCGCGCCTGCCTCCGTCGCGCTGAAGGCGCGCATCGCGCCGCCGGCCGAGGCGCGCGCCTCGATGCGGACTTCGCTCACGTCCTTGGCAGTGAACACCTGCGTGAACTCCTGGATCTCCAGCTCCAGCGCGCAGGGCGCGCCGGCGCTCGCGGGCAGCGCGCGGTGCAACTGCTTGCGCAGCAACTCCGAGGGCGGCGCCGCCCAGCGGCTGTGCGCGAAGGAAGCCAGCTCGGCGGCATCGCGATACGCCAGCCGGTAACGCATCTCGACGCCGTCGAACGGCATCGCGGCGCGAACGGACACCGCGCGCAGCGGCGGCAGCTTCGCCGCGGGCGCGGCGAGGCCAAGGTCGTACAGGCGCGGCGCGGTATCGGCGCCCGGGCCGGCGCAGCCCGCCATCAATGCCGCAACGATCCAGAGGGCCGGTTTCATGGCGCGAATCCCGGTTCGCCCGGTCCCGGGCGCGAGGGCTTGCGCCCCCAGAGCAGGCTGTCGGGCTGGCGATCGATTTCCGCGGCGAGCCGGCCGACCCGTTGCGCGCCACGCTCCACAGTGTCCGCCAGCGCGTTGACGCGCGGCAGCGTGTCCTCGCGCACCGCGCCCGCGCCCGCCTGCGCCTCGGCCGAGAGCTTGCCGATCTGCGCCACCAGCCCGCGCGCATCCTGCGCGAGCTGCCTCGCCTCCTTCGTCAGCTCGGGCAGCGAGGCCATGGCCTCGTTCATCCGGTCCAGGGCGTCGCGGGCGCGCTCCAGCGATTCGCGCGCGAGCTTGCGGTTGTCCTCGCCCAGCCAGGCCCCCAGGCGCGCGTCGGTGCGGTCGATGACGCCCGGCAGCCGCTGCGAGGTGACCTCCAGGTTCACCGCGATCTTCTCCAGCGAGGCGAGCGTGGTGCCGATGCGCCTGCGGTTGTCCTCGTTCAGCAGGACATGCAGCGCCGCGATCAGCTCGCGCGCCTCGCGCACCGTGCCCTCGGCGCCGTCGGAGATCGTATCCAGGAAAGAGGGCCGCAGCGAGAGCTCGGCGACGCCGTCCTCGGCCGCCGGCGCCGGCTGCTGGTCCTTGCCCTCGTCCAGCAGGTGGACGTAGGCGATGCCGGTGATGCCTTCCATGCCCAGCTGCGCGTAGGTGCCGCGCGTCACCGGGATGGCGTCGTCGACTTCGATGCCGATCAGGATCCGGCGCTTGTCCTTCGGGTCCAGGCCGATGGTGTTGACCCGGCCCACGCCCATGCCGCGGTAGCGCACCTGTGCTTCCGGATTGAGGCCCGCGACCGGGATCGTGGACACGACGCGGTACTGCGTGCGCGCGAGCGGCTCCTTCGCCAGCCACTGCGCCCAGGCGATGAGGCAGGCGACGAGGCCGAGCACGAAGGCCCCGGTGATGAGCGCGAAAGCCCTGCTTTCCATGATGTATCCCGGATTCAGGCGTCCTGCAGCGCGCGCTTGCCCCGGTCTCCCCCGAAGAAACTCCGCACGAACCTGTGGTCGAGCTCGCGGACCGCCGCGAGCGTGTCGAAGGCGATTATATGCTGCTCAGCCAGCACCGCGACCCGGTCGGTGAGCTCATGGAGCGTGTCCAGGTCGTGCGTCACCATCAGCACCGCGAAGCGCTGCTCCCGGCGCAGGCGCTTGATGAGGTGCACGAAGCGCTCCGAGCGGTCCGGGTCCAGCCCCGCGGTGGGCTCGTCCAGGATGAGCAGCTCCGGCGACAGCGCGAGCGCCCGCGCGAGGGACACCCGCTTCACCATGCCGCCGGAGAGGTTCGCCGGCAGCAGCGCGCCGTGCCTGGGCTCCAGTTCCACCTGCGCCAGCTTGGCGTGCACGATGGCCCGGATCTCGTCCTCGTCCAGGCCGCCGCGCTCGCGCAGCGGGAAGGCGATGTTGTCGAACACGCTCAGCGCCGAGTACAGGGCGCCGTTCTGGAACAGCATGCCCATGCGCCGGCGGGCGTCGCGCACCTTCTTGGGGTTGGGGTCGTCCCAGGACACGCCGAACACGCGCACCCTGCCCGCCGCGGGACGCTTAAGGCCCAGGATCACGCGCAGCAGCTGGGTCTTGCCGCTGCCCGAGCCGCCCACCAGCGACACCACCTCCTCGCGCCGCATGCGGAAGTCCAGGTCCTTGTGCAGCACCGTGCCGCCGACCTTGTTCAGCAGCCCCTCGATCTCTATTACGTACTCGTCAGCCGACATTGCGCAGCAGGATCGCGAACACCGCGTCCAGGATGATGACCACGGTGATGGCCGAGACCACCGATCGCGTGACGCCGGCGGCGAGGCTGTCGGTGTTGGGCAGCACGCGCAGGCCGTAGTGGCAGGCGACGAAGGCCACCGCGAAGCCGAAGAACACCGACTTGCCGATGCCGATCCAGAAATGCACCACCTCGACCGCGCGCGGCAGCGCCTCGATGAACGCGCCCGGGCTGATGCCGAGCGTGAAGCGCGACACCAGCATGGCCCCTGCGAGCGCCGCGATGTCGGTGCAGAACGCCACCAGCGGCAGCGCGATCGCCAGCGCGAGCACCCGCGGCAGCACCAGCCGCGTGGTCACCGAGATCCCCATCACCGAGAGCGCCTCGACCTCCTCGGTAACGCGCATCACGCCCAGTTGCGCCGTGATCGCCGAACCGGAGCGCCCGGCGGCGATGATCGAGGCCAGCATCGGCCCGAGTTCCCGCACCACGCCGACGCCGACGATGTTGATGACGAGCAGGTCCGCGCCGTAGCGCTTGAGCTGCAGCGCCGAGAGGTAGGTGAGCACGACCCCGACCAGGAACCCGACCAGCATGGTCACCGGCAGCGCGGTGACCCCGGCGCGGTAGATCCCGGCGGAGAGCTCGCGCAGCGGGAATTCCGCCGGCCGGCGCGCCAGCGCCGCCAGGTCCAGCACCAGCTGGCCGAACAGCGCCGTGGCGTCGCGCAGGTGCACGGCGAAGTTGATCGCGCCGCGCCCGGACGCCTCCACCGCCCACAGCGGGTCGAAGCGCTTCGGCTCCACGGGGACCAGCATGCCCTCGCTGACCTGCTTCAGGATGTCCCGGTGCCGCGGCAGGACCTCCACCCGCGCGGCACGCCGAACCGCGTGCGCCAGCCACACCGCGCCGGCGTCGTCCATTTCCGCGACCCCGGTCAGGTCCCAGGCCACGCTGCCCGGCGGACGCCGCTCCAGGCCCTCCAGGTGCCGGTGCAGTTCCTGCTGGTGCTCCTTCAGCCCGCTGAAGGTCCAGCGTCCGCTGGCGAGCACGCGGACCGACACCGCGTCGTCGGCGACCGGTTCGACCTGCAGCGCCGCCGCGTCCGCCATCGAATCGCGCTACCGCTTCGGCTGCAGCAGTGAGGGGTCGGCGAGGACCGGAACCTGTCCCGGCGGCGCGTGGGCGACCGCGTCCTCCAGCGTGTGCAGCCAGCGCCACTCGCTCGCGGGCCGCACGCGGCCCTCCGGCCCGACCTGGTCCAGGCCCCAGTAGATCTCCAGCCAGTGGCCGTCCGGGTCCTTGAACTCGACTGCGATCTGCACCCCGGCGCGGCGCCGGCCCTCGAAGGTGATCTCGGCGCCGTGCTCGCGCAGGTGCCTGCGGGCGCGGAACACCTCATCCAGCGTCGCCACCTCGAAGGCGAAATGGTGCAGCTCGCTTCCCGTCGAGGGTTCCTTCAGGCCGCCGACCAAGGCTACGCCATGATGGTCGCTCCCGAAGCGCATGAACACCATGCCGCCGGGCATCATGTCCTCCGGGTAGACGTCGGAGACCTTGAAGCCGAGCACCCCGGTGTAGAAGTCGACCGACTTCTGCAGGTCGCGCACGCGCAGCACCACGTGGCCGATCTTGCGGACCTGGAACGGCGGCGTACCGGACTGGGCGCGCTTCAGCTTTTCGGTGTCGATGGGCATGGGGAGCGGATGATTTACACTCGGACGATGGCGCTGCCCCAATCCTATCGCAACGCGCTTCCCTTGCAGTCCCTGTTGCTGGAGTACCGCCTGGAACAGGTGCTGGGCGCGGGCGGTTTCGGCATCACCTACCTGGCGCGCGACACCAACCTCGACAAGGCGGTCGCGATCAAGGAGTACCTGCCGGGCGAACTGGCCATGCGCGCGCCCGACGGCAATGTCGTCGCCCAGGCCACGCAGCACGAGGCGGGCTACCGCTGGGGCCTGGACCGGTTCCTGCTGGAAGCACGCACGCTGGGCAAGTTCAGCCACCCGAACATCGTGCGCGTGCTGCGCTACTTCGAGGCGAACGCCACCGCCTACGTGGTGATGGAGTACGAGCGGGGCGACCCGTTGAAGACCGTGCTGCAACTGGACCCGCAGCCCTCAGAAGCGACGCTGAAGGCATGGTTGGGTCCGCTGCTGGAGGGCCTCGCGGCGGTGCACGCGGCCGGTTTCCTGCACCGGGACATCAAGCCCGACAACATCTTCATTCGAGCCGACGGCAAGCCGGTGCTGATCGACTTCGGCGCCGCGAGGCAGGCGCTGGGCGGCGAAACCAAGAGCCTCACCTCCATCCTGACGCCGGGCTACGCGCCGCTGGAGCAGTACTCGGGCGAGGGCAAGCAGGGTCCGTGGACCGACCTCTATGCCATGGGCGGCGTGCTGTTCCGCGCCGTGGCCGACAAGAACCCGCCGGACGCGGTGACGCGCATTCGCGGCGATTCGCTCGGCGCCGGCCTTGCCGCGGCCCGCGCCAAGTACAGCGACGGTTTCCTGCAGGCCATCGAATGGGCCCTGCGCCTGGATGAGAAGCTGCGCCCGCAGAGCGCCGAGCAGTGGCGGCCGGCGATCCTGGCCGAGCGACGCACCGCGCCGGCCGCGCCGGGAACCCCGGAGCGCCGCAGCGAACGAACGCTCCGGGTTGCGCCGGCTGCGCCGGCGCCGGAACCGGTGCCGCTACCCGAATCGACGCCACGACGCCGCTGGCCCTACGCCGTGGGCGCGGTCCTGGTGGCCGCTCTCGCATTCGGCGCATGGAAGCAGCACCAGTCGAAGCGCGAGGCCGCGCGGGTGGCGGCGCAGGCCGAGGAGGCACGCCGGGCGGCGGCTGCCCGTGCGGCAGCGGAAAAAGCCGAAGCGGCGCGCCACGAGGCCCTGCGCGCGGAGCAGGTCCGACAGGCAGCGGCACGGACCGAAGCCGAGCGAGCGCGCCGGGAGGCGGCCAAGGCGGAGGCGGCGCGGGCACAGACGGCCTCCCGAGCCGCCACGCCGCCGGCGAGCGCGCCCGCCGGCGCCTCCGACCGATTCACCGAGCAGACGGCCGCCGATTTCCGCTCCGCCGACAGCAACGGCGACGGCTACCTTTCGCGCCAGGAGACGCTGGCCCGGTTCCCGCTCCTCGGCAAGCACTTCCAGCGCGTGGACACCGACGGCGACGGCCGCATCTCGCCCCGGGAGTTCCTGCAGGCGCGCAGGGCGCAGGCGGAACGCCTGCTGCAAAAGAAAGGCGGCTAGCCAGACTTGTTCGCCGAAGGCCTGCCGCCGGGCGCCCTCGCCGGCCTCCTCGTCGCCCTCGGCAGCGGCCTGCTGATCGGCATCGAGCGCGAGCGGCGCAAGGGCACCGGCGCGCACCGCGCCGTCGCGGGGGTGCGCACCTTCACCCTGGTGGCCGTCGCCGGCGCGCTCGCGCAGGCGCTGGGCCAGCCCTGGCTG
>JALHLN010000204.1 GCA_022844545.1 Burkholderiales bacterium | reverse complement strand
GCGCAACCCGCGGCAGCCGGCGGCTCGCGCTGGATGCCCATCCTGGGCGGTCTCGCCATCGGCGGCGCGCTGGGCTGGCTGATGGGCGCCAACGGACTGGGCGGGCTGGTGGTCGGAATCATGCTGGCGGCGCTGCTCGCGTTCGGCGCCATGATGGTGTTGCGCATGCTGGCGGCCAGGCGCGGGGAAGCGCGCCACGCGCCGCAGCCGGTGCGCATGCAGTACGCGGGGGGCATGGGCAGCGAGACCGTCGCCGCGCCGCCGCCGTCGCAGTCCTCCGGCTTCGAGCCGCAGGCACCCGCCGCCGCCGCGGGCGTGCCCGCCGGCTTCGACGTCGCCGGCTTCCTGCGCGGCGCCAAGCTCAATTTCATGAAGCTGCAGGCGGCGAACGACTCCGGCAACCTGGACGAGTTGCGCGAGTTCACCGCGCCGGACCTGTTCGAGGAACTGCGGCGCGACATCGAGTCGCGCCCCGGCCTGCGCCAGCAGACCGACATCCTGTCGCTCAACGCGGACCTGCTCGAGGTGAGCACCGAGGGCGACCGGCACTGGGCCAGCGTGCGCTTCGCCGGCACGGTGCGCGAGACCCCCGCGAGCGCGCCGGTGGGGTTCGAGGAGGTCTGGAACCTGGCCAAGCCGGTGGACGGCTCCAGCGGCTGGCTGCTCTCCGGCATCCAGCAGATGCACTAGGGAAGGACATCCCCGGAAAAGGCCACCACCCGGTGGCCTTTTCTTTTTCCGCCATGCTGGCCGACGTCCTCCCCCGAGCGCTCAACCACCTGCTCGATTCGGATCCCGCGCTGGGCGCGCGCCTGGAGCCTTTCCCGGGAGAGGTCCTGGAGGTGCGCGCGCCGCCGCTGCCGCCGTTGTGCCTCGCGATCGCGGCGGGCGGGCGCTTCCAGCCCGCGCCCGCCGGGACCGCGGCCTCGCTCACGGTCACCCTGGGCTCGGGCGCGCTCGCCGCGGCAGTGAAGGGCGAGGACCATTTCCTGCGCGAGGTTGAAGTCTCGGGCAACGCGCGCCTGGCCGCCGAGGTGATGTTCCTGTTCCGCCACCTGCGCTGGGACGCGGAGGAGGATCTCTCCAGGCTGGTGGGCGATGCGGCGGCGCATCGCCTCGCCGGCGCCGCCCGCGCCATCGCCGGGCTGCACGCCGAGGCGGCGCGGCGGGTGGCCGAGGGGTTCATGGAATATGCGCTGGAGGAGCGGCCGATCCTGGTGTCGCGCCGGGGCCTGGAGCCGCTGGCCGCCGCGACCGCGCGCCTGCGCGACGACCTGGAGCGCCTGGAGCAGCGCATTCGCAGGCTGGAGGCGCGGTGATCGGAAACCTCGCGCGCGTGCTGCGGATCCTGCAGGTGGTGCTGCGCTTCCGGCTCCACCGGCTGCTGCCCAGGTATGCAGTGGCGGGCGATTCAGGCCGTGCCGCCCGGCTGCGCATGGCGCTTGAGGCCCTGGGGCCGATCTTCGTCAAGTTCGGCCAGATCCTGTCCACGCGCCGCGACCTGCTGCCGGCGGACATTGCCGATGAGCTGGCGAAACTGCAGGACCGGGTGCCGCCGTTCGACTCCGCGCTCGCGGTCGCCGAGATCGAGGCCGCGCTCGGCAAGCCGGTGGCGGAGGCCTTCGGCAGCTTCGAGCGCGAGCCGGTGGCGAGCGCTTCGGTGGCGCAGGTGCATTTCGCGACGCTGAAGGACGGCGCCGAGGTCGCGGTCAAGGTGCTGCGGCCGGGCGTGGAGCAGGCGATCGAGAAGGACGTGCTGCTGCTGCGCACCGCCGCCGCCCTGCTGGAGCGGGCCTGGGGCGACGGTCGGCGCCTGCGTCCGCGCGAAGTGGTGGAGGAGTTCGCGCGCCACCTGGAGGAGGAAATGGACCTGCTGCGCGAGGCGGCCAATGCCTCGCAGCTGCGGCGCAATTTCGAGGCCTCGCCGCTGCTCGCGGTGCCGGCGATCCACTGGGACCTGTGCTCGCAGCGCGTGATGGTGATGGAGCGCATGCACGGCACGCCGATCTCGCAGGTGGAGGCGCTGCGGGCGAAAGGCGTGGACATTCCGCGCCTGGCGCGCGCCGGGGTGGAGATTTTCTTTTCCCAGGTGTTCCGCGACGGCTTCTTCCACGCCGACATGCATCCGGGCAACATCCTGGTGGCCACCGAGGGCGGGAACCGAGGCAAGTACATCGCCCTCGATTTCGGCATCGTGGGCACGCTCACCGAGACCGACAAGAACTACCTGGCGCAGAATTTCATCGCCTTCTTCAACCGCGACTACCGGCGCGTGGCGCAGGCGCACCTGGATGCGGGCTGGGTCCCGGCGGGGACGCGCGTCGACGCCTTCGAATCGGCGATCCGGGCCGTGTGCGAGCCGATCTTCGCCCGGCCGCTGAAGGAGATCTACTTCGGCAAGCTGCTGCTGCGCCTGTTCCAGACTTCGCGCCGCTTCGAGGTCCGGATCCAGCCGCAGCTGGTGATGCTGCAGAAGACGCTGCTCAACATCGAGGGCCTGGGACGGGAGCTCGACCCGGATCTCGACCTCTGGCAGACCGCAAAGCCCTACCTGGAGCGCTGGATGAGCGAGCAGGTCGGCTGGCACGGCCTGGCGCGGACGCTGAAGCGCGAGGCGCCGTACTGGGCGCAGACGCTCCCGCAACTGCCCAGGCTGGTGCACCGGCTGCTTGAGGAGGACCGGCTCACGGACCTGCGCGATGCGGTGCAGGCCCTGGCCGCGGCCGGGCGGCGCAGGAACCGCCTGCTTGCGGCCCTGCTGGCGGTATTTGCGGCCGGGCTGGCGTTGTTTATCATTGCGCCGCCATGCTGATCACTTTCGTCCTGCTCTACCTCGCTGCGACCATCGCCATCGGCCTGTGGGCGGCATTGCGCGTGCGCAACTCGAAGGACTACCTGCTCGCCGGGCGCAGCCTGCCGCTGTACATGACGACGGCAACCGTATTCGCGACCTGGTTCGGCGCCGAGACCGTGCTGTCGGTGTCGGCGACCTTCGCCAAGGACGGCCTGGGCGGCATCGTTGCCGATCCCTTCGGCGCCTCGTTCTGCCTGATCTTCGTGGCGCTGTTCTTCGCCCGCGCCTTCTACCGCATGGACCTGCTGACCATCGGTGATTTCTACCGCAAGCGCTACAACAGGACCGTCGAAGTGGTCACCAGCGTCGCCATCACCACCTCCTACCTGGGCTGGACCTCGGCGCAGCTCACCGCGCTGGGGCTGGTGTTCTCGGTGCTCTCGGGCGGCGCCATCGACCTGTCCACGGGCATCGTCATCGGCGGGGCCATCGTGCTCGGCTACACCATCTGGGGCGGCATGTGGTCGGTGGCGATGACCGACCTGTTCCAGTCGATCGTGATCCTGGTCGGGCTGTGCGCCATCGCCTGGCTGGTGAGCGACATGGCCGGCGGCGCGGTCAAGGTGGTCGCGGCCGCAGCCGAGGCCGGCAAGTTCGAGTTCTGGCCCAAGGGCGGCACCGCGGAATGGCTCGCCTTCACCGCCGCCTGGATGACGCTCGCCATCGGCTCGATCCCGCAGCAGGACGTGTTCCAGCGCGTGACCTCCGCGAAGGACGAGAAGACCGCGGTGCGGGCGACGTTCGCCGGCGCGGCGATCTACTTCTGCTTCGCCTTCGTGCCGATCTTCATCGCCTACTCGGCGCTGGTGATCGATCCGTCCATGAGCAAGCTGTTCGAGGCCGAGGACGGGCGGGAGATCCAGCGCATCCTGCCCGACCTGATCCTCGAGCGCACGCCGCTGTGGGCGCAGGTGCTGTTCTTCGGCGCGCTGCTCTCGGCGATCATGTCCACCGCCTCCGGCGCCCTGATCGCGCCCACCGCGCTCGCCACCGAGAACATCATCCGGCCGTTCTTCCGCAACATGAGCGACCGGCAGTTCATGCTGCTGCTGCGCGTGGTGCTGGTCACCTTCACGCTCGGCGCCCTGCTGTTCGCGCTCAATTCGCGCAGCACCATGTACGAGATGGTGCAGAACGCCTACAAGGTGACGCTGGTGTCCTGCGTCGCGCCCCTGGTCGCCGGCATTTTCTGGAAGCGCGCCAACACCGTCGGCGCGACCCTGGCGGTCGGGTTCGGTCTGGGCAGCTGGATTGCCGCCGAAGTGCTGGCGGCGGAGGCCACGGTGCCGCCGCAGCTGGTCGGGCTCGCGTTCTCGATCTTCGGCATGGTCGTGGGCTCGTACCTGCCCGCGGCGCGGCCCGCCGCGCAGCCGTCGCACAAGCCCTAGCTTGCGCGAGTCCTCGCTCGCCCGCTTCCTCCTCCTCGCCCACGTCCTGCTCGTCGCCTACGCGACGCTGCACCCGCTGTCGGGCTGGCGCGACCCCGGGGTCGCGCCGTTCGCGTTCCTGGCCGCGCCCTGGCCGCGCTATCTCACCGGCTTCGATCTCGGGGCCAACTTCTTCGGCTACGCGCCCTACGGATTCCTGTTCGTCCTCGCCGTGCGCCCAAGCTGGTCGGCGGGGATGGCGGTCGCGCTTGCGCTCGTTTCAGGCGGCGCGCTGTCGCTGGCGCTGGAGGCGGCGCAGAGTTTCCTGCCGGCGCGAGTTCCGTCCCACGTCGATGTCCTCGCCAATGTCGCCGGCACGGCCGCCGGCGCGGTCGCGGGCGCGTTCGCCGCGCCGCGGCTCCTCGGCGGCGGTTCGCTTCAACGGGCGCGGCTCGAGATCTTCGAGACTGGCGCCTGGTCCAGCCTCGGCCTGACCCTGGTCGGGCTGTGGCTGTTCGCGCAGTTGAACCCGGCCTCGCTGCTGTTCGGCACCGGGGATCTGCGCGACCTGGTCGCCGCTGCGGCGGGGGAGCGCCATGACGCCGGGTTATTCGTCGCCATCGAGGCCGGCACCGCGGCGGCGAACCTGCTTGCCGTGGGCTTGCTCGGATCGGCGCTGACCTGCCCTGGCGCGCCGCTGCGCCTGCTGCTGGCCGCGTTGCTCGCAAGCGCATTGGCGGTGCGCACGCTGGCGTTCGCGGTGCTGATGCAGGCCGAGCATGCGCTGGTCTGGCTGACACCGGGCGCGCAGCTGGGCCTGGCCTGCGGCATCGTGCTCGTGGTGGCGGCGCTGAGGCTGCCTCGAGGCGGGCGCCTGGCGCTGGCGGCGATGCTGCTCATGGCGGCCACGGTGCTGGTCAACGTGGCGCCGCCGAACCCCTACCTCGCGGCGACGCTGAAGGTATGGGAACAGGGGCATTTCCTCAACTTCAACGGCCTGACGCGGCTGGTGTCGGCGCTGTGGCCGTTCGCCGCAATGGGCTATCTGGTGCTGCTTGCCGCGCGCCGGGGCCGCGACGGGTCGCTCGGGTAGAATCCGGCCCCCATGTCCCATGATCCCTACTACCAGCGCCATATCTTCTTCTGCTGCAACCAGCGCGAGGGAACCGACCGGCCCAGCTGCAACGGCAAGGGCGCCTCGGCAATGCGCGACTATGCCAAGCAGCGCGTGAAGGAACTCGAGCTCAACGTGGAAACGGAAACCCGTGGAAAAGTACGGGTCAACCAGGCCGGGTGCCTCGACCGCTGCGAGGAGGGTCCCTGCGCCGTGGTGTACCCGGAAGGGGTCTGGTACACCTACGTGGACCGCGCCGATATCGACGAGATCGTCGAGGAGCACCTGCAGCACGGCCGCATCGTCGAGCGGCTGCGGATCTGATGCCGGCGCAGTCCCGGCGCGAATTCGTCGCCGGCGCCGCCGGGCGCATCGAGTGC
>JALHLN010000203.1 GCA_022844545.1 Burkholderiales bacterium | reverse complement strand
TCTTCTACTACGAGATGCACGAGGCGCTGTATCGCCTCGGCAAGCCGGTGATCGCGGCGGTGAACGGCCATGCGCGCGCCGCGGGCATCACCTGGGCCGTGTCCTGCGACCTGGTCATCGCCGCGGAAGAAGCGAAGATGGGCTACCCGGAAATCGACGTCGGCCTCTTGCCGGCGATGCATCTGGTGCATCTGCCGCGCATCGCCGGGCGCCATCGCGCGGCGCAGCTGCTCTTCACCGGCGACATCGTCAGCGCTGCGGAAATGAAGGACCTGGGCGTGGTGAACGAGGTGGTGCCGCGCGCCGAGGTGCTGCCGCGGGCGCGGGCGCTGGCGCGACGCCTGGCGGCCAAGTCGCCGGTGGCGATGAAGCTGCTGCGCGACGCCTTCATGCGCGCCAACGACCTCGACTACCGGCGCTCGATGGAGGGCGTGGTCGAGACCATGTGCTGCCTGAAGGACACCGCGGACTCGAAGGAGGCGCTGCGGGCGTTCGTGGAGAAGCGCGCGGCGCGCTACGGCTGAGCCTTGGGACAAATGTAACCGATCGGTTACATCTGGGGGGCTACGGCGGCCCGATCCGGCGCAGGAACAGCGGGAAGGGCTTCTCCGAGGCGAGCGCGACGACGAAGAACACGTTTTTCGATGCGTCGGCCTTCTCCGCGCCGCGGCAGAACGCCTGCGCCACGTTCTGGATGCAGGCGAAATGCATCTTCTCGCTCCACTCGGGCGGGAAGTAGGTCGCGACTTCCTTCCTCGTGCTGTCGCGGTAGTCGCAACCGCGCGCGCAGGTGACGCGCTCCCAGGCCGCATCGGGCTTCTTGCCTTCCATCACCCATTGCGCGCCCTTGCGGGACAGCCGGTATTGCAGTTCGGTGGGCTTGAAGTCGCGGTCGAGGACGACGAAGGTGCCGGCGTCGCGGGGGGTGAGCTGGGCCGCGGCGGGGAGCGCAACGGCGAGGAGGGCGAGGGCCGCCGCGACCAGGACGCGCGGCGTCATGATGACTTCTTCTTCGGCGGCCCCGCCGTCCCCAGCCCGGTGCGGGTCGCCTCGGTGTCGACGATGGACGCCGGGGCGACGTTGGCGAGGTTCACCTCGGGCCCCAGTTCCTGCACCAGCGCCTTCTTCATGTCCTCGATGTCGCAGCTGCGCACATCGGGGATCCACGGCCCGGGCAGCTCGATCATGACGCGCGACATGTCCAGGGATCGCGTCAGGAGCCGGATCGTCTTCCGCACCAGCTTGCCGTCGCGCACCAGCTCGGCGGCTTCCACCAGCACCAGCGCGGCGCCGGCCTCGAAGCAGGCCTCGGCCTGGCCGATGAGCAGCGCCGGATTGCTGAGGGTTTCCTTCGAGCCCACCTCGCCGTAGACGACGAGGCCGGCGGACACCGCGTTGCGGATCTGGCGCCGGCGCTGCGCGTCGGTGAGCGGCACCGTGTTATCCGAAATCTCGATCGCCTCGAAGCCGAGCGCGAGCGATTCGGCGTAGTACTTCGGCAGCGCCTTCTCGCCCTGGGTGGCGAACACGTACTCGTGGAACTGGCCGCCGAGGAAGGGCTGGATGCGGTTGCGCTGGTACAGCTTCAGCTTCGCCACCAGCTGCGCGCGCGGGTACAGGCGCGCGGTGCCGGTCTTGATTTTCGCCAGGTCGATATAGGCGCCGCCCAGCGCGACCAGGTCGCGCGCGTAGGCAAGCGGGATGCCGTCGTCCACGATCATGGTGCGGCCGTTGGCGCGCGGCTTGCGCGTGGAGCGCGCCGCGGGCAGGGGGACGAAGTGAAACGGAGGCCTGGAAGGGTGTTTGCGCATGGGGCGCTAGGATAAACTGATTTGATGAACGGAAAGAACCTGCTGGTCATCATGTCGGACGAGCACAACCCGAAGGTGCTGGGTTGCGCCGGCCATCCGGTCATCCATACCCCGAACCTGGACGCGCTCGCGGCGCGCGGCACGCGCTTCACCGCGGCCTACACCACCAGCCCGGTGTGCATCCCGGCGCGCGCGGGCTTCGCCTGCGGCAAGTACATCCACCAGATCGGCTATTGGGACAACGCCGACGCCTATGACGGCGCCGCGCCTTCGTGGCACCACCACCTGCGCGGGCGCGGCCACCGCGTCGCCTCGGTGGGGAAGCTGCATTTCCGCCTCGCGGGGGAGGATCACGGCTTCTCCGAGGAAATCATCCCGATGCACATCTACGAGGGCAAGGGCGACCTGCTCGGCCTCATCCGGGACGACATGCCGCAGCGGGGCAACTCGAAGAAGATGATCGCCATGGCGGGGCCGGGGGAGTCCACCTACACCTTCTACGACAAGGACATCTGCTCGCGCGCCCAGGTCTGGCTGCGCGAGGAGGCGCCGAAGGAAAAGGACAAGCCCTGGGTGCTGTTCGTGTCCTTCGTCGCGCCGCACTTCCCGCTCACCGCGCCGCCGGAGCACTTCTACCGCTATTGGGGCCGCGAGCTGCCGATGCCCAAGCTCTACGCGCGCGAGCAGCGGCCGACGCATCCGTACCTTGTCGACTACGGCCGCAATTTCAATTACGACGACTACTTCGAGTCGCCGCAGGACGTGAAGAAGGCGCTCTCGGGCTACTTCGGCCTGGTGTCGTACCTGGACGAGAACGTGGGCAAGGTGCTGGGCGCGCTGCGGGACTCGGGCCTCGCGGATGACACGGTGGTCATGTACACCAGCGACCACGGCGACAACCTGGGCGCGCGCGGCCTGTGGGGCAAGTCCACCATGTTCGAGGAAATCGCGGGCGTCCCTTTCCTGCTGGCCGGCCCGGGCGTACCCGCCGGCAAGGTCGTGGACACCCCGGTGAGCCATGTGGATGCCTTCCCCACCATCGTGGAGCTCGCCGGCGAGTCCATGCCGCAGGGCTTCCCCGGGGTGAACCTGGTGAAGATCGCGGAGGGCTTCCAGCCGCAGCGCACCGTGCTCTCGGAGTACCACGGCATGGGCTCGAGCACCGGCGCGTTCGCGGTGCGCGTGGGCAAGTGGAAGTACGTGCACTACGCCAAGTACCCGCCGCAGCTGTTCGACCTGGAGAAGGATCCTGAGGAGACGCGCGACCTCGCGGGGCAGGCGGCATACGCAGAGGCGCAGGAACTGTGCCGGCGCAAGCTCTACGAACTCTGCGATCCTGAGCAGGTGGACCGGCGCGCGCGCGCCCGGCAGGCGGAACTGCTGGCGCTCAACGGCGGGCGCGAGGCGGTGATCCAGCGCGGCGACTTCGGTTTCACGCCGGCGCCGGGCACGGTGGCGGATTTCAGGTAGGAACACTTGGGTAAAGGAGGAAGGACCATGAGAAAGCTCTTGCTGGCGATGCTCCTCGTTTCCGGAACGGCGGCGGCGCAATCCTGGCCGGTGAAGCCGGTGCGCGTGATCGTGGGTTACCCCGCGGGCGGCGGCCACGACTTCACCGCGCGCGTGGTGGCCACGCGCCTCGCGGAGATCCTGAAGCAGCCCTTCGTGGTGGAGAACCGCCCGGGGGCCTCCGGGACGATTGCCACCGACGGCATCGCCAAGGGACCGGCCGACGGCTATGCGTTCATCGTTGCCTCGCCCGCGGAAACCGTGGTCGGCGCCGTCGCCGGCCTCAAGATGGCCTACGACTGGGAAAAGGACCTCGCGCCCGTCACGGTGATCGGCGACACGCCGCTCGCCATCGCGGTGCACCCGAAGGCGGGCGTGTCCACCATCCAGGAACTGCTGGCGGTCGCGAAGAAGAGCCCGGGCAAGCTCTCCTACGGCACGCCGGGGTCGGGCAGCTCGATGCACTTCGCGGGAGAGTCGTTGAAGACCCTGGCGGGCGCGTTCATCGTGCACATCCCCTACCGCGGCGCGGCGCCGGCGGTGACCGACCTGCTGGGTGGACAGGTGGAGGTTGGGATCGTCGGCATGCCGCCGGTCATGGGGCCGCACAAGGCCGGGAAGATCCGCATCGTCGCCGTGACCAGCGAGAAGCGCTCGGCGGCGACGCCGGAGATCCCGGCGATGGCGGAACTGCCCGGCTTCAATGGCTACAGCTTCACCAACTGGACCGGCGTGTTCATGGCCGCGAAGACGCCGCCTGCGGTCATCGAGCGGCTCGCCGCGGAGATCGGCCGCATCGTGAAGGAGCCGGGCGTGCGCGACAAGCTGCTCGCGGCAGGGGTGGAGCCGCTCGGCCTGCCCCCCGCCGAGGCGGTGAAGTTCTTCGAGCGCGAGAAGGCGACCTACGTGAAGCTGGCCAAGGCACGCAACATCAAGGCGGACGACTGACATGAAGAAGAAACCCAACCTGCTGGTGATCCTGATCGACGACCTGCGCTACGACGAGTTCGGCGCCGGCGGCCACCCGTACATGAAGACGCCGCACATCGACCGCCTCGCCCACGAGGGGGCGATGTTCGAGCGCGTGTTCCACACCACCTCCATCTGCTCGCCCAACCGCGCCTCGATCGTGACCGGCCAGTACGCCAGCCGCCACGGCATCATCGACAACGTCGCGCGCGGCGCGATGAGCCACCGCCTGCCCAACTACCACCTGGAGCTGCAGAAGCTGGGCTACAGGACCGCGCACATCGGCAAGTGGCACATGGGCAACGACGGCATGCCGCGGCCGGGCTACGACTACTGGGTGAGCTACGACGGCCACGGCCGCATCGTGGATCCGCGCCTGTGCCACGGCGGCAAGTACGTGCAGCACAAGGGCTACATCACCGACATCATGAACGACCTCGCGGTGGACTTCCTGGGGAAGCAGAAGGGGAACAAGCCCTGGTCGCTCTTTTTCGCCCACAAGGCGGTGCACCCGGACGCGGAGCAGGCGGCCGACGGCACCGTGGCCTTCGGCAAGCTGGGCGGCTACATCGTGGCCGAGCGCCACCAGCACCTGTACAAGAACGCCATCTTCCCGAAGAAGCCGAACATGCTCAGCCCCGCGGAGGTGGTGAAGCAGAAGCCGGCCTGGAAGGAGACCTTCCACCTGCGGGCGCAGAAGAAGTCGCGCGACCTGCTGGCCGCGATCCATGCCGGCACGCAGGAGGAGATCCGCCTGCGCGCGCGCATGATGGCGGCGGTGGACGAGGGCGTGGGCCGGATCCTCGCCACGCTGGAGAAGACGGGCCAGCTGGACAACACCTTCATCGTGTTCCTCGGCGACAACGGCTACTTCTTCGGCGAGCACGGCCTGGGGCCGGAACGGCGCTTCGCCTACGAGGAGGGCATCCGCTCGCCGTTCCTCGTGCGCTATCCGGCGAAGGTGAAGCCGGGCGCGCGGATCCGGGACCTGATGATCTGCCAGGACATCGCGCCGACGATGATCGAGCTCGCGGGCGGCAAGCCCGGGCCCCAGATCCAGGGCCGCTCCTTCCTGCCGCTGCTTGGCAAGAGAAAGCCGGCGGGCTGGCGCAAGGCGGTGCTGGCCGAGTACTGGGCCGAGCAGGCCTACCCCTGGCTGATCGGCATGACCTACAAGGCGATCCGGACCGACCGCTATAAACTGATTCACTGGGTCAATAAGGGCAGGGCCGGGGAACTGGACGAGCTCTACGACCTGGAGAAGGATCCGTACGAACTGAAGAACCTGATCGCCAGCCGCGCGCACGCCGCAGTGCGGGAAAAGTTGCACCGGGAACTCAAGGTCCTCGTCGCCGAGGCGACCGGGTTGTGACCCGCGGCCCCTAGCCCCACCGGGGCAATTGGACTAGGATGGTTCCGCCTGGACA
>JALHLN010000202.1 GCA_022844545.1 Burkholderiales bacterium | reverse complement strand
CGTCCTGGCGCAGCTTCAACTGGCCCGGGCTCGGATCGAGGAACGTGCGCGCCTCGTCGGCGCCGAAGAGCGCCAGGTAGCGGCCCGCACCATCCGCGTAGTGCGCCGCCCAGGTGTAGCCGGGGCGGGCGCGCTTGTCCGGGATGTGCTCGCCATGGAACCAGTCGAAATACGCCGCGTCGTCCTGCCCGTCGAGTGTGTAGCGCAGCGTCCAGATGGCGCGCGTCATGTCCGGTCCCGGGCCGCGGTCCGGCGCAGCACACGCCCGGGGCGCTCGCCGGTCGCCTTGCCGTCGCGCCAGGTGATGCGCCCGTTCACGATCACCGCCTCGATGCCCTTGGCCGGCTGGATCGGCCGCGCGAAGGTGGCTGCCTCGTCCACGGTGCCGGCGTCGAACACGCACAAATCGGCAAAGGCGCCGGCCTGGAGCACGCCGCGGTCCTTGAGTCCGAAAGTCGCGGCGGTCAGGCCGCTCATCTTCCACACCGCGGTCTCGAGCGGGAACAGGCCAAGGCCGCGCGAATAGTGGCCGAGCACGCGCGGGAAGGTGCCCCACAGGCGCGGATGCGGCGCGGCATCGTGCGGCAGGCCGTCGGAGCCCACCATGGAATGCTCGAAGGCGAGCACGCGCTGCACGTCGTTCTCGTCCATGGAGAAGTAGATCGCGCCGGCGGGGAGCAGCTTCTGCACCGCGGCTTCCTTGGCGAGGCCCATCTTCGCCGCCACTTCTTCCAGGTCCATGCCGTTGAACTCCGGATGGGGCTTGGACCAGGTGACGAGCACCTTCATGGCGGGCCAGGTGCGGCTCCAGGACAGGATGGTGGAGGACGCGCAGTACGGATAGCAATCCAGGCCGATCTTCTGGTCCTTCATCCGCTCGGCGATGAACGGCAGCGTTTCCCTCATGCGGCCGAAGTTGGGCCGCCCCGCGACCTTGTGATGCGACACCACGACGGGAACGTCCAGCGCCTTGCCGATGCGGAAGGTTTCGTCCAGCGATTCCATGACCCGGTCGCCCTCGTCGCGCATGTGGGTGCAGTACAGGGCCTGGCGCGCGGTGAGCGGACGGCAGACCTCGATCACCTCCTCGGTGGTCGCGGCGCTTGCCGGCTCGTAGTACAGGCCGGTGGAGCAGCCGATGGCGCCCGCGTCCAGTGCCTCGGACACCATCTCCCGCATGCGGCTGATCTCCGTGGCGTTGGCCGTGCGGTCGAGTTCGTCCATGACCGCGACGCGCAGCGTGGAATGGCCCACCAGCAGCGCGCCATTGGTCGCGGCGGGCTTCGCCTCCAGTTCCTCGACGAAGGCGCGGAAGCTGGGGTAGCGGTAGCTGGAGGTGTCGCCGATCAGGTCCAGCGGCGGCGGCGCCGCGCGCTGCCCGAGCACCAGCGGCGCGAGCGACACGCCGCAGTTGCCCGCGATCACCGTGGTCACGCCCTGGCTCGCCTTGGGCGCCATGTCCGGCGCCGACAGCATCAGGCGGTCGTCGTGGGTGTGGGCGTCGATGAAGCCGGGGGCGACGATCTTGCCCGAGGCGTCGAGGTCGCGTTCCGCCCGGTGGCCGGAGAGGTCGCCGATGGCGGCGATGCGGTCGCCGCGCACGCCGACGTCGGCGCGGAAGCGCGGCGCGCGCGTGCCGTCGATGACGGTGCCGCCGCGGATGACCAGGTCGTAGTGTTCGCTCATGGGAGACCCGGACTCTACCAGCCGCCGAAGCGCGGCCAGGAGGCGAGCACATCGCGCGCGCCCTCCACGACGTGGTAGCGATCGTGCTGCGCGCCGGTGGCGCAGGCGTGGTTGGGCAGGACGCGCAGGCGCGTGCCCACCGGCAACTCGGGCGGCTTGCCTCCGCCGCGCCGCGCGACGATGCCATGCTCCTGGTTGGCTTCGGTGACGACGAGGTCCTGGATCGGCGCACCGTCCAGGTCGCAGACCACGCCGTAGCCCTGGTCCACGCGCTGGCGCGCGGTGCCGCGGTCGCGCGACATCGCCATCCAGCCCGCGTCCACCAGGATCCAGCCCTTGTCGGCGCGGTGGCCGATCACGGTCGCGAGCACCGAGAGCGCGAGGTCCTCCGTCCGGCAGACATCGATGCCCGCCATCACCAGGTCGAAGAACACGAACACGCCGGCGCGCACTTCGGTGACGCCTTCCAGGGTTCGCGCGAAGTGCGCGGTGGGCGTGGAGCCGATGCTCACCACGGGCGCAGCGAACCCGGCCCGGCGCAAGGCCTGCGCCGCGGCCACGGCGCCTGAGCGCTCCTGCTCCGCGACGGCTTCGATCTCGGCGATGCTCGCGCTGTTGTAGGAGCCGCCGGCGTGGGTGAGCACGCCGGCGGCGGTGCAGCCGGCCTTCTCCAACGCCTGAGCGATGGCGATCAGCGTCTTGCCGTCGTCCGGCTTCACCCCGGCGCGGTGGCCGTCGGTGTCGATTTCGATCAGTACCGGGAAGCCGGTGATCCCCTGGGCGGCTTCCGCGCTGTCCACCAGCAGCGTGAGCCTGGCGCCGCGCTTCGCCAGCGCCTGCGCGCGCGCGAGCTTGTGGCGCTCGAAGCCCACGGCGTAGAGGATGTCGCGGTAGCCGGCGTCGAAGAACTGCTCGGCCTCCTTCAGCGTGGACACCGTGATCGGCGCCTTCTCGCCGCCCAGCACCAGCGCCGCGACCTCGGCGCATTTCGCGGTCTTCACGTGCAGCCGCAGCGGCACGCCGAGCGTGGCGAGATGCGTCTTTAGCCGCGCCGCATTCGCCGCAACCTTGGCGCGGTCAAGGACGAGGGCAGGGGTATCGAGGTCGTCGAGCGTGGGCATGAGTTCAGTCCTGGAGGAAGGGCAGCAGTTCGCGCAGTGTGCGGCGCTCGGCGAAGGGCGCGGGTGCCTGCGGTGGTTTCGCGAGGCCGGCGCGGTTATGCCACAGCGTCTGCATGCCGACCGCCGCGGTGCCGATGAGATCGAAGCCGGAGCCGGCGACGAAAGTGACGCGATCCGGCGGCAGCGCGAGTTCCGTCAAGGCGAGACGATAGGGGACGGGATTCGGCTTATAGAAGCCGGCGCGCTCGGAGGTCACCACGACGTCGAATGGAACGCCGATGGCTGCCGCCGCGCGGCGTCCGAGTCGTTCCGAACAGTTGGTCACGACGCCGAGCCGGTATCGTGGCGCCAATGCGTCAAGGAACTCGCGCGCATCGTCCCAGGGCTTGAGTTCGTCCCATGCGGCTTCCAGCGCTTCGGCGTGCACGGTCATGAGTCCGGTCGCCTCGGCCGCCTCACGCACCAGCGTCTCGTAGGGCCGGTAGGCGCCGCATCCGTAGGTGAGTTCGAGGTAGGCGGCGCGCCAGCGGCGGCCCGCCTCCCGGTTGCCGGCGGCGCGGTCCCACACGCTCCAGGAATCCAGCAGCGCAGTGAGGAGATCGAACAGGACAGCCTGGCGGGTGGACATGCGTGGATTATGCGGCAGCGCGATACCCCGCTGGCCGGGCCAAATGTGCACGATCGGTTACATCGATGCCGTTTCACGGCGATTGAGAAGCGCATTGAGTGTTAGTGCTATATAGAGCATAATATGTGCATGAAACAGCATATATATGCCCAGCTTGCCTCCGAGCGGCGGCGGCTTCAGCTCTCGCAGCAGGAACTGGCTGCACGCGCGGGCTTGCGCCGCGAGAAGCTCAATCGCGTGGAAAGCAGGCACGAGGACATCAGCCTGGAGGAGATCTCCCGCCTGCTGGATGCAGTCGGGCTGGCGCTGGTCGTGCAGAAGAAAGATGCGGCGATCGCTTCCTCTGCTCCGTCCGCCGCGGGTCTGGTTCCCCAGGCGTTCGACAAGGCGGCTTTCATCGACGGCTCGAAGGCCAGGATCCTGGACTGGGGCAAGGTTCCGAGGTGACCCTCAAGCCCGAAGACGCGGCATTCCTGATTGGCCAGACGCGTTCGGAAAAGACGGTTCTGGTCGGAGGCCAGGCGGTCGCTTTCTGGATGCAGCAGTTCGGCCTCCGTTCGCGCCTGCCCGCGCTGACCGTCGACATCGATTTCCTCGCGACCCGGGCTGAAGCGAAGCGCGTCGCCGCCCGCCTCTCGGTCCGCCACGTGCGTCACGTGCTGAAGACCGCCACGCTGGACGACAACACCTCCAACAGCGCCGTGCTGCTGGTGACGCTAGAGCACCTCCCGCAGCCAGTCCTGATCGATTACATGGCCGGCATCATCGGCGTCGAGTCGAAAGCCGTGGAAAAGTCGGCCGTCGAAGTCGAGTTTGACGGGCAACCGCTGCGGATCATCCATCCGCTGCACCTTCTCCAGTCGAAGATCGGCAACCTCTATCACCTGGGCTCGAAGCGCACGGAGGCGGGCGTCGAGCAGGCGCGGCTGGCGATCGAAATCGCCGCGTCGTTTCTCGAACAGGCCAGGCTGGCAAAGCGGGAACGCCTGAAAGCGATCGAGTCCATCGGCAGGTACGCCGCTACCGCGCCCGCGAGATACGCGGCGGAGAACTTCGGGCTGGATTGCCTGAATGCCGTTCCGGCCTCGCTCCTGCGCAAAGGCGCGCTGCCGGAGGATTTCCTGAAGAAGCGCTGGCCGCAGATCATCGCCAACGCGGGGAAGCGCTAGCCGGCCGCCGCCGCTCCCGCGCTCCAGCCCGCGATCCTGCCGAACACCGCGCCGTTGGTGAGGCCGGTACCGCCGGGATAGTTGAACCAGAAGATCCCGCCCACAAGTTCCCCCGCGGCGTACAGCCCGGGAATGGGCGGGCCGTCCGAGGACAGCACCTGCGCCTCGGTGTTGATCTTCAATCCGCCGAAGGTGAAGGTCACGCCGCAGGTCACCGCGTAGGCCTCGAAGGGCGGGGTGTCCAGCGTGTTGGCCCAGTTCGACTTCGGGATCGCCAGGCCCTTGGTGCCGCGCCCGTCCTTCACGTTCGGGTTGAAGGGGACGGTGGTGTCCACCGCGGCGTTGTAGGCCTTCAGTTCAGCCAGCGCCGCCGCTTGGTTGGTGTCCTCGAGTTTCGAGACCAGCTCCTCCAGCGTGTTACCGACCCGCTTGGTCACCTGCCGGATCTTGTACTCGTCCCTCAGTTGCGCCTTCACCTTGGCGTCGAACACCTGCCAGGCGAACTGCCCGGGTTGTCCCAGGATCACGCGCCCGTACTTGGCGTAGGTGTAGTTCCTGAAGTCCGCCCCTTCGTCGACGAAGCGCTTGCCCTCGGCGTTGATGTACACGCCCCACGGATAGGAGTGCTTCTGGAACTGGTCGCCCACCGCCAGGTCGCCGAACTCCGGGGCGTTGCGCTCCCAGGCCACCGCGTGGCAGCCCGACCAGTTGCCCGTGGGGGCGGCCCCTGCGTCGAGGGCCATGCGGATGCCGTCGCCGGTGTTGAAGCGCGTGCCGCGCACCTTGGCCAGCTCCCAGCCCGGGCCCAGGTACCGGGTGCGCATCTCGGGATTCGACTGGAATCCGCCGGCGGCGAGCACCACGGCCTTGGCCTGCAACGTCTTCGTCTTGCCTAGGTGGCGCACCACCACGCCCTTGACTCCGTCGTCGTCGGTGACGAGCGACTGCGCGCGCGCCTCGAACCACACCTCGATGCCGTTCTTCCTCGCGATCGTGGTGAGCGACTCCACCAGCCCGGGCCCGCCGCCCACCGCTTCCACCGTCAACCCGCCCCAGAACTTGAAGCGGCCGTTGATGTTGAACGCCTGCCGGCCCCAGGCGGCGGTGAAGCGCACGCCCTT
>JALHLN010000201.1 GCA_022844545.1 Burkholderiales bacterium | reverse complement strand
TTGAATCCCCTCACGCCATAGTCCTTGATGAGGCGCCTCGCCTCGCGCACGCCCATCTGCCCGCGCGCCGGGTCGATGCTGGCGAAGGGGATGGCGATGTCGGGATGCTCGTTCGCGGACTCGGCCACCTCCTCGTTGGAGATGCGGCGGATGCCCATGCCGCGCTCGTGGTCCACGGTGAACACCACGAACGCGATTTTCCGCTCGCGGTAGTACGCAGCCATCTGCGCGATGGTCGGGTGCTTCACCTCGTAGCGGAAATAGCGGCCGCGCGCCTCGAGCGCTTCCTTCTCCGCCTCGTCGGGCAACATCCGGGTCGAGGTCTCGGCGTGGGTGTGGATGTCGATCGCGACCAGTTCGGCCAGGTTCATGCTCGGATTCATTTCGCCAGCACCATGATGTCGGGGTGGATCGGTTCGGCGTACAGCCGCTCGACCAGGCCGGCACGGTTCTTCAGCACCGCGCGCTGGTTGATCGAGCCCTTGTCGGTAACCTCGCTCGCGTCGATGGACGGCGGCGCCTCCATGATGAGCGCCCGCGCGATGCGTGTCGAGCTGCCGGTGCCTTCACGCCACAGGCGCTCGAACACCGGTTGCAGATGGGCGCGGAGCGCAGCTGCATCCAGGCCCTGGCAGACGATGGCGTTGGGGAACACCAGCGCGCCCAGCGCATCGCGGTTGTGGCCGGTGATGACCACGTCCTGCACATAGGGCGAGCAGGCGGCGCTGATCCGCGCGCGCAGCGGCCCGACGCTGACCCAGGTGCCGGTGCCGAGCTTGAAATCCTCCGTGGTGCGGCCATCGAACTCCAGGCCCAGCATCGGATCCGCCTCGTCCACGAAGCGCAGGGCGTCGCCGGTGCGGTAGTACCCCTCATCGTCGAAGGCGGCCGCGGTGAGCTCCGGCTGGCGCCAGTAGCCCGGGGTGATGTTCGGGCCGCGAAAGCGCGCTTCCAGCTTGTCGTCGACCGGCGTGAGCTTCATCTCCACTCCGTCCAAGGGAAGGCCGAGGCTGCCGGCGCGCACCGCCCCGCGACCGGTGTACATCACCGCGGGCGAGGTTTCCGTCGCGCCGTAACCGGTGGTCCAGAGCACGCGCTCGCCGCAGGTCCGGACGGCCAGCGCTTCGTAGGCCTCCCAGGTCGGCTGCGGCAGAACCGCGGCGGCGTATTGCAGCAGCTGCAGGCGGCTGAAGAAGCGCTCGCGCAGCGCGTCGTCCTCGCGAAGGTAAGGCAGCAGCGCGTCGTAGCCTCGCGGCACATTGAAGTAAATGGTCGGCCCGATCTCCCGGAGGTTGCGCACCGTATGCTCGATCAGGCCCGGCACAGGCCTGCCCTCGTCTATGTACAGCGTACCCCCGTTGTAGATCACGATACCGGTGTTGTGGTTGCTGCCGGCCGTATGGTTCCAGGGCAGCCAGTCCACCAGCACCGGCGGCGCCTCGCATAGCGAGGGCAGTGTCTGCGCGATCATCTGCTGGTTGCTGCACAGCATCCGCTGGGTGTTGATCACCGCCTTGGGTTGCCCGGTCGAGCCCGAGGTGAGCAGGAACTTGGCGATGGTGTCCGGGCCCACCGTGGCGTGCGCAGCGTCCACCGCGGGTCCTGGGGTGGCGGCTCCCAGTTCCGCGAAGCGCTCGCCGGTCAACACCTCCGTGCCCGGGGGGACAGCGGCCGCAATCGCCTTCGCGTAGCGCTCGCCGTCGGTGGCATACACCAGGCCGGGCGTGAGCAGTCCCAGCACGTACTTCAGCCGCGCATGGTCGGTGGACACCAGGGAGTAGGCCGAGGAGACCGGCGCGTAGGCGATGCCGACGTGCAGGCAGGCGAGCGCGAGCAGGAAATGCTCGATATCGTTGTCCGACAGGATCGCGAGCGGTCGCTCCCGGGACAAGCCGCGGTCGAGCAGGGATTGCGCGATGGCGCGCACCCTTGAGAGGGCCTGCCCGTAGTTGAGCGAGCGCCAGCCGCCTCCGGCGTCGCGTTGCGCGATCAATCTCCGCTCCGGTGCCACGCGAGCCCAGTGCGCCAGGCGCGATGTCAGGTTTTCCGGGTAAGGATGCAGCGCGTGCGGCGAGCGCAGCAGGATGGCGCCATCACTGCGGCGCTCGACCGCGACGTCGGCGGGTCCCAGCGCGACCTTGCGGGCCGGTGCCGCCGCCATCAGCCCTTCCGGACCTTGGCGCCGCGCTTCTCCAGGAAGTCCTTCATGCGCTTCTTCGCTTCGGGCTCGCTTTGCGCGATGCCTGCGACCAGCGCTTCCATCATCAGGCCCGCGTCCTGCCCCAGTTCCGCGATGCGCGGCAGCGCGTGCATCAGGGCGTAGTTCGTGGCGGGCGCGTTCTGCGCCATCTTCTTCGCCAGCTCGAGGCCTTTCTTCAGCCCGGCCCCGGCATTCACCAGGTAGGTCGAGATGCCCGCGGCCTGGCCTTCCTCGGCCGAGAGCACGCGGCCGGTGAACATCATGTCGGCGACGCGGTGCGCGCCGATGAGCCGCGGCACGCGCACCGAGCCGCCGCCGCCCAGGAAAATGCCGCGCTGGCCTTCGGGGAAGGCATAGAAGGCGGAGGTTTCGGCGACGCGCACATGAGCAGCGGCCGCAAGCTCCAGCCCGCCGCCCACCACTGCGCCATGCAGCACCGCCACCACCGGCAGGGTGCCGAACTGCAGGCGATCGAAGACGCGGTGCCAGAAGCGCGAATGGGCCACGCCCTCGGCCGCGGACCGGTCCGAGAGTTCGGCGAGGTCGAGGCCGGCGCAAAAGTGCTCGCCCGCGCCATTGAGCACCAGCGCGCGCAGGCCGGCGGGCGGCGCGGCGAGGAACGCTTCGAGTTCCTCGACCAGGCGGTCGCTGAGGGCGTTGCGCTTCGCGGCGCGGTCCAGCGTGAGGACGCCGACCGCGCCGTGGCGCGAGAAGCGGAGCGTCGAGCGCTTGCGGGCGGCCATCCGGCTACAGCGCCGGTGCAATGCTGACGCGGATCTCCGCCACGCCGTCGACGCCGGCGTGCATCTGGTCGCCCGGATTGACCGGCCCGACGCCCGCGGGCGTGCCCGAATAGATGAGGTCGCCGGGCTCGAGGGTGTAGTACTCGGAAAGGAAGGCGATCTGCTCGGGCGCCGACCAGATCATGTCCGAGAGGTCGGCCCGTTGCCGCTCCTTGCCGTTCACCTTGAGCCAGATCGCGCCTTTGGACGGATGCCCGATCTTCGCCGCCGGCTGCAGCTCGCTGCAGGGCGCGGACTCGTCGAAATCCTTGCCGAAGTCCCAGGGCCGGCCATGGTCCTTGCCGTGCTGCTGCAGGTCGCGGCGCGTCATGTCGAAGCCGATGCCGTAGCCGAAGATGTGCTCGTTCGCCTGCGCCGCCGCAATGCGCCGCCCGCCGCGCGCGATCGCCACCACCATTTCGGTCTCGTAGTGGCAGTTGGCGGTTTTCAGCGGGTAGTGGATCGAGCCGCCGCCGGGCACCAGCGCGTGCGCCGACTTGATGAAGAAGAATGGCGTCTCGCGGCCGTCGCCGCCCATTTCCTTCTGGTGCTCGACGTAGTTGCGCCCGACGCAGAAGATGCGGCGCACCGGAAACTGGTCGGCGGAACCCGCCACCGGCAGCGCCGGCTGGGTCCATGCGGGAATGACGAAGGCCATGGTCGTTCTTTCTGAGGTTGTCGCCTTGCGGGGCCGGCTATTCTAGCTTTTGCCGGCCAGCTCCCGCTGCAGCAGCTCGCGCAGCTTGTAGCGCTGGATCTTGCCGGTCGCGGTGCGCGGCAGCTCGGCGACGCTGCGGACCCATTTCGGCCGCTTGAAGCGCGGCAGGCCTTCCTCGCAGGCGCGGCTCGCCGCCTCGCGGGCGCTCGCCTCGTCGCCGCGGGCGGCGACGAACAGCGCCAGGCGCTCAAATCCCTCTGCATCCACCACCGTCACGCAGGCCGCCTCGGCAACCAGCGGGTCGGCCGCCGCCGCCTCCTCCAGCTCCCCGGGCTGGACCCACTGCCCGGCAATCTTCACCAGCTCGTCGGCGCGGCCCTGGTGGATGTAGAACCCCTCGGCGTCGCGCACGAACAGGTCCTGGGTGCAGAACCAGCCGCCCTCGAATTGGGCCCGCGTTTGCTCGGGCCGGTTGACGTAGCCCGCCGCGAGCGCCGGGTGGCGCAGCCAGAGCACGCCGGGCTCGCCCGGCGCGGGCTCGTTGCCCTCGGCATCGCGCAGGCGCGCCTCGGTGAGCGGCAGCAAGCGGCCGGTGCGGCCTTGGCTCTCGGAGCCCGGCGGCATCATCATGCAGGCGCAGTACGCCTCGGAATTGCCGTAGAGGCTCAGGATCTGTTTGCCGACGGCGCCCTGCCACTGCTCGATCACCGGCAGCGGCAGGCGCTCGCCGGCGGCGACGAAGTGCTGGATCGGGCGCAGTGGCGCGAGCTTCTCCGCCGGCTCGCCCAGCAGGCGCCGGTAGAAGGACGGCACGCTGAACATCGCCACCGGCCGATGGCGCGCCGCCGCCGCGAGCGCCGCGGCCGGGTCGGCCCAGTCGGCCAGCGCAATCCCGGTGGCGCCCACCGACAGGGTTCCCAGCAGGCCGTGTTCCAGGCCGTAGGCGAAGAAGTACTTCGAAGTGGCGAACACGCGTTCGCCCGCGGCGATGCCGAGCAGGCGCAGGGCCTCGCCCGAGGCCATCACCGAGGCGTGCGTGTGGACGATGCCTTTGGGCTTGCCGGTGGTGCCGGAGGAGTACAGCCAGAACGCGGGTGTGGCGAGCCCGGCATCGCAGGCGGCGGCGGGCGCGGCGCGTGCGAGTTCGGCACGCCAGTCGCACGCGCCTGCGGAAACCGTCGCCCCCGCGATCGCAAGGCTGCCCTCGCGCGCCTGCTCCGCGGCCAGGTCCGGCCGCGCCGTTGCGAAGACGTCCTCTACGATCGCCAGCCGGGCGCCGCTGTCGGCGCGAATGTGCCGGAACTCTTCCTCGGTGAGCTTGGTGTTGAGCGCGATGGCCGCAGCGCCGGCGCGCACCGCGCCCAGCCAGGCGGCGGCGAACTCGGGGGTGTCGCGCATCAGCAGCAGCACGCGGTCGCCCGGCCGGATGCCCAGCGCCTGCAATGCCCCGGCTGCCCGGGCCACACTGCCGGCAAGGTCGCGGTAGCTGATCGACTCCTCGCCGCACAGCAGCGCGATGCGCTCGCCGTGGCGGGCGAGGGCTTCGGGTCCCAGCAGCTGCTCGGCGGCGTTCAAGGGTGCCTGCGGGTAAGATTGTTTGGATGCCCAACAGATTGTGCCTCAAATGGTGAAGGCGGCGTTGCGCCAGGGCGCCCTGCCCGACCTGCTGGGCTACCGGCTGCGGCTCGCGCAGCAGGCCGCTTTCCGCGACTTCGCCGCCAGTGTCCAGGGGCTCTCGCCGGGACGGATTGGCCTCTTGATCCTGATCGACGCCAATCCAGGCGTCACTCAGAGCCGCCTAGCCGAGGCGGTGCGACGCGACCGCTCGACCATGGTGGGGGTGATCGACCTGCTGGAAGGCCGGGGCCTGGTGGAGCGCCGCCGCGGCGACGACCGGCGCACCAACGGCCTCTGGCTCACGCGCGCCGGCCACATGCTGCTCGCGCGCGCGCTGCGCCGCATCGCCGAGCACGAGCGGCGCATCGCTTCGCGCCTCTCGCCCGCCGAGCGCCGCCGCCTGCTCGAGCTGCTGGGCAAGATCTCGCCGTAGCGGCGATCGTCGCTGGCGGCGTCGACCGCCTCCAGAAGCAAAAAGCCCGCCGAAGCGGGCTTGT
>JALHLN010000200.1 GCA_022844545.1 Burkholderiales bacterium | reverse complement strand
GCGAAGAGGCGCTGGAGCGCGCCGCGAGGATCCTGGGCGAGGTGGGCCTCGCCGCGCGCCTGCAGCACCAGCCGGGCGAGCTCTCCGGCGGCGAGCGCCAGCGCTGCGCCTTCGCGCGCGCGCTGGTGACCGAGCCCGCCTGCGTGCTGGCCGACGAGCCCACGGGAAACCTGGACAGCCGCACCGCCGACGAGGTGTTCGACGCCATGGTGCGCCTGTCGGAGGCGCGCGGCACCGCGTTCGTGATCGTGACCCACGACGCCGCCATCGCGGCGCGCGCGGGCCGGCTCATGGAGTTGCGGGAGGGGCGTCTTCGGCAGTCCTTGGCGTGACCCGGATCGCCCCGGCCGCGAGCGCGTCGCGGTAGAACGCGGCGCTGTAGAGGGATTGCGTCAGCACGAAGCCGTGGCTGCTGGAGCGCACGAACCAGCGCAAGAGGAACCCGGCGAGGAAAATCGCCACGCCGGCGATGAACCAGCCCGCGAGCGCGACGCCCACCGCCAGCCCGAACACCGGCAGCAGGATGAACGGCAGCAGCATGCGGCCTGAGACGAAGCGTGCCGCGGCCTTGCGATCCACGTGCAGGATGAGGTCGCCCGAACGGTAGCCGGCGACGAAGTCCGCGTGGGTCACCGTGCCCATGGCGTCATGCCTGTCCGTTGCGCCGGCGCTGGCGCGCGCGCCAGGCGAGGCGGACGTAGATGCGCCAGCCCAGCTGCACCGCCACGTAGCCCAGCGCCGCCAGCGTGAGGGCGAGGGCCACCAGCCCGACCAGCAGCGGCTTGCCCAGCGCGAGGGACCAGTCCACCAGCGCCTGGAACGAGCCCACCCAGTCGGCCCAGTCCATGACGAAGGGCTCGTGCTCCGGCGGCGCGTGGTTCACCCCCAGCAGCAGGCTGCCGTAGCCGTAGGCGAGCAGGTACAGCGGCACGATGGTGAAGGGGTTGGTGTAGAAGGTCATGAGCAGCGCCACCGGCAGGTTGCGCCTGAGGGGGATCGCGAGCAGCAGCGCGGCGAGCATCTGCAGCGGCCCCGGCACCAGCCCGGCGAACAGGCCGATCGCCACCGCGCCGGCGACCGAGTCGCGGTTCAGGTGCCACAGGTTCGGGTGCCTGAGCAGCGATCCGAACATCGCCACCAGCCGGTTGGCGCGCACGGAATCGGCGTCGGGCAGGTGCTTGCGGAAGAGTTTCTTCATCGAGTGGGTGGAGGCGGGTCGGCCCGTCAGCGAACGGGCCGCTCGCGCGTTGCATTTTAGATGACTGCCGCCCTGTTAAGTTTCGCCGCCGGGGTGCTGGCGCTCCAGGTCCTGCCGGCGCTGCCCGCGGCGGCCTGGCTCTGGGCGGCGCCGGTGGCCATCGCGGCCACGAGGCGATTCCGCGCAATGGCGATTCCGCTCGCCGGGGTCCTCGGCATCTGCTGGGCGCTGGGGTTCGCCCACCTGCGGCTCGCCGACCGCCTCGACCCGGAACTGGAAGGCGTGGACGTGGAGGCGGTGGGCGTGATCGCCGGCCTGCCGGCCGCGGGCGAGCGCAGCCTGCGTTTCGCCTTCGATGTCGAGTCCTCCGCGCACCGGTTGCCCTCGCGGGTCCTCGTTTCCTGGTACCGGACGCCGTTCGCCCAGGACCGATCCGCGGTCCTCGCCGAACTGCCGCGCCCGGGCGAGCGCTGGCGTTTCACGCTGCGCCTGAAGCGCCCGCACGGGCATTTCAATCCGCACGCCTTCGACTACGAGGCCTGGCTGCTGGAGCGCGGCATCGGCGCGACAGGCTACGTGAGGGCGGGCGGCCGGGCGGCGCCCCCGCTGCGAATGGGCTGGCGCAACAGCCCGCTGGATCGCATCGAGCAGGCCCGCGAGGCGGTACGCGATCGCTTCAAGCGCGTGCTGGGCGAGACGCCGGCGGCGGGCATCCTCGCCGCGCTCGCGGTCGGCGACCAGCGCTCGATCAGCAACGAGGAATGGCGCTTGTTCAGCGCCACCGGCGTCACGCACCTGATGAGCATCTCCGGCCTGCATGTGACGATGGTGTCGGGGCTGCTCGCCTGGCTGATGGCGTCGCTCTGGCGGCGCGTTCCGCGCCTCGCCCTGGCGGTGCCGGCGCGCAAGGCCGGCGCGCTGGCGGCGATCGCGGGCGCGCTGGGCTACGCGCTGCTGGCCGGTTTCGCGGTGCCGGCGCAGCGCACATTCTGGATGGTGGCGGTGGTGGCGCTCGCGCTTTGGGCTGGACGCATCGTCTCGCCCTCGCGCATTCTCGCGCTCGCGCTGGCGGTGGTGCTGCTCGCCGATCCCTGGGCCGGGCTGTCGGCGGGATTCTGGCTTTCGTTCGGTGCGGTGGCGATCATCTTCCTGGTCGGTGTCGCCGTGCGGCGCGACGAGCCGGCGCTCCTGCAGTGGGCTCGGATCCAGTGGGCGATCACGCTGGGCCTCGCCCCGGCGGCGCTGTTCCTGTTCTCGCAGGTGTCGCTGGTGGGGCCGCTCGCGAACGCCGTCGCCATCCCGGTGGTGTCCGTCGTCGTCACGCCGCTCGTGCTCGCCGCCGCGGTGCTGCCCTGGGACGCGCTGCTGTCGATCGCGTCGTGGCTGGTGCAATGGCTGCTGCAGTTCCTGGAGTGGTGCGCGTCGCTCCCGGCCGCCCTCTGGCAGCAGCCGGCGCCGCCGTGGTGGTGTCTGGTCGCGGCGACCGCGGGCACGCTCTGGCTGGTCGCGCCGCGTGGCGTGCCCTGGCGCGTGACCGGGCTCGCGCTCATGGCGCCGGCCTTCGCCTGGCCGGTCGCGACCCCGGCCCCCGGCGAAGCCTGGGTAGTGACGCTGGACGCAGGGCAGGGGCTGGCGGTGCTGGTGCGCACCGCCAGCCGGGCGCTGCTGTACGACGCCGGTCCCGCGTTCGGCACCGAGTCGGACAGCGGCGAGCGGATCATCCTGCCCTACCTGCGTGCCGTCGGCGTGCGGCGGCTGGACGCGATGGTGGTCACGCACAACGACATCGACCATGCCGGCGGCGCCGCCTCGGTCCTGCAGACGCTCGAAGTGGATCGCTTCCTGTCCTCGTTGCCCGGGGCGAGCCCGCTGCTCTCGCTGGCGCCGGCGCAGCGTTGCGCGGCCGGCCAGGCCTGGGAGTGGGACGGGGTGCGCTTCGAGATGCTGCACCCGGCCGCCGGCGCCCAGGCGCGGCGCACGAACAACCTGAGTTGCGTGCTGAAGGTGACCGCGCGCGGCGGCGCGATGCTGCTCACCGGGGACATCGAGCGCGAGGCGGAAGCCGCGCTGCTCGCGCGCGACGCAGGCGCGCTGCGCACGGACGTGCTGCTGGTCCCGCATCACGGCAGCCGCACCTCGTCCAGCGCGGAGTTCATCGCAGCCGTTTCCCCGCGCGTGGCGGTGGTTCCGGCCGGCTATCGCAACCGCTTCGGCCACCCGGCCGCCGACGTGGTCGAACGCTATGCCGCTGCCGGCGTGGCGCTGCGGCGCACCGACCTGGAGGGCGCGGTGACGGCGCGTTTCCTGGAGAAGGGACTGGAGATCGAGAGCGAACGCCGGCGCCGGGGGCGGTACTGGCACGACGCGCCGCGCTAGGTCCATAATGGCTGCGCAACGCCCATCCACAACCCCAGGAGGAGGAACCATGGCCAAGAAGAGCAGCAATGCGGTCTATCGCGTCACCGACGTCATCGGCACCAGCTCGGAATCATGGGAGGACGCCGCGCGCAGCGCGGTGAAGACCGCCTCGAAGTCGCTGCGCGACCTGCGCATCGCCGAGGTGACCAAGCTGGACGTGAAGGTGGAGAACGGCAAGGTGGTGCAGTTCCGCACCCGGCTCTCGCTGTCGTTCAAGTACGGGGCCTGATGCCGGCAGGCTACGGCGCCACGGTTCGCGTCACTGGCAGCGTCGGGCGCTTCGAGGATTTCCGCGAGTGCGTCCGCCGGCTGCTGGTGCGCGACCCGGATTGCGATCCCTACACCGAGCATCATGCCGAGGGCGCGCTCGAGTACCGCTTCACGGTGCAGAACGGCATCCCGTTCCCGAGCTTCGTCGAGGCGAGCGCCGAGTTCCCGGAAATGCGCATCGAGGTGCAGTGGCACCGGGGCGCCGACGCCGGCGGCGCCGCGATCGAGAACGGCCGCATGGTGGACCGGTGGCGCGGGGAACGGCCGGCCACGTGACCGCGGGTTCGCGCCAGCGCTTCGTGCAATGCGCCTCGCCCCGGGGCCTGCACCGGATTTCGTACCTGGAATGGGGCGACCCGGAGAACGACACGGTGCTCGTCTGCGCCCACGGCCTGACGCGCTGCGCGCGGGACTTCGACGCCCTCGCCGCCGCGATGCAGGACCGCTACCGGGTGGTGTGCCCCGACATCGCCGGCCGCGGCGGCTCGGACTGGCTGCCCGACCCGATGCTGTACCAGCTGCCGCAGTACCTCTCCGACATGGTGACCCTGATCGCGCGCCTGGACGTGGAGTCGGTGCACTGGGTGGGCACCTCCATGGGCGGCCTGATCGGCTTGGCCCTCGCCGCGCAGCCGAACACGCCGGTGCGCCGCTTCGTCATCAACGACGCCGGGCCGGTGGTCACCAAGGTCTCGCTGGAACGGATCGCGACCTACGTCGGCAGCGCGCCCGCGTTCCCTTCCATCGAAGCCGCCGAGCAGTACGTGCGGGCAGTGAGCGCCAATTTCGGCGCGCACAGCGACGCCCAGTGGCGCTTTCTCACCGAGGTGGTGGTGCGCCGGCACGACGACGGCAGCTGGCGCATGCATTACGACCCGAAGCTGGCCGAACCGTTTCGGGCTCAGATGCCGGAGAAGGACCTTGAACTGTGGCCCCTGTGGGACACGGTGCGCTGCCCGACGCTGGCGCTGCGCGGCGCGCAGTCCGACCTGCTGACCAAGGAAACCTGCGCGCAGATGGCCGAGCGCGGGCCGAAGGCGAAGGTGGTCGAGATTCCCGGCGTCGGCCACGCGCCGACGCTGCTGCATGCCGGCCAGATCGCGATCGTGAGGGAGTTCCTGCTGTCGTGAAGCGGCTCGTCGCGGTGATCGCGTTGTGCGCATTGGCCGCCGGTTGCGCGGACCTGAAGGAAGACGTGCGCGAATTGCGCGACCTGCTGCGCAAACTGCGCGGCAAGGAGCCGGCGCCGCCGCCTCCCGCGCCGCCGGTGGTGGTGACCCCCGCGCCGGGGGAACCGGCCGCGGCGGGCCTGACCCTGAGCGGCCATTGCAGCGGGCGCGACGAAGGCGGCTACGCGGAGTCCCTGCGCCTGCAGTTGGCGAACGGCGCGGTCACCGCCTTCGAGGCGCGCATCGACATTCCCAATCGCGGCAGCTGCAGCTACCGCCTGGCCGAGTTCCGGCAGACCCGGTACACGCCCTATGTCGAACTGGTGGCGGCCTCGGGCTCGGCCTGCGCGGTGCGCGTCTGGCAGCAGGGCGACCGGGTCACGGTGGCGCCGACCGATTGCGCCGAGAAATGCACCCGTGGCGCCTTCGAGTACGCCTGGCCGATGGACCTGCGCGCGCCCGGCGGCGGCTGCTACCACTAGGCGGCGGGCTTCCTCACCGCCGCGTAGCGCGCCAGCGTGCGGATGCGCGCCTCGGCGTGGTCCACCACCGGCGCCGGGTAGTCGCGGCCGATCTCGCAGCCCGCGGCATGCTGCTCCAGCGGCGGCAACGTCCAGGGCGCGTGGATCCAGTCGCCGCTCACGCGGGCCAGTTCCGGCACGTAGCGGCGGATGAACTTCCCCTCGGCGTCGAACTTCTCCGACTGCGTCACCGGGTTGAAGATGCGGAACCAGGGCTGCGCGTCGCAGCCCGTCG
>JALHLN010000199.1 GCA_022844545.1 Burkholderiales bacterium | reverse complement strand
CCGATGCCCGCGGGCAACAAGCTCGAGCTGTTCATCGGGACCTTCGTGGGCGCCATCACGTTCTCGGGATCGGTGATCGCGTTCGGCAAGCTGGCCGGGCTGGGGAAGAAATTCCGCCTGTTCTCCTCGGCGCCGATCGTGTTCCCCGGGCAGCACTGGCTCAACTTCGCCATCGGCCTGGTGATGGTCGCCTTCGGCATCGCCTTCTTCCTGTCCCCGGACGAAAACTGGACCGCGTTCATCATGATGACCGGCCTCGCCTTCATGCTGGGCGTCCTGATCATCATCCCGATCGGCGGCGCCGACATGCCGGTGGTGATCTCGATGCTCAACAGCTATTCGGGCTGGGCCGCGGCCGGCATCGGCTTCTCGCTCAACAACTCGATGCTGATCGTCGCGGGCTCCCTGGTGGGCTCCTCGGGCGCGATCCTGTCCTACATCATGTGCAAGGCGATGAACCGCTCGTTCATCTCGGTGATCCTGGGCGGCTTTGGCGCCGCCGAGGGCGCCGCCGCGGCCGACGCCGGCGAGAAGACGGTGAAGTCGGGCTCCGCGGAGGACGCCTCCTTCCTGATGCAGAACGCCGAGAGCGTGGTCATCGTCCCGGGCTACGGCCTGGCGGTGGCGCGCGCGCAGCACGCGGTGAAGGAGATGGCGCAGATGCTGCGCGAGAAGGGCATCCACGTGCGCTTCGCCATCCACCCGGTGGCCGGCCGCATGCCCGGGCACATGAACGTGCTGCTGGCCGAGGCCGAGGTGCCCTACGAGCAGGTATTCGAGATGGACGACATCAACGGCGAGATGGGGACCACCGACGTGGTGCTGGTGCTGGGCGCCAACGACGTCGTCAACCCGCTCGCCTACGAGAAGGGCAGCCCGATCTACGGCATGCCCATCATCGACGTGCACAAGGCGCGGACGATCCTCGTCAACAAGCGCAGCATGGCGGCGGGCTACGCGGGCCTGGACAACCCGCTCTTCTACATGGACCGCACCATGATGGTCTTCGGCGACGCCAAGAAGGTGGTCGAGGACATCGTCAAGTCGCTGCACTAGGCGCGCGGGGAACTCCGGCGCCCGCGCGGCGTCAAAAGCGGTAATCCTGTCTGGGGAGGGGCTGAATGCGGGAATGGATCGACAGCCTGGGCCTGGCGCTTTCCTCGGGATGGAATCCGGCGCTGCGCTCCGCGATCAACGTCCTGATCGTCCTCGCCGCGGCCTGGATCGCGATGGTCGCGCTGCGCCGCGCCATCCGCCAGTTCCGCAGCTACATGGAACGCCGCAGCGACCCGGAGGCGGTCAAGCGCGTCGGCACCCTGGCGCGCGCGTTCCGCTACATCGGCACCGTCGTGATCGCGATCGTCGCCGCGATGCTGGTGATGAACGAGCTGGGGATCTCCATCGCCCCGGTGCTCGCCACCGCCGGCGTCGCCGGCATCGCCATCGGCTTCGGCGCGCAGAGCCTGGTGAAGGACTACTTCGCCGGCCTGTTCATCCTGGTCGAGGACCAGATCCGGCAAGGCGACGTGGTGCAGGTCGCGGGCATCGGCGGCCTGGTCGAGGAGGTCACCCTGCGCCACGTGCGGCTGCGCGACTTCGACGGCCATGTCCACTTCGTGCCCAACGGCGAGATCAAGATCGTCACCAACCGCACGCGCGATTTCGCGCAGGCGGTGATCGAGGTGGGCGTGGCCTACCGCGAGGACACTGACGAGGCGCTGGCGGTGATGCGCGAGGTGGGGCAGGCGATGCGCGCCGACCCGGCGTGGGCGCCGCGGCTGGCCGCGGACCTGGAGATCATCGGCGTCGAGCGCTGGGCGGACTCCGCGGTGATCCTGCGCGGCCGGTTCAAGGTCGTGCCGCCGATCGAGCAGTGGAACGTGCGCCGCGAGTTCCTGCGCCGCCTGAAGAAGGCCTACGACGCGCGCGGCATCGAGATCCCCTATCCGCACCTCACGCTGTACCCGGGGGTGGCGAAGGACGGCAGCGCGCCGGCGCTGCAGCTGCGCTCGCTGCGCAGTCCGGAGGACGCATGAACGAGCTCTTCTTCCTGCCCGACCTGCGCGGCATCGGCGCCACCCTGCCCTGGACCGCGCTCATGCTGCTCGCCGCGGTCCTCGCCGGCGAGGCGGTCCAGCGCTGGCTGCGGCTGCCGCGTCTGCTGGGCTGGAGCGCGGTCGGCGCGCTCCTCGGGCCGCATGTGCTGGGGCTGCTCGACCGCGGGGCGCTGGATGCGATGCTGCCGCTGCTGGACCTCGCGCTGGGCGTGGTGCTGTTCGAGCTGGGCCAGCGCGTCGACCCCGGCTGGCTGCGGCGCAACCCCTGGCTGCTGGGCACCAGCGTGCTCGAATCCGCGCTCGCGTTCGCGGCCATGTGCGCGGTGCTGCTCGCGCTCGGGGCGCCGCCGCTGGTGGCCGCGGCGGCCGCCGCGATCGGCATCTCGACCGCGCCCGCGGTGACGCTGACGCTGGTGCGCGACCTGCGCGCCCAAGGCCAGGTCACCGAGCGCCTGTTGATGCTCAGCGCGCTCAACACGGTTTACGCGGTCGTGGCCGTGGGCGTGCTGCTGTCGTGGCTGGCGCGCGAGCACGCGCACGACTGGCAGGCGGCGGTCCTGCACCCGCTGTACCTGATCTTCGGCTCGCTCGCCGCCGCCACGGCGTTCGCCGCGGCGACGCTCGGGCTGCTGCGGCTGCTGGGGCGGCGACACGACGCGCAGTTCTTCTGCATCCTCGCGCTGGTGGCCGCCGCGGTCTGGGCGGCCGACGCGCTCAAGCTCTCCATGGCGCTGACGCTCCTGGGCTACGGCGTGGCGATCCGCATCCTAGACCGCGAGCGCCTCTTCGTCGCGCTCAGCTTCGGCCGGGTGGGCGGGATCCTGCTGATCCTGCTGTTCGCCGTCACCGCGGCGCGCATCGACCTCGGCGTGCTGGCGACCGGCGCGGTCGCCGGCGGCGTGCTGGTCGCGGCGCGCGTGGCGGGCAAGGCGCTGGGCGTGTTCGCGCTTGCGCCGGCTTCCGGGCTGCCCCTGCGCAAGGCCTCGCTGCTCGCGCTCGCGCTGACGCCGATGTCCGCCGTCGCGCTGGTGCTGCTGCACGACACCACCCGCCTATACCCGCAACTGGGCCCCTCGCTTGCGGCGATCGTGATCTCGGCGGTGGCGATCCTCGAGCTGCTCGGCCCGCTGCTGGCGCAGTTCGCGCTGGTCCGCGCCGGCGAGACCGCGGAACCGGAGGCCTAGCCGTGGAGCGGCTGGCGTTCTCCAGGTCCGCGCCCCTCACCATGGGCGTCGAGCTCGAGCTGCAGCTGGTCAACTCGCGCGACTGCGACCTGACGCGCGCGGCCTCGGACCTGCTCACCCTGACCGGCAAGCAGAGCCATCCGGGCGAGATCAAGCCCGAGATCACCGAGAGCATGATCGAGATCAGCACCGGCATCCACACGCGCCACGGGCCCCTGCTGGCGGAGCTGCAGACGATCCGGGACGTGCTGCTGCAGACCGCCGCGCGCCTCAACGTCGGCATCGCCGGCGGCGGCGCGCATCCGTTCCAGCACTGGAGCGAGCGGCGCATCATGGACGCGCCGCGCATGCGCCAGGTCTCGCAGCTCTACGGCTACCTCGCCAAGCAGTTCACGGTGTTCGGCCAGCACGTGCACATCGGCTGCGCCGACGGCGACGACGCGCTCTACCTGCTGCATGCCATGTCGCGCTACATGCCGCACCTGATCGCGCTCTCGGCCGCCTCGCCGTACTACCAGGGCGTCGACACCGCGTTCGACTCCTCGCGCCTGAACGCGGTGTTCGCGTTCCCGCTCTCGGGGCGCGCGCCCTTCGTCCAGACCTGGGACGCGTTCAATGACTTCTTCGCCAGGATGCGCGGCGCCGGCATCATCGAGAGCATGAAGGACTTCTACTGGGACATCCGCCCCAAGCCGGAGTTCGGCACCATCGAGGTCCGGGTCTGCGACACGCCGCTCACGGTCGAGCGCGCCGCCGCGCTCGCCGCCTACGCCCAGACGCTGGCGCGCTGGCTGCTGATCGAGCGGCCGCACCGGATCTCCGAGGACGCCTACCTCGCCTATACCTACAACCGCTTCCAGGCCTGCCGCTTCGGGCTGGAGGGCGAGTTCATCGACGCCGAGGCAGGCTCGCGGCGCAGCCTCGCCGAGGAGGTGAACGCCTCGCTTGCGGTGCTCGCGGTGCACGCGCGCGAGCTGGAGTCCGAGGGCGCGCTGCGGGAGATCGCCGCCATCGTGCAGGGGGGCAACGACGCGCGCTGGATGCGCGAGCAGTACGCGGGAAGCGGCTCGCTGCCCGACCTGGTGTGGCGCCAGGTCGAGCGCCTGCGCGCAGGGAAGTGAGCGCGGGCCGCCTGCGCATCGGGCTGTCGGCGCGGATCCTGCACCAGCCGCCGGCCGAGCTCGGGTTCCGCGGCAAGACGCTGCAATACCTGGAGCAGTCGGTGGCGCACTGGCTGCTCGCGCACGAGGCGCTGGCGTACATGATCCCGGCGATCACTGGCGGCGCGGCGGTGTCGCGCGCCAGCGTGCTGCTCGGGGACTATGTCCGGTCGCTCGACGGCCTGGTGCTGCAGGGCGGCGCCGACCTGAGCCCGGAGAGCTACGGCGAGGCGCCCGCGCGCCCGGAATGGTCCGGCGACCGCGTGCGCGACCGCTACGAGATCGAGCTGTTCTGGGAGTGCGTCATCCAGGGCAAGCCGGTGCTGGGCATCTGCCGCGGCCTGCAGCTCATCAACGTCGCCCTCGGCGGCACGCTGCACCAGGACATCGAGACCGAGGTCGGTTCCGCCGTGCGCCACGTCGATGCCGTGGCCTACGACCAGAACGCGCACGAGATCGAGATCGTGCCGGGGTCGGGGCTCTCGCGCCTGTATGGTCTCACCCGCCGTGCGACGGTCAATTCCATCCATCACCAGGCAATCAAGGCGCTCGGACGGGGCCTGGAGGTGGAGGCGCGCTCGCCCGCCGACGGGGTGATCGAGGCCATCCGCTGGCGCGGTGCGAGCTACGTCGCGGGCCTGCAGTGGCATCCGGAGTTCCATCACGGCGGGAGCACGGAGCTGCTGGATGCCGCGCCGGTGATGGAGGAGTTCCTGGAGCGGGCGGCACAGGCGCGCGGCGCCTGAGAAGCACTATGCCGGCCAGAGCATGGCCGCGCCCCGCACGCCGCTCGCGTCGCCATGGACCGCGCGCGCCAGGCGCGTGCGCGGGGCGGGAGCGTAGACGTGGGGAGCCCACAGTTGCGGCACCGACCGGTAGAGCCGCTCCAGGGCCGACACGCCGCCTCCCAGCACGATGATGTCCGGGTCGAGAAGATTGATGACGTGGGCGAGGGCGCGTGCCAGCCGGTCCTCGAAGCGCCGCAGCGTTGCCTCGCAGGTCGCTTCCCCGGCCGCGGCGCCCGCGGCAATGGCCTGCGCGTCCAGCGCCTCTCCCGTGACGCGCAGGTGGTCGGCCGCAATCGCGGTGCCGGAGACGAACTGCTCGATGCAGCCCAGCCGTCCGCAGCTGCAGCGCGGGCCGGGGTACTCGTCCGGGGTCATCCAGGGCAGCGGATTGTGGCCCCACTCCCCGGCCGAGGCGTTGGCGCCGGACAGCACGCGCCCGTTGTGGACGATGCCGGCGCCGGCGCCGGTGCCGAGCACGACGCCGAACACGAGCGCGGCGCCGCGCCCGGCGCCGTCGATGGCCTCGGAGAGCGCGAGGCAGTTGGCGTCGTTCTCCAGGCGGACTTCGCGCCCCAGCCGCTGCTCCAGATCCCGCTTCAGCGGCCGCTCGTGGTAGGGCGTGGCG
>JALHLN010000198.1 GCA_022844545.1 Burkholderiales bacterium | reverse complement strand
GAACGAAGACAGCGAAATCCTGGCGCGGGTGGCGGACGAGTCGAGGATGGAACCGAATCGCGCCGCCGTCGGCAGCGTGGTGTCCTACTATGAACTGGCCTCCCGCACGCGCCGGGCGGTGACGCTCGTGCCGCCGGGGCGCGCCAACCCGGCGGCCGGCCTGGTCTCGGTGCTCTCGCCCGTGGGCCGCGCGCTGCTGGGGCGGCGCGCCGGCGAGGAAGTGGACGCGGAATTGCCCGACGGCCGCTCGCTGCAGCTGAGGGTCGCGGGCATCGGGCGATAGTCCGCGGGGCATCGGGTACCATCGCGGCCCGATGCCCGCCTTCCCATCGCGGTGAGCAGCCGCGCCGTCGTCGTCCTGTCGCTCGCCTCGTTCGCGAGCGCGGCGGCGCTGCGCGCCCCCGACCCGCTGCTGCCGCTGCTGGCGCAGACCTTCGGCACCACCGCCGGCGGCGCCTCCGCGGTCATCACCGCCTTCGCCATCGCCTACGGCCTGCTGCAGGTGGTGAACGGGCCCATTGGCGACCGCGTCGGCAAGTACCGCATGGTGTTCTGGGTCACGGCCATCTCGGCCGCGGGCAACCTCGCCTGCGCGCTGGCGCCGTCGCTGCCGCTGCTGGTGGCGGCGCGCTTCGCCACCGGCGCCACGGTGGGGGCGATCGTGCCCCTGGCCATGGCCTGGATCGGCGACGCGGTGCCCTACGAGCGGCGCCAGCCGGTGCTGGCGCGCTTCCTCATCGGCCACATGTTCGGCATCGCGTTCGCGGCCATGGCCTCGGGCTGGCTGGGCGAGCGATACGGCTGGCAGGCGGTGTTCTACGCGCTTACGGGACTGTACGTGGCGATCGCGGCGCTGCTGTGGTTCGAGCTGCGCACCAACCCGGCGACCGCGCAGCGGGCAGGTGCCGGGCTGACGCTGCGCGAGTCGTTCCTGCGCATGGCGGCGCTGACGCGCGATCCCTGGGTGCGGGTGATGCTGGCGACGGTGTTCCTGGAGGGTGCGCTGCTCTACGGCCCGCTGGCATTCGTGGCCTATGACGCGCACTTGCGCTTCGGTTTGAGTCTGGGGCAGAGCGGGGCCTTGCTTTCGGTGTTTCCGCTGGGCGGATTGTTGTACGCGCTGGTGTCCGGGCGGCTCCTGCCCTGGCTGGGCGAGGGACGGGTGGCGCTGGGGGGCGGCCTGTTTGCGGGCGCCGGCTTTCTCGGGCTCGCGTACGCGCCCGTGACTGCCGTCGCCGTGGCCTGTGTGCTGGTGGTCGGCATCGGTCTGTACATGCTGCACAACACGCTGCAGGTGCACGCGACGCAGATGGCGCCGGAGGCGCGCGGCGCGGCGGTGGCGTTGTTCGCCTGCTTCCTGTTCACCGGCCAGTCCACCGGCGTGTGGCTTTCCTCGCATGCGGTGGACGGCATCGGCACGCTGCCGGTGTACCTGGTGTCCGCGGTCGGCCTGCCGCTGCTCGCGCTCTGGTTCCGGGGACGGCTCCAGGCCCATCGCCTAAGATAACGGGATGGAAGACGAAACCCTGCTCCTGCTGCGCGAGAGTATTCGCCGCTTCGTCGAGAAGGAGGTGGTGCCGCACGCAGCCGCCTGGGAAGCGCAGGGCTCCGTGCCGCGCGAGGTGCTGCGCCAGATGGGCAAGCTTGGGTTCCTTGGGTTGCGCTATCCGGAGGAATTCGGCGGCGGCGGGCTGGATGCCCGCGCCACCGCGCTGCTGGCCGAGGAACTGGGCCGCTCCACCTTCGGCGGCTTCGCCATCACCGTGCTGGTGCACACCGACATGGCCTCGCCGCACCTGGTGAACGCCGGCTCGCCGGAACAAATCAAGGCCTGGTTGCCACGGATCATTTCAGGCGAAGCCATCAGCGCAGTCGCGGTCACCGAGCCCGACGCCGGCTCCGACGTGAAATCCATCCGCACCACCGCGAAACAGGAAGGCGGCGACTGGGTCCTGCGCGGCTCGAAGATGTTCATCACCAACGGCGCGCTGGCCGACGTCTGCTTCGTCGCCGCGAAGACCGATCCGGCGGGCGGCTCCAAAGGCCTGTCCATGTTCATCGTGGAAAAGGGGATGAAGGGCTTCTCGGTGGGGCGGCGGCTGGACAAGATGGGCTGGCGTTGCTCGGATACCGCGGAACTGGTGTTCGAGGACTGCCGCGTGCCGGCGGCGAACCTGCTGGGCGAGGCGCACCGCGGCTTCTATTCCATCATGAAGAACTTCCAGAACGAGCGCATCGCCATCGGCGCCATGGCCATGGGCGAGTCGCAGCGCGCCATCGAGCTGACCCTCGAGTACGTGCGCACGCGCAAGGCCTTCGGCGCGCCGCTTTGGGACAAGCAGACCATCCGGCAGCGCCTCTCGATGCTGGCGGCGAAGGTGGAGGCGGGCCGGCAGCTGGTGCGCCACGCGGCGGAGCTGGACGCGCAGGGCCGCGACTGCGTGCGGGAGGTATCCATGGCCAAGGCCTACTGCGGCGAACTGGTGAACGAGGTGATGTACGACTGCCTGCAGTTCCACGGCGGCGCCGGCTACATGCGCGACTCGGCGATCGAGCGCATGTACCGTGATGCCAGGGTCCAATCCATCGGTGGCGGGGCCACCGAGGTCATGCTGGAGGAGGTTGCAAAACGCCTATGAAGCGCAAACAGGAATTCATGCTGCCCGGGCTCGCCACGCCCATCAGCCACTATTGCGACGCGGTGCAGTGGGGCGACCTGCTGTTCATCTCCGGCATGGCGCCCATCGACGCCAACGGACGGGTGGTGGGTGACGACGTGGTGCTCCAGGCGCGCAAGGTGTTCGAGAACCTGAAGCTGGCGCTGGATGCCGCGGGCGCGCACTTCGAGGACGTGCTCAAGGTGACGGTGTTCCTCACCAACATCAACGACCGCACCCGGATCAACCCGGTGCGGCAGGAATACTTCGGCGATTCGCGGCCGGCCAGCACGCTGATCGGGGTCAAGGAACTCGCGATCCCGGGGATGAAGGTCGAGATCGAGGCCGTGGTCGGCCTGCACAACCAGCGCGGCTAGGAAAGCTAGAAGCCCAGCTTCGCCTTCACCCCCACCAGGGCGGTGCGGCCCGGCGAAGGCTCGAAGAAGCGGCCGTTGCCCTCGTTGACGATCACCGAGCCGGCGTAGCGCTTGTCGGCGAGGTTGTCGATGCGGATGAACTCCGTCACCCTCCACTTGCCGCCCGCCTGCGTGAGCCCGGCGGCGAGGTTCGCGGTGGTGTAGCCCGCGGCGAAGTCCGAGTTCACGTCGTCCACCGCGACCCGCGACTTGTGCTGCGCCTCGAGCGCGAGCGTGAAGCCGCTGGGCGCGTGCTTCCAGCGCAGCTCGCCGTACAGCGTGTTGCGCGCCACGCCCGGCAAGCGGTTGCCCGAGGGCACCGTGACCGCGCCGGCGGTGAAGGCGTCGCGGAAGGTTGCATCCAGCAGCGTCCAGGCGAGCACCGCCTCCAGGCCGAAGGGGAGGCTCGATTCGAGGCCCAGCTCCAGCCCGCTGCGCCGCGTGCGGCCGGCGTTCTTGAAGGTGCTGCGGCCGCCGACGTTGGTGTCCACCACGATCTCGCGCTCGGTGGCGACCTCGAAGAGGGCCAGGTTGAGCCGCGTCCCGGCGCCCAGCACCGCCTTGACGCCCGCCTCCAGGTGCCGGCTGCGCGAGGCTTCCAGCGCGAAGTTCATGCCGCTGCCGCCGGGGCGGTAGGCGAGCTCGACGAAGGTGGGCGTCTCGAAGCCGCGGCCGTGGTTGGCGTACAGGCTGATCGTGGGCGTGGCGCGGTACAGCAGGCCCAGCGCGGGCGTCACGGCGCTGTAGCTGCGGCTGCCGCTGTCGTCCGGGTTGCCGGCGACGACGAAGAAGTCCTCCAGCTCGAAGGCGACGCGGCTGGCGCGCAGGCCGGCGAGCGCGATCCACTTGTCGGCGAAGCGCCACTCCGCCTGCACGTAGGCGCCGGTCGCGCTGACGATGTTGTCCTCGTCGCGGCGCAGGGCCCCGATCTGTCCGTTGTTGTTCACGAAGCCGGTGCGCCGGTCCACCATGCGCTCGTACTCGCCGCCAATGCTCACCGTCAGCGGCCGCCCGAGCAGCGCGCCGCGCGTCTCCAGCCGCAGCGACGCGCCGCCGTAGCCGCGGTCGAGATTCAGCACCCCGCCGGAGGTGGTGGCCGGCGCCGAGCCGAGGAACCCGAGGTACTGCCGCACCACGCGCTCGCCGGCGTGCAGCGACCCGTGCAGCGTCGTCGCCTCCGACAGGCGGTGGGAGACGGCGGCGCCGAACTGGTTCTGGGCCTGGCTCTTGCGCGTGTCGAACTGCAGCACCGGCGCCGCCACCTGCTTCGGGTTGGCCTCCATCTGCGCGCGCGTCAGGCCCGAGGGGTCCTGCGTTTCCGGGCTGGCGAAGGCATTGGCCACCAGCGTCACGCGCGTGCCGCTGCCGGGGGCGAACTCCGCCGTCGCGTTCAGCTGCTCGCGCACCGCCTTGCTGTGCTCGCGGTAGCCGTCGGTGCTGAAGCGCGCGCTGCTCACCAGCCAGCCTTCGCCGCCCAGCTTCAGCGCGGCGCGGCGCGTGCCCAGGCTGCCGGCGGAGAACGAGCCTTCCAGCCCGGGCGTGCCGCGCTCGGTCGCGATGCTGATCACGCCGCCGGAGGCGTTGCCGTGCATCACCGAGAACGGGCCGCGCAGCACCTCGATGCCGCCGGCGGAACCGAGATCGAAGTGCGACACCTGCCCCTGGCCGTCCGGGAAGCTGGCCGGGATGCCGTCGGCGATGAGGCGCAGGCCGCGGATGCCGAAGGTGGAGCGGCTGCCGAAGCCGCGCGAGGTGACCTGAAGGTCCTGGGCGTAGTTGTTGCGGTTGTTGACCGAAATACCGGGGACGCGGCCCAGCGACTCGGACAGGTTCACCTGCGGCTTGCCCCAGCGGATGTCGTCCTCGCGCACGCGGTCCACGGCGGCGGGAATCTCGAGGGTCGGGCGCTCGACGCGGGTGGCGGTGACCGAGATCGCGTCCTCGGCCTGGCCGTGCGCGAGCGACGGCGCCAGGACGCAAAGGGCCAGTGCGGCGCGAAGGATGGTCATTTGAGGCGCGAGAAGTAGTGGGCGAGCGCCTTGAAATCCTCTTCGGGGATGCCGTAGAGCGCCGCGGACATCATGGTGTCGCCGCCCTTGCGGCGGTTGTGCCGGTACTGCAGCATCACTTCGAGGAGGAACTCCTCGCGCTGGCCGGCGAGGCGCGGCATCTGCTCGCGGCCGGAGTAGTTGGGCAGGTGGCAGCTGCCGCAGCGGCTCCTCGCCGCGATGCCCCGGCCGCGCTCGAACAGGTTGCGGTCCACGGTGGCGGCGGGCGGGCGCGCCTTGAGTTCGGAGTAGTGCTTCGACAGCGCGACGATCTCCGTGTCGCGCACGCCCTTCAGCATGGCCTGCATCACCTCCGAGCCGCGCACGCCCTCGCGCGTCATCACCAGGTAGTTCTCGAGGAAGATGCGCGGCTGCCCGGCGATGGACGGGGTGCCCGCGATCGCCGAATTGCCGTCCTCGCCGTGGCAGGCGGCGCAGGCCTTCAGCCGCGCAGGTGGCAGCGGCGCCTGCGCATGGGCGACGGAAATGAAAAGGGCGGCGAGCAGAGCCCACCGCCCTCCGGCACGCAGGAGCACTATTTCTTCTTCGCGGGCGCGCTGTAGCTGATGCGGTAGATGGCGCCCAGCTGCTCGTCGGACACCAGCAGCGAGCCGTCCTTCAGCTGCGCCAGGTACGCCGGCCGGCCCCAGAAGCTGTTGTCCTTCGGGTTCATGAAGCCGGTGGCGAAGGGCGTGA
>JALHLN010000197.1 GCA_022844545.1 Burkholderiales bacterium | reverse complement strand
GCGCACGTCTCGCTGGTGTTCTCCCTGTGCGCCTTCCTGTATTTCCTGCTCGGCGCCCCCGGCGGCATGCTCGCGGACCGCTACGGCACGCGTAACGTGGCCCTTGTCGGCGTCGCCTTCCTTGCCGCGGGACTTGCCGCGGCGAGCCAGGCGACGTCAGTGACGGTGCTGTACGTCACGTACTCGATTGGACTGGGGGCCGGCATCGGCCTCACCTACGTGCCCTCGGTGGGCGCAGTGCAGCCCTGGTTCGAGAAGAACCGCGTGCTCGCCTCGGGCATCGCGGTGTCGGGCATTGGCGCCGGCAACCTGCTCGGGCCGCCGCTGGCGGCGTGGTGGATCGACCTTTTCGGCTGGCGCGGCGCCTACCTCGCGCTCGCCGCGGTCACGCTGGTGCTGGGCGGCGCGGCGGCGGCGGCGATCCGCAACCGTCCAGCGGGCCATGCGCAGGCCACCACCGGCGTGCCGCTTCGCTCGGCGCTGCGCGCGCGCAACTTCTGGGTCCTCTACGGCACCCTCGCGCTGTCCGGGTTCGGATGCTTCGTGCCGCTGGTGCACCTCGCGCCCTACGCCGGCGACGCCGGCCATCCGGAAGCCTTCGGCGTGCTGCTGGTGAGCCTGATCGGGCTGGGCAGCCTGCTGGGACGCTTCGCGGTCGGCGCCTTCGCCGACCGCGTCGGCCGCATGCGATCGCTCGCGCTGATGTACCTGGGCATGTCGCTGATGCTGGTCCTGTGGTGGGCGAGCACGGGCCAGATCGCTCTTTCCTTCATGGCGGTGGGCTTCGGCATCTGCTACGGCGGCTTCGTTGCCACCTTTCCCTCGGTGGTCATGGACCTGTTCGGGGCGAGGTCGGTCGCGGGGATCATCGGCTGCCTGTATACCGCGGCGGGCTTGGGCACGCTGCTCGGGCCGCCGCTGGCGGGTGCGGCCTACGACGCTACCGCCAGCTATGCCATGCCCATCCTCGGCGCCGCGCTGCTCGCCCTGGTCGCCGCGGCCGGCATCGTGTCCCTGCAGCCCCCGCGCGGCGGGCGAGCGGCATGACGAAAGGCCGGCCCGCGCTCACGGTGAGCGAAGCGCGCGGCGTGCGCGAGCTGCACGTGGGCGGCGAGGCGATCCAGAGCGCGATGCGCATGGACGACCCGTTCGCGCTGGAGCTGGACTACACCCGCTGCATGATGGCCTTCCTGCTGTTCCATCCCGACCCGCGGCACGCGCTGATGATCGGGCTGGGCGGAGGCTCGCTCGCCAAGTTCTTCCACCGCCGGCTGCCGCGCCTGCGCACCCGCGTGCTGGAGCTGGACGAACGCGTCATCGCCACCGCGCGGGCGCTGTTCCACCTGCCCCCGGACGACGCGCGCCTGAAAGTCGAGCACGGCGACGGCATCGAAGCGCTCGCCCCGGAGTGCTGCGACCTGCTGGTGGTGGACGGCTTCGACGACGAGACCACGCCCGCGGCGCTGGTGTCGCAGGCCTTTTTCGACGCCGCGTGGTGCGCGCTGGAGGACAATGGCGTGCTGGTGATGAACTTCATGGACGACGACCGGGACTTCGACCGCAACCTGCGCCGCCTGGAGAACGCCTTTGCCGGCAGCGTGCTGTGCCTGCCGGCCCTGCGCGATCCCAACATCATCGTCATCGCGCTCAAGGGCGCGCCGCCGGCGCTGCCGTGGCGCGACCTGCGCGAGGACGCCGAGCGCCTGGAAGTGCGCTACGGGCTGCCGTTCCCGCGGTATGTCGAGCGCCTGCGCCGCATGAACACCTGGAACGCCGCGGAACTGCGGCTGCAGCCGGAGCTTAAGCCGTGAACGTGGATCCCACCGAGCTCGCGCTGCTCGCGGCGCTCGCCTTCGCCGGATCGGTGGTGTTCGGCATCACCGGGTTCGGTGCGGCGCTGATCACCATCCCGCTCGCGCTCCATCTGGTGCCGCTGCCCTTCGCGCTGGCGCTGTTCGTGCTCATGGACCTCGCCAATTCCTACCGCATCGGGTTCGAGAACCCGAAGCATGCGGTGCGTGCGGAATGGACGCGGCTCGTGCCCACCATCCTGGTCGGGACCGTGGTGGGCGTCACCCTGCTGGTGAACCTGCCGCGCCAGGCGGCGACGCTGGCGCTGGGCGTGTTCGTGTTCCTGTTCGCGCTCTACAGCCTGTTCAGCGGCCGCGCCTCGAGCCATCGCATCGGTCCGGCGTGGGCCTACCTGGCCGGGTTCAGCGGCGGGATCACCAGCACCGTGTTCGGCGCCGGAGGTCCGCCCTACGCCATGTACCTGTCGCACCGCGGCCTGACCAAGGAGCAGTTCCGCGCCACGCTCGGCTTCGCCGCGCTGACCAGCATTTCGCTGCGCACCATCGCCTTCTTTGCCACCGGCATCCTGCTCGACCTCAAGGTCTGGGCATATGCGCTCGTGATCGTGCCGGCGGGGCTCGCCGGCCTGTGGGCGGCGGGCCACTTGTTCCGGCGCATCACGCGCGAGACGCTGATGCGCGCGGTGGCGCTGATGCTGCTGGCGACGGGGGTCTCGCTGGTGCTGCGCGCGCTGGCCTAGCGGTAAATGTAGTCGCGCGTCCAGGGCAGGGGGTTGCGCGCGGGGTCGGAGGACTTCACCGCCAGCACCTGGTGGATGGTGACCCAATTCTGCTCGAAGGCATGGGCGCAGCCGGCGAGGTACAGGCGCCAGACCCTGGTGCGCTTCTCGCCGGCATGCCGCCGCGCCGCCTCCAGGTTCGCCTCCAGCCGCCGCGACCATTCCGCCAGCGTCCGGGCGTAGTGCAGGCGCAGGGTCTCCACGTCCATCACCTCCAGCCCGGCGGCGGAAAGTTCGCGCAGGACCAGCGACAGGTGCGGCAATTCGCCGTGCGGGAACACGTACTGCTCGACGAACTCGCCGGCGCCCAGGCCGACCTCCCGGCTGTCCGGGTCGACCGCGGTGATGCCGTGGTTGATGGCGATGCCGCCGTCGGCCAGCAGCCGCCGCACGGTGTCGAAGTAAAGCGGCAGGTTCTTCAGCCCAACGTGCTCGAACATCCCAACCGACGCGATCTTGTCGAACAGGCCTTCGCCCGCGACGTCGCGGTAGTCCTGCAGGCGCACCCGGCAGCGCTCCTGCAGGCCCGCGGCGCGGATGCGCTCGCTGGCGAGGGCGTGCTGGTTTTCCGACAGCGTGATGCCGGTCGCGTCGACGCCGAAGCGCTCGGCCGCGTGCAGGACGAGGGCTCCCCAGCCGCAGCCGATGTCGAGGAAGCGCTCGCCGGGCGCGAGGCGCAGCTTGCGGCAGATGTGGTCCAGCTTCGCTTCCTGCGCCGCCTCCAGCGTTTCGCCGCCCTCGCGGTAGTAGGCGCAGGAGTAGACCATGCGCGTGTCCAGCCACAGGCGGTAGAAGTCGTCGGAGACGTCGTAGTGGAAGCGGATCGCGTCCGCGTCGCGGGCGTGGTCGTGGCGCGCAAGGCGTGGCAGGCGCCCCTTCACCGAACTGCCCGCGCGCCGCGCCAGTGCCGCAGCGGCGCGCAGCGCCTCGTCGATCGGGCCGACGAGGTCGAGGTCGCCTTCGACGTAGGCCTTGCCGAGCGTGGCAAGATCCAGGTTCGCCAGCTTGCGCAGCGCCGAGCTGCGCGGCACGCGGAGGGTGACGGTGGGCTTGCCGCCCAGTTCGATGCGGCGGCCGTCCCACAACTCCACCGCCAGGGGCAGTCCGCCCTGGGCGCCGAACTTGGCCAGCTTGCGTTCCAGATTCCCGTGGAAAAACATGCCGACAATCCTTTACCTGCGCCAGCGCCGCAGGTTGCGCCAGGTCAAATCCGGCGGATTCAGCCGGATTTTTCGCGCATCGTAACGAATTCCTCGGCCGCCGTGGGGTGGATGCCGATGGTAGCGTCGAACTGCGCCTTGGTGGCGCCCATCTTCACGGCGATGGCGACGCCCTGGATGATCTCGCCCGCCTCCGGACCCATCATGTGGGCGCCCAGCACGCGCTGCGTCGCAGCATCGACCACCAGCTTCATGAACACCTTTTCCTCGTTCGCGCCCATGGCGTGCTTGAGCGACCGGAACGCGGCCTTGTAGATGTCCACCGCGTCGAAGCGCTCGCGCGCCTGCGCCTCCGACAAGCCGACGGTGGCGATGTTGGGGTGCGAGAACACGGCGGTGGCGACGTTCTCGTGGTCCACCGGCGTCGGCTCGCCTCGGAACAGCGTCTTCGCCAGCCACATGGCCTCGGCCGTGGCGACCGGCGTCAGGTTGATGCGGTTGGTGACGTCGCCGATGGCGTGGATGGAATCGGCCGACGTCTTCGAGTATCGGTCGACCACGATGGCGCCGTCGGCGGCGAGCTTCACGCCCGCGGCTTCCAGCCCGAGGCCCGCCGTGTTGGGCTTTCTGCCAGTGGCGAACAGCACCAGGTCGAAGCTGTCGGTGCCGCCGTCCTCGAACGTGACCCTGATGCCAGGCTCGAGCTTCGCCGGATTGGCCTTGAGGCGGACGGCGACGCCCTTTCTCGCCATCTCCTCCGCGAGCCGCGTGCCGAGGTCCGAATCGAAGCCGCGCAGCAGCTGCGCACCGCGGTAGGCGAGCGTCGTCTCCACGCCCAGGCCGTTGAAGATGGAGGCGAACTCCACCGCGATGTAGCCCCCACCCACCACCAGCGCGCGCGAGGGCAGTTCCCCAAGGTGGAAGGCCTCGTTGGAGGTGATGCCCAGTTCCGCGCCCGGAATGGCGGGCTTCTCAGGCCAGGAGCCGGTGCAGACCAGGATGTGTTTGGTCGTGCAGCGCTTGCCGTTCACTTCCACCGTGTGCGGATCGACCACGGTGGCGCGGCCGTGGTGGATGTCCACCTTGTTGCTGGCCAGGATCCGCTCGTAGACGCCGTTCAGGCGCGCGATCTCGCGGTCCTTGTTCGCGAGCAGCGTCGCCCAGTCGAACTCGGGCGCCTGCGTGGTCCAGCCGAAATCGGCCGCGTCCCGGACTTCCTCGTGGAAGTGGGCGGCGTAGGAGAACAGCTTCTTCGGGATGCAGCCGACGTTGACGCAGGTGCCGCCGAACTGCGCGGACTCGGCGATGCCGACGCGGGCGCCGTAGGACGCCGCGACGCGGCTGGCGCGAACCCCGCCGGAGCCGCCGCCGATGGTGAAGAGGTCGTAGTTCAGCGACAGGGCGTTACGGCTTTCGCGGCAGAGCGCTGCTTGGGCTTACTTGAGGTTCTTGAGGTTCATTTCCACCAGGTCGAGCAGCGCGGCGATGTCGCCGTGCTCGGACTTTCCGGCGAGCCACTTCTGCGCGTTGTGCACGCGCTGCTCGATGGCGGCCCTGGGCATGCCTTCGACCCCGGAGAAGAGCTGCGCCAGGTCCGCGAGGCCCTTGCCTTTGGCCGCGGCGTGCAGCTGGCCCAGCTTGCCCTCGATCGCCGGACGATCGAGGTTGGTGACCAGCTTCATCGTCTTGTCGTCGCTCATGGCGCTCTCCTCGCAATGCGTGGACTTCGAAGCATCTTAGCCAGCAGGCGGGGATTCTACCAGCGCATAGCGTCCTGCCACGGCGTGCACCGCGCCCTCGGCTGCGAGCTTCTCCAGGTGCGCGGTCAGCGAACGCGCCGCCACCGGATGGATGCGGGGGTGGACATCGTCGTAAACAGCGGGTACCAGTTCCTCCAGCGTCGCCGCGCCCAGGCGCGCGAGCGCGGCCGTCACTTTCGCCTCGCGAGCGAGGCGATGGGCGATCAGGCGCCGGATCTCCTTCTCCGGCGCGCCGACGAGGTAGCCGTGCCCGGGGGCAAGGATGGCGGCATCTTCCTGGACCAGCGCCTCCAGCGCGGCCAGGTAGGCG